>NZ_JAGQEG010000005.1 GCF_018305005.1 Collimonas silvisoli
CAAAACACCCCAATTAATGACAGCACTATATTTTTAAGTATTTGATTTTAAATGAAATATTGGTGTGGGCGGCGGGAATCGAACCCGCGTCCGTTGCACGGGGTGACGCCCGCAACAAGCGGCTTGAATCTTTTACTTCCCCCAGTACAGAGTCGCTGGCAGCAGTTCGGATTCAGAAATGCGAGAAGGGGGTAGACAGTGTTTTCCGCTGTCCCTGACGTACAGATCCTGCTGTCGCAATCAGCTATCTAGTCGCCCCTGAATAAATCAGAAAAGTGAGTGCCGGTGCAAGTTTGAAGAGCAAAAAAGATTGCTGAATTTGCGAGGGTATCTATCTACAGAGGGATCTGATCGGCTGCAGGACGCCGCGCGGCCCGTTCCTTGCGCAACAAGCGCACACTGTGCGCCGCAGTCAGCGCCACCGCGCACCAGATGGGAATATAGGTGGCCAGTTGTCCCGGCGCCATCGACTCGCCGAGGAAAATGATGGCGACGCCGACCAGCAATACCGGCTCGACGTAGCCGAGGATGCCGAACAAGGCCATCGGCAGCCGCCGGCTGGCGCCCAGGTAGGCGCCCAGCGCCACCGTGCTCAACAAACCCAGCCCCGGCAACAGGAACAGCCACATGTCCGGCCTATGGGCAATCACCGGCAAGGATGCGCGCGCATACAACATGATTGCCGCCACCGGGACCAGCAAGGCAATCTCCAGCGCGAACGCCACCACCGGATCGGCATTGATCTTGCGGCGCAGGATAAAGTACGGCGGATAACCTAGCGCCACCACCAGGGTCGGCCAGGCAAAGCTGCGCGTCAGCCACACCTCGTGCAATACGCCAAGCACGGCACAAGCCACCGCCAGCCATTGGAACAGATCCAGCCGTTCGTGATAATAGAAACGGCCGACCAGCACCATCGTCAACGGCAACAGAAAATAGCCGAGCGAAACTTCCAGCGCACGGCCGTGCAAAGGCGCCCACAAAAAAATCCAGGCCTGAAGCCCAAGCAGCGCCGCCACTACCATCATGGCGATACAAGTCAAGGGTTCGCGAGCGAGACGGCGCAGCAAGGCAAGCGCCTGCGGCAAGCGCTGACGCAGGACCAGCAAAGCCAGCGCGCCAGGCAGCGTCCACACCACGCGCCAGGCGAATATATCGAGGCCGTCGAGCGGCGCCAGCAATTTGGTGTAGCCGGACATCAGGGCGAACAGCATCGAAGCGCCGACCGACAAGCCAATGCCGCGCCCTATTTCATGTTGCCCCATTTAGATCGACTGCAATTCGGCAAACATCTTCAATCGCTCAATGCCGCTTTGGCAGCTTGCTCCGGCGTCAGGCCGTCGTAGAACTGGTCGGTAAACCATTCCACCTGTTCTTCGATATGCTCTTGCGCCTGTTCCAAAGTCGCACCGCCAGCCACCAGAAAACCTTCGACTTCGATACACCAGTTGATCAAAGCCAGCGTTTCCGGGTCCAGCTCTTCATTCTTCTTTGCCATTATTTTTCCTGCTTATTTTTTCTGTTTAAACGCCGTATCGGCGCGATTTTGCCATACACCCGCTGGCCAACCCCGGCCCGCGCGGCCAGACTGCGCCGCCGGTATTCTACCCGTCTCCGCGCCGCTCAGGCTAATCATAGCCAGGCGGGGTTCATGAGGCGGCGTGGCTCCAGCTGCCCTGGATCCTGATTTCGCTCTTCACCGAGCGCGCCAGAAAACACTCTTCATGCGCCTGGTGATGCAAATGCCGGAGCACGGCGTCGTCTGGAATCCTGGCGCCGGAGAAGGCCACCGCCGGCACCAGTTCAACCAGCGCTATCCAGCTTTTGCCATCCTCTCCGCGTTGCATGTGGCCTATGGCGTGGTCGACATAACGGTCGACCAGGTAGCCGGCGCTGCGCGCGATATCAAGAAACCACAACATATGGCAGCTGGATAAGGAGGCGACAAAAGCTTCTTCCGGATCGACATTGGCCGGATTCGACAAAGGCACCCTGACTACATGCGGTGAACTCGACGCCGGCACTACCGCACCGCCGTCGAATTGCCATTGGTGGGCGCGGCTGTAACGGTTATCAACGAATACCGCATCCGCTCGTTCCCATTCGATAGTAGCAACATGGCTGGACATGAAATCTCCTTTGAAGTTTGCGCCAGTGATGATACAGAAAGTCGCGCTATCCCGTGAACTAGCGCGGATGCTTTAATAAACCCCAGGAATCAGCCGCGATGTGCGGGCGCAGTAAGCTTCATACTCAGCGCCGAACTGGCTGCGCAGCAGTGCCTCCTCGGCGCGCATGCGGGCCAGCAACGGCAGGATCATGAGCGCCGTCAGCAGCACGCCGACCCCGGAACGAAAGGCCAGGGACCAGCCCAGCGAATTGACCAGAAAACCCAGATAACTTGGGTGACGAATAACGCCATACAGGCCATCGGTGACCAGCCGATGGCCCGGCTGGATCGCCACCAAGCCGCTGAAACGGCGGCCGAGTATGAAGACCGGCCACAGCCTCAGCGCGCCGCCGACGATGAAGAGGATAACGCCCACCCAACGAACCGCATCGGCGCCGAATGTCCAGAATCCGATACGGTCGGTATAGGCCGGCAGATAGGCTTGCAGCAGCCCGATCAGTCCGATGACGGGGATAACCCAGCGGTTGCCGCGGTCCTCGCGCTCGCCGGGACTCAGATTGCCGCTGCTGAAGAGTGCCGCGCCAGCCATGATGAGGAATGCCAGGGCAACCACCAGCAGCGCCGGCTGCGAGAAAAAGGCGGCAACGCCGCCGCGGCCGAGAACGGCGAGTCCAAGATAGGCAAGGCTCGTCACGACGGTAAAGATCGCTAATCTGGGCGTGAGCTGCATGAGCGTCTCCCTGAGATGACGTTTCTATTAGAACTCATTTTATCAATATCCGTGAGTGCGAACGCGGCGTGTGGGAGGTAGTGCAAGGCGCGTCGCGCGCCTTGCCAGCGCCTCTTCTGGCAAGAACGCATCTCACGGATATTGATAAAATGAGTTCTATATCTGCCCGGCCCGTTTGCTTCCGCCATCAATCAGTGCTCGAGTTTCTGCTCGATCATACGCACCAGATGATAAAGCGTCTCGGTAACCGGGACTTCTATGCCGGATTCAAGCGCAAGTTCAGCAATCGCGCCATTGATCGCCCCAATCTCGGTTTTCCGGCGATGAATCACGTCTTGCAGCATGGACGGTTTGTGGTCCGCGTGTTCGGCAAATGCTTTACCTACGGATTGCCAGACCGCATCCTCATCCATCGCAATGTTTTTGCTGCGTGCAACGAGACCTGTTTCGGCGACGATACGTTGCGCCAGCAGCGGACCTGAAGCACTCGCTCCGACCTCGCCGACGGTCATCCCGGTGACGGCTGTCAAGCTGTTCAGGGCCGCATTGAACGCCACCTTTTCCCAGATGGCGCGCTCGACATCCGGATCAAGAACGCAATTGAAGCCGGCTTTGCTGAAGGCCTCCGCGATCAACTGATTCTCCCTCCGGAGCTGCCCATCAGCGCCGTAGATCTTGACATAACCACTGCCTTTCGACGACACGCGGCCCGGTCCTTGAAGGTCGCTGGGATAATTGGTTACGCCGTGCATTACACGTTCAATCGGAATGAACTCAGCGGCTGTATCGACATTTCCCAAACCATTTTGCAAGGTTAGCAAACAGGTTCTGTCGTCGAATAAATGGCAGACCGAATCCAGAGCGGCGGCAGTATGCAAAGTCTTGGTAAACACGATCACCAGATCCGGCCGGAAATCGATGGCATCGGCGGTGCCTGCGTTGATTTTGACAGTTTGCTCGCCCTGCTCCGTTTCAATTTTCAAGCCAGCGCTGTTAATCGCATCGATATGCTCACGCCATACATCGACCAACATTAATTCGTAACCGGCCTGCGCCAGCCTGGCGCCAAACAGGCAACCCATTGCACCAGCCCCGACTATCATTATCTTGTTCACGATTCATCTCCCCGCTATCGAAATATGGCTGCCAGATTCAGTCACGCTCAGAACGGATAAGCGCGCGGCGTGGTTTGCAAGGTAATCCAGCGTAAGTCGGTAAACGCATCGATACCGGCCTTGCCGCCGAAATGGCCGATGCCGCTGCCCTTGACGCCGCCGAACGGCATTTGCGGTTCGTCATGGACGGTAGCGCCGTTGATATGGCAAATGCCTGATTCAATCCGCCCCGCTACCAATAAGGCGCGTGCGGTATCGCGGCTGAATACGGCCGACGCCAAACCGTATTCGTTATCGTTAGCGCAGGCGATTGCCTCCTCATCGCCATTGACCCTGACGATGCCTTTGACCGGCGCGAACGATTCTTCGGCGTAAATCCGCATAGCGGGCGTCACGTGGTCCAGTAGCGTGGCGGCCATCAAGCTGCTGTCGGCCTTGCCTCCGCACAGCAGCTTGGCGCCTTTGCTTAAGGCGTCGTCGATCAACGCGTTGCAACGCTCTACCGTCTTGCTGTCAACCACGGAACCCAGCACCACCGGGCCTAAGCGCGGATCGCCCAGCGGCAGGCTGTTGGCCTTGGCGACCAGGCGCCGGACGAAATCGTCGGCAATTTTGTGATCGACGATGATGCGTTCGGTGGACATGCAAATCTGCCCCGAATTGGCGAAAGCGCCGAAGGCAACGCCATTCACTGCGGCATCAGGGTCAGCGTCGTCCAGCACCAGCACCGGCGCCTTGCCGCCAAGCTCCAGCACTGCCGGTTTCAAATATTTTGCGCAATGCATGGCAATGATCTTTCCGACTTGCGTCGAGCCGGTGAAATTCACGCGCCGCACCGCCCGGTGCGCGATCATCGCCTCGACCACGGCGGCGGCGTCGGCCGGCGCATTGGTGACGAAATTCACCACGCCCTTCGGCAAGCCTGCCTCTTGCAATGCGGCGATGATCAGGCCATGCGTTGCCGGACAAAGCTCCGAGCCTTTCAGAACGACTGTATTGCCGCAAGCCAGCGGCACGGCGATCGCCCGCACCCCGAGAATCACCGGTGCGTTCCATGGCGCCATGCCGAGCACTACGCCGGCGGCCTGGCGCACCCCCATTGCCAGATTGCCGGGCAGGTCGGATGGGATTACCTCACCATTGATCTGAGTAGTCAGCGCTGCGGCTTCCAACAAGGTATTGGCAGCCAGATGAACGTTGAAGCCGGCCCAGATGCCCGAAGCGCCGGTTTCCGCCGCCATGGCCGCGGCGAAAGCTTCGCCCTTGGCCTCCAGCGCGCGGGCGGCTTTGATCAGCAACGCCCGGCGCTCGCCCGGCCCGGTTGCCGACCACGCCGGAAACGCAGCGGCGGCAGCGTCGACGGCGCGCAACGCATCGGCTACGCTGGCGGCCGGCGCTCTGGTCGCTACCTGGCCATCCAGGGGATTGCTTCTCTCAAAAGTGGCGCCATTTTCCGCTTGCGATGGCTCGCCGTTGATCAACATCGATATCGTGTTCACGATCTATCTCCTTTATTGCGATTGTTTTATGCGACCTCGACTTCGACCAGCACCGGTGTCGACGAATGCAACGCTTGCTGCAGAGCGTCGCGCAAAAGCGCTGCATCCGTCACGCGTACCGCCTGGCACCCGAGTCCCTTGCCAAGCGCCACGAAATCGATCGCCGGAAGCTCAGTCCCTTGCACCACGTCGCTATCGGTGAAGCCAAAAACCGGCGCAAAATCCTGCAATGCCGCGTAGCGCCGGTTATTCAGAATCAGGAACACGATCGGCAGTTTCAATTGCGCAGCGGTCCACAGCGACTGGATCGAATACATGCTGGAACCATCGCCAAAAATGCCGACGACGCGCACGCCGGGTTTGCCCAGCGCCACGCCTACCGCCGCCGGCATGCCGTAGCCGAGGCCGCCGCTATCCATCGTGAAGAATCCCTCGCTGCGCGTGATGGGCAGATAAGTCTGCAGCACCGGGCGGGCGCTGGGTGCTTCTTCCACCACGATGTCAGCCGGATCGCGCAGCTCTGCCAAGGTCTGCATGACATACGCCACGGATATCCGCCCGGATGGCTCGGCGCGTACGCGCTCAGGCCGCGCGGCAGGCAAAGCGCGCGGCGGCGGTGCTGAAACAGCCATCAAATCGAGCACGCTCAAGCGTATGCTGCCGACTGCCGAGGTACCGATTGGGGTCCAGGCGGCGGTAGCCGGATCGTCGGTGAGTTGGCATAGCGTGGCGCCTGGCGGAATGTACGGCCCGCTGCCTTCGACGTGATAAATAAAAGCCGGAGCGCCAAGGGCGAAAATGCAGTCATGCCCATCCAGCAAACCGACTATCTTTTCGCGCATCGCCGGCAGGAAGCCGGCAAACAAACGATGGTTTTCAGGGAAACTGCAACGGCCCGACATGGGCGCCGCCCAGACCCTGGCGTTGTGCTTTTCCGCCAGTTGCACCACGGCGTCCCAGGCGTTGTCGCGATCGACCGCGGCGCCCACCACGAATGCCGGACGCTGGCTGGCGTCCAGCGCAGCAGCTATCTGATCCAGCATCAAAGGCTCCGCCCTTAATTCGGTGCTGACTATGCGCGCCGGCAGCAATTGCGCGGGCTGATCCCAATCGTCCACCGGAATCGACACCAATACCGGGCCACGCGGCGGCATCATCGCTATGTAGTAGGCACGCGCCATGGCCAAAGGCACATCTTCGGCGCGAGCCGGTTCAATGCTCCATTTGACGTAAGGCTTGGGCAATTCTGTTGCCTGTGCCGACGATAGGAAGGGATCGAGCGACAATATCGACCGGGCTTGTTGTCCGGCGGTGATCACCATAGGCGTGCGGTTCTTGTATGCGGTGAAAATATTGCCCATCGCGTTGCCGACGCCGGCGGCTGAATGCAAGTTCACCAATGAAGCATTGCGCGTGGCCTGGGCGTAACCGTCGGCCATGCCGACTACTACCGCCTCCTGCAGGCCAAGCACATAACGAAAATCCTCAGGGAAATTGCGGAACATCGGCAGTTCCGTCGAGCCTGGATTGCCGAACACGGAAGTCATGCCGAATTGACGCATCAGATCGATCACCGCGTCACGCACGGTAATCGATGCAACCGGCGATATATTTGTATTGGAAGTGCTGCTCACAAAATCTCCTATCGGGCTATCGGATTAGGTACGCGCCTCGAAAAAAAGCGCGGCTTCAAGGTGCCAGTATGAAAGCAAGCCTCATGTTTTGAAATTGCCTTTTATAAGAAAAGACATTACGATCAAGCATGACTTTCGATCTCCGCCAGTTAACCGCATTTACCACCATCGTAGCCACCGGCAGCTTGGGCCGCAGTGCCGATGCGCTGCACGTGACGCAGCCGGCCCTGAGCCGTACTATCAAGCGCCTTGAAGAACAGGTCGGCGCACCGTTATTCGAACGCCACTCAAAAGGCATGCAACTCACCGAGATCGGCCGCGCCCTGCTGCCGCACGCCACCTTGCTGCTGCGCGAAGCCGAACACGCAACCGAAGAAATCGACGCCATGCGCGGCTTGGTCAAAGGCACCATCAGGGTCGGTGCGGTAGGCAGCATCGCCAGCCAGGTATTGCCGCAGGCAATCGGAGAGGTGCTGAAAAAATGGCCAACCCTGCACGTCCATGTGATCGAAGGCGTATGGGATCGCCTGACCGACGCACTGGTCAAACACGAGGTCGATCTGGCGCTTGGCATGTCGGTTGCTGACACCGACGAGATCTGCGCCATCGGCGATTGCCGCTGGGAAGACCGCAGCCATGTGGTTGCCGCAATCGGCCACCCGTTGCGCAACAATCCCACACTCAAACTGGCCGACACCTTAACTCAGCAGTGGGCCATGCCGCCACAGGGAACCGGCCCGTTTGAGCAAATGCGGCAAGTGTTCAGCGCGCACGGTTTGGCAATGCCAGACATCGCGGTCGAAACCCGGTCGATCACTGTCTTGAAAAGCCTGGTGACGCGTTCCGGCTTCCTGAGCTGGATGCCGGAACCCATGTATGATGCGGACCACCAGGCGCGGCTGATTGATGCACTCGCGATTTCCGGCGTCATGGCCAGCAGAACGCTGACCGCCTTTCGCCGGCGGCACGGCATTTTGCCGGACCCCGCGGTCAAGTTGCTGGAGCAACTGCGATTGCTTGCAGTTGCTCCTTGACACAATAATTTAGGCCTGTACCTCAACTTTTGCTTCAGCCTTTGTCCGACGCAATCTGGGAATATGTCCTTTGACCATCGTCAGCGCGATCAAAACGAACAGCATCGCCACCCCCAACATGATCAGATAACCGAATGCGCCTGCAGCGGTAATCACGACAGCGCCGGCGAAAGCGCTCAGGATCGCACCGACGCGGCCGAAAGCCAACGCTGAAGCGGTGCCGGTGGCCCGCACCGCAGTCGGATAAACGAACGCACATAGTGCATACATGGTCGACTGCACCGCATTGACAAACATGCCATGCACGCCGAGCCCGAAGATAAACCAGCCCGTACTATGAGAGGCGTCGACACCCAGCAACAGCAGCGCGCTGGCAGCACCGCCGGCGCAGCACGCAATCAACGGCCAGCGCGAGCCGAAACGGGTAATCGCCACGGCACACGCCAATGCGCCTATCACGCCGCCGAGGTTGTACGCAGTCAAGCCAGAACCGGCAATCTGCGTACTCAAACCCTCTGCCGCCAGCATCGTCGGCAGCCAGCTGAAAGCACTGTAGACCGCCAGCAAGCACATGAAGAATGCGCACCAGATGGCCAAGGTGTCGCGCACCCGGCCCTCGTCGAACAGCGCACTGAAACCCACACGCTGCTCTTTTTTCTGTTCGCCCAGATCGGTAAACACCGCGCCGGCCGCGGTCGGCCTGGACATGCGGCCGAGCAGTTGCGACAGCTCAGGCCAGCGATGCCGGCGACGCGCCAGATAACGGGGCGATTCCGGTAGCGTAAAGAACAGCAGCACCACCAGCCCCAACGGCAATGCGCCGCCGATGAAAAACAAGCCGCGCCAGCCGTAGAGCGGCAGCACCGCGCTCGAAAACAAACCGGCCAGCATGCCGCCCAAGGGCACGCAAACGATGGTTGCGGTGACGGCCAGGGTGCGCCGCCTGGCGGGTGTAAATTCGGCGGTCATCGTGGTCGAGCTTGGCAACGCTCCGCCAATGCCGAAGCCGGCGATCAGGCGCAGTATCGCAATCGTCATCACATCTGGCGCCAAGCCGATCGAGCAGGTAGCGGCGCCAAAAATAGACACGCTGCCAATCACCGCCCAGCGGCGTCCAAAACGATCCGCGAACAAACCGGCGCAGGCACTGCCGATACCCATCCCGATCAGGCCGGCCGCCACCGCCGGTGCAAATGCGCTGCGGCTGATGCCCCACTCCTTGATCAGCATTGGAATCGCAAAGCCGATCAGTTGACCATCGAAGCCATCCATCACAATCGACAGCGCCGCCAGGCACACAACGAATTTCTGCATCGTTGTGTACGGGCCATCATCGAGTGTCTTGCCGATATCGATATTCATACCGCATTCCCGTCGCAAAAGCGGTCATGGCATGCATCGAACTTGTTCTTCAATCGGCTGGCAGCGGCGATAACAGCGATGACTGAAACGGGTGCAAAGGGTAGAACGGCCGCGAAGTTTACAGGCAAAGGGCAGTTGCTCATTCAGATGTCTCCTATGGGTAGGCGCCTTATGAAAGTCAGCGCTATTTTGTGCAATCGAGTATGGGAGACTCTCGGGTAATTTGGAATTACCTTTTTACGAAAAAGACATTACGTTTACGCATGACTTTCGAGCCACTTATGCTGACGACCATCTTCAATTAGCTGTCAATCGCTCCGCACAATGCAATTCTGCTACACATTCCGTTAAGGCGAGGACAAAGAACGCACATGATCGTGGGTTCCTTTGCTGAGTGTGTCGAAAACCATTTTCGCGATAGTGCCAGCCTTCTGGAAGATCCGGACGATTTGATTGAAGATTTAGCGCAGGCGTTTGCGGATTCTGACTAGTTTCTCGATCGCTGGCGATCAGTGAGCAACATCAGGAAAAACTGGCAGCATGAATCACACGTGCCAGCAGACGAAAAACCGAGGGAAGCTCTGATAGCCTATATTTCCGGGCTGGCGTCGCCGGCATAAACAAAAATGCCCCGCCGGCTAAGGCGAGGCGTTGAATCGCGATATTACGGTGGCGCGCACTGACACCTAGATTATCGAGTCGTCGTCGCCACTGGTGTCGTCGGCAACGACGTTGTCCGCGCTTGTGCTGTCATCATCCTTTGCCGTATCGGCGCTGTAATAATTGTTGACGGTGTTGTTCTCCGTCGATGTCGTTGATGGCGCCATGCCGGCTTGATTCATAAATCCGGCGCTGCTGCCGGGATGCATCAGGTGCTCGATTCCCTGGAACAGGAACGCACCACCCGCCACGCCTGCGGCTGTAGCAGCAACGCTGCCTAGCACGCTCCCGACGCCGCCGCCAAAGAAGCCTGGCGACGCCACTGGCGCCGGACTTTGCATAAGAGGGGGTTGCATTGCCGCAGGCATGCTCGCCATCATCGGGGGCGCTGCCGGGCGTGATGCCGTAACCGACGTGTTACCCCATGCATTAGAGTCGAAGAAGCTGCGTGACGGGGCAGTTTGTGTTGCCTGAATCTGGCTCTGCAGCGAAGAAATTTGTGTTTTGGCGGTGTTAAGCGCCTGCTCCATCAATAGCGCGCGCTGGACCAGCAGGTACGCTGCGTCCGGTTGTTGTGCAACGGCACTTGCAATCAACGTATCGGCTTGTGGATCTTTGGCAATGCCTCGTACCTGGATTAGTTGATTCAAAAAATCTTGTAGTGATTGGGTTTCTTGCGGGCTCATGACCATTACTCCTATAACAAGGAAAAAGAATTACTCAAGCGAATGTTATGCATGCGGCCTGCATAACACTCCCCTTTGGTTCAGCATTCCAGTACATGGGGTCTAGGCGCAGATTTTCCGCAATTTATTTGTATCTGTTCGTAAATGAAAATTATCCAGCGGGCCAAGCTTGATCCTGAGTTGGTCAAGCTGGCGCACAGCCTGCTTGCCAACCACAAAAACCTGAAGACCTGATTTCTGCTTGCAGCAGTCTTGCAAGGATTTACTGGGTATGCGTCAATCATTGACTTCAACTGAATTAAGGTCTAAATTTAGACCCATTCGTGTAAAGGAGTTCGCCATGCAATCCGTCGCCAACATCAAGTCAATTTCCTATCTAAAAAGCCATGCGGCGCAAATTTCCGAAGACCTGGAGTTGAATGGAAGCCCATTCGTCATCACCCAGAATGGCGAAGCCAGCATGGTGATCGAAAGCATCAAACAATTTCAGGAAAAGGAAGAGCTTATTGCGGCTCTGAAAATCATCGCCTTGGGCGAAAAAGATCGCCTGCAGGGTAAAGGGCTCACCGTTAACGAATCTCGCGCACAACTTCGTGCTGCCCGTCAGCGCCGCAAATAATGGCCGTCATCATTCTGCCCGATGCGCAAGAGGACTTGCTTTCGCTTCAGGAGTACATGCTTGACAAGTGGGGGGAAGCCGAGTGGCTGAAGGCCGAGGACGAGATTTTTGAAAAACTGGGAAAAGTCGATGCCGAGAGCTTCCCAGGCACTGCTGTAAAAGAGTTGGCGTCGGTTGGTATCTTTGACTACCAGAACGTTTTTACCTCGCATCACAAGCTGATCTACCGACGAATCGACGGCGACACCTATGTTTATGTCGTCGCAGGGCATAGGCAGGACTTCCCTACTCTTTTGATGAAGCGATTGTTGAAAAAGTGACCAAGACTCCAGCTCGATTTAGTTTCTTCCTGAAACCTTAGGAAAATAGAGCTTATCAAACAGCCTGTTGATGGCTGGCAGGTATTTCTGTCCGATGGTAATCCCCCTGAAGCAATGATTTCTGCGGTGTTGAAGTCTTGCTCTGCCATCTCGTGCCTGCCCCTAGATTTGTTTTTCAGCATTATCGCCGAAAGGCAGGTGGCTTTGAAACGGGCTTCCTGTGGATTCTTGGTGCGCAGGGAGAAGCGTTTTTCCTTGAGTGCGAAGCCAATGCGGTAGGTGAGGCGGAAGTAAAAAACACCGTGGCGAGACAGAGCCAGGTAGGACGGCAGCTTCATGTCGATTTCCCAAGTGAACGGGACACCTGTGGCGTGAGCCAAATAAAAAAGCCCTTGAATAATCAAGGGCTTAGTAAATCTTGGCGGAGAGGGTGTCCCAAACTGGGACATCCATGCAGCTCCATTGAGTTCCAAAAAGCCTTTGGATTCATTGAGTTGAGAATCTATGCGGTTGTGGTCTGTTCCGCATTCTTCCAACTGAATCCAACGGATTCCAGGAACCATTTGATAGCGATTTTGCTAGTCAGGAGCTTTGTATGCGAACCCTCAATCGACTCACCGTGCTGCAAGTGGCACGCTTCAAAAAACATGGCCTGTACAGCGACGGCGGCGGCCTTTACCTGCAGGTCACCAAGACGCTTTCTAAGTCGTGGCTGTTCCGGTTCATGCGCCGCGGGCGTGCTAGGGGCATGGGGCTTGGCCCAATCCATGCAATTTCCCTCGCGGAGGCTCGCATCAAGGCCATGGAATGCCGCCGCCATCTCGCGGAGAACATCGATCCGCTAGATCACCGCCGCGCCCAGCAAAAGACGGCTCAGTTGGCACAAACGAAATCTCTAGCATTCCGGGACTGCGCCAGCCAGTATATTGAAGCCCATCGCCGCTCATGGAAGAACGAGAAGCACGCCGCACAGTGGGAAAGCACCATTGAAACCTATGCCAATCCGATAATCGGCGACCACGACGTATCGCACATCGATACCGACGAAATCGTGAAGGTGCTGGAACCCATCTGGGACAGCAAGACGGAAACCGCTACACGGCTGCGCGGCCGCATCGAGTCGATCCTTGCGTGGGCGACCGTGAAGCGCTATCGCTCCGGCCTGAATCCTGCGCGCTGGAAAGGGCACCTCGACCATTTGCTGGCCAAGCCTTCGCGCATCCGCAAGCCCAAACACCATGCCGCTCTACCCTATGGGGAAGCCGCCGACTTCATGGCCTGCGTGCAACGTGAAGTCGGGAGCGCAGCTCTCGCTTTGCAGCTCACCATCCTGACGGCGAGCCGCACCATCGAAGTGGCTGGTGCACGGAAAGAAGAATTTGACCTGGCAGCGAAGATCTGGACTATTCCGCCCGAGCGCATGAAAGCTATGCGTGAGCACCGTGTTCCGTTGTCCACGTCGGCGATCCAGATCGTCAAACCACTCCTTGAGGCTGGGACAGGTCTGTTCCTCCTTCCGGGCGGCAAAGACGGCAACAAGCACCTGTCGAACATGGCGATGCTTCAACTCCTCAAACGCATGGGTCGCAGCGACCTGACGGTTCACGGCTTCCGTTCAACGTTCAAGGATTGGGCACGCGAAACCACCGACTACGCACGGGAGGTCTCCGAGGCGGCCCTGGCTCACGTGATCGGCAATCAAACGGAAGCCGCCTACGCGCGCGGCGATCTGTTTGCCAAACGCGCCGGTCTCATGCAGACCTGGGCTGAATATCTCGCCAGCGCCAAGCATTCCAAAGAAGACTGATCCCCTTGAAGGCCGATCTCGGGACTGAGAGCGGCCCCAACCACTTAAGCCGTGGGGCCAGTCGGCTGAAACCAGCCTCACTCAGGCCGTGCTGCCACCGCTCACGCAAGGCCGCCTGGATCCGTGCATCGTCGCTGAAGTCCGGATGATCGGTGATCATCACTTGGAACTTGCCTTTTTCGTTCACGCGCTTTCCGTGTGTCGCCGGCAACATACGCTCTTCCGCCTCTTTGTGAAGCAAAATGCTTATCGCATGCTTGTAAAGAGCACCTTGTGTTGTTCCGCTCGCATGCTGGGTTCTGATGTCCGGGCGCTTCTTGAAGCACTCCGGTTTCAGACGCAGAGGAAAATCTCCGTGCGAAGGAACAACCTGACGGGAGCCTTTGGCAGGCGCCCGTCACGCCAGATAAAAATGGGGCGATCGAAGCAGCCGTCGAGCAGGTCAATCAGCTACTGACCTTCGCAGGACGGTGGTGGCTGCGATCCGACAGCCACAGCGAGCGCCCTATTCGTCCAACGACGTCGCCACTGGAAGTTTCTTCACTTCAATTCCGAATGCTTCGTGTTGCGGAGCGCCGCCTCGTCAAACACGGGGCAGCCAATGTTCCTTCGCATCCTGGCTTTTCCTCTGTCCATATGAACTTGGAGAATTTTTCCAAAAAAACAGAAGGAGCTACACGATGCGCATACGTCATCTTCAGTATTTCTTGGTCGTTGCGGAAGAGCAGAGCTTTGCACGCGCTGCCGAGCGAGTACACATCCAGCCGTCACCGCTGTCTCGCGCGATCAAAGACCTCGAGTTAGAACTCGGTGTCGCACTCTTCCATCGAAGTAAAGGCCGCATTCGGCTGACCTGGCCTGGCGAGGTATTTCTCGAAGAAGCACGCCGCATACTCTCCTTCATGAACAGTGTTCGTGCGCGCGTAACGTCTGCCGACACGGGATATCGCGGTCATTTACGGATTGCCTTGAGCGACGGCTTAGCTCAGCCACGCATGACTGAGTTGCTGGCGCGCTGTCGGGCGGAGGAACCTCTTACTGAAATCCGCGTACTGGAAATGACCGTCGCCGAAATGATCCGGGCGCTCAAGTTTGATCAGATCGACGCGGGTTTCACCGTTCATACCGGCTTTGCACACGAACGCCGCATCAAAGAAACGGTATGGACCGATCGATTAGTCTTTGCCATGCAGGCGCGTCATCCGCTGCTGGTGCGGGACAAGCTGTCATTGAGCGAAGTCATTCAATACCCCATGATCGCCTGCCATCCGGAACGATGCGCCGGAGGAAACGACGTCATCAACCGCTGGTTCCGCGACGCCGGCCTGCCCGAACCTACGATCGCCGAATACGTGTCGGGACATGAACTCATGATGATGCTCGTCGCTGCCGGTTACGGTATTGGATTGGCGCTGGAATCCCAAGTCGCGCTCTACTGCCATCCAGGCGTCGTCATAAGACAAATCCTAGATGACAATGCCGTAGCTGCTACATTCCTGGTTAGGCCAAACCGAATCCCGTCGCCCGAACTCGAGCGATTTTTCCTACGCGCGAAGCGAGTCGGCGAGACAATGATGTGAACGCACTGCAGCAATGCGGTTTCTACGCATGACCTTCGGACCGAAGGTCATGCAAAATATGTCTGCCATCAGACATGAATCATGCTCTGCTCGCTCAGCGAGATCCGTGCCAACCGCTTGGCGACAAGATGCCGGTCCATCGAACTTCGCCTATCGAAGCACTCGCCCGCTTCCCGTAGCGACTCCCCTCATGATTTGACATTTTTCGTCGCCGTTCCTGCGGGAATTGTCTCGAATACACCGGAGTGTGTCCGAACGGCGCCGCCGTATGCACAAATCACTCTTTATGCACCGCACGATCCGGCTAAGACTGGCGCAACTAAAGTGATCCAGGTCTGAAAGAGCATCCGAGAATAGGGTTGATAGCCATCCCTCATTGTTTGAGGTCGGCTACGGGGAAGTTCTATCAAATACGAGTCACGACCAGAGAATGCCACTGAGCATTAAGGAGTGACCGACATGCTTCAGAACCACGCCGCCGCATCCCCCGCAACGGAGCGCCGCATCCTGCGTCGCGCCGAAGTAGAGGCGAAGACCGGCTTCAAACGTGCTCACATCTACAACCTGATGAGCCTGGGAAAATTCCCAAAGCCAGTGCGCCTAGGAATCCGCGCCGTAGGCTGGGATTCGGTTGAAATCGATCAATGGATCGCCGACCGCCTCAAAGAGCGAGTCTGACCATGCAGGTCATCTCCGTGATCTCAACCAAAGGGGGCGTCGGCAAGACAACCGTTGCTGCGAATCTCGGTGGCCTGATCGCCGACGCGGGCCTCAAAGTGCTGCTCCTCGACCTGGACATGCAGCCAACCCTGTCGTCCTACTATCAGTTGGCCTATCGCGCTCCCGCCGGCATCTATGAGCTGCTGGCGTTCAATGAGCGCGAGGTCGCCAAACTGGCATCGCGCACCGTTGTTGAACGACTCGACGTCATCCTGTCGAACGACGAGCACCGGCAACTGAATACATTGCTGTTGCACGCGCCGGACGGCCGGTTAAGACTCCGGAATCTGCTGCCTGCCTTTCAGCCTCACTACGATCTGGTGCTCATCGATACCCAGGGTGCCCGTAGTGTGATGCTGGAAATGGCGGTTCTAGCATCTGATCTAGGGGTATCCCCCGTCACACCGGAAATACTCGCGGCCCGCGAAATGCGCCGCGGTACGCTGCAACTTATCGACGACATCGCGCCGTATCGCCATCTGGGTATCCCATCGACGCCCCTGCATCTGCTGATCAATCGGGTGCCCACCGTCTCGACCAACGCCAAGCTGATTCAGCGGACATTGCGTCAGCTTTTCCAAGAACAGCCCGGCATTCAAGTCCTGCATAGCGAAATTCCTTCAAACGAAGCCATCCATCGCGCCGCGGTGCAGGGTCTGCCAGTGCATCGCGTCGAGCACCGCCGCCCAACGGGCCGAGCCGCTCCCGCCGCCCTTGAGGTTATGCAGAGACTGGCCACCGAGTTGTTCCCGCAATGGCATGAACAGGTCGCGCGGGTGACTGGAAAAGACCGGAGAGCTCATGTCGAACGCTCGTAGTTTGGCCCGGGGACACAAGCGGTTGTTGCCGCTCATCGAGTACGCATTGCGTGAGGGTTGGGACGTCTCGCGAACGTCCGGAGGACACCTACGCTTTCTCAAACCAGGATTGCCGCCCATCTACACCAGCTCAACCGCAAGCGATTACCGGGCTGTACGCAACGCGCGAGCCATGTTGCAACGAGCACAGCAACGCGCTGCAGCCGAAACATCAGGAGAGGGAGGCGATCGCCATGGCTGACATCTCCGCACAGGACATGGCCGCAAAGCTGCTGAGCGGCGGGTACGAACGCAGCGGACCTGTTGCCGAAGCGCTGTCCGACCCTATCGTCGACACCCACATGATCGTGACGTTGGACGAGTTGCACCCGTACGAGTTCGATCCGCGGCTCACTCGGAACCCGCGGTTCGACGAGATTAAGGCGTCGATCCGGGAACGTGGACTTGATGCGCCTCCCCCCATTACGCGCCGGCCCGGCGCCGCGCACTACATCATTCGAAACGGAGGCAATACGCGCCTCGCGATACTCCGCGAGCTATGGGCCGAAACCAAGGATGAGCGATTCCTTCGCATCGGCTGCCTGTTCCGTCCCTGGCCCGATCGAGGCGAAATCGTTGCGCTGACAGGGCACCTCGCTGAGAACGAACTACATGGCGGTCTTTCCTTCATTGAACGCGCGCTCGGCGTCGAGAAGGCTCGCGAGCTTTACGAGCAGGAGCTTGGTAAGCCGCTGTCGCAATCAGAGCTTTCTCGTCGTCTGAAACAGGATGGCTACCCCGTGCCGCAGCCTCACATCAGTCGCATGCAGGAGGCCATTCAGTACCTGCTACCCGCCATTCCCAGCGTGCTGTACGGCGGTCTCGGTCGACCGCAGATCGAACAGCTGACCGGCCTGCGCCGAGCAAGCGCGCGCGTCTGGGAAGCCCGCTCCACCGCCGGCCGGGCCGGCATCGATTTCCCGACGTTGTTCCAAGAGGTGTTGGCCCTTTTCGATACCCGCCCGGGCACCTTCTCCGTGCAGCGTGTACAGGATGAGTTGGTGGGTCAAATGGCAGAGCTGTTAGGAGAAAAGTACGACACGCTGACGATTGAGCTCACCGAAGCGGAGAGCCGTTGGCAACTGCTGAACAGCGGTTCCGGGCCACCGCAGCCTCCCGAATCGCCTCCTCCACCGATGCCGACTCTCCCCTCGACAACCGCGGCTCCACCAGCGCCCAGCGAAGCCGGCTCCGGCACACGCAAGACGGTATACGGCCCTTCCAACGCGAGCGGAAGCCCCCTCGCCGATACGCCGCCTCCCCATGAAGGCAACGAGCCTGCGGGGCAGGCGCATGCGGCCGCTGTGCATCAGCATATTGTCTCGCCGGTCGAAACGTCGGAGCGTTTGCAGGCCATTCATCGGCTTGTTGCCGATCACCTTGGAGAATCGCTGCCTGACTTCGACTGCAATGTACTGCAGGCGATTCCGGTGCAGGTCGGCGGCCTTTATCCCATCTCTGACGTCTGGTACATCGAACCCGGGCTGGACGATCCCAATCGCCTTCGTCTGCACATCGCCCAGTTTGCTCGCGAAATCGCCGAGGAGGCGGGCCAGGCCGATGCCGTGGTGTCGTGCGACGATGGTCTGGGGTTCTTTTGCGACTGTCGCGTTGGCCGTGACGACACAAAAATGGCGGCGTCGTTTTCCCGTGCGGTGCTGCAGCTCCTCAGCGTTTTGAGCGCACCCTATCAACCTGCTGCGACCACACCACGCAGGGCTGATGCAACCCAACTGGCCGACGACCTGGCTCCTTTGCTGCAAGGTGGTGAACCTCCACATGGGTCGACGCAAGAGCCGATGGCGCGGATCAGCGACAGCGGCCTGGTCAAGCTATTCCGGTTGCTACGGCTCGCTCGCCGGCTGTTCGATCTCGAAGCGGGCGTGAAGACCACGGGTGGCGATAACGCCATACCAGAACTGTGAGGGTGCGATGTCCGGCCCGCATCCCCTCAACCAGGCAGTGATTGCCCAAGCGCTCCACGACTTGCGCAGCGGTCAACTACGCAAGGCGAAGTCCATGGGATTCGACGATGACGACCTGGATGCACTCAAGCATCCAGCCATGGCCAGTCTGTTGGCGAATGCGAACGTTTCCTGGTGCTCGGTCACCGTCAACCGTGACGTACTCCGCCGCTTGTTGCGACAGGTCAATGAGTTTGCCAAGGAGATCCAGGAAGTCGATCGCCTGTTGCGCCTTGGTGCCAGCACCGATCTTGTCGGCCGCTTCTTTGGGTTGACTCATCAAGAGATCGCATTGCGGCGAAGCGTTCTCGGCCTCCCCAAACGCAAGGGGCGGCATCCCGTGCTGAAAGAAGACCAGGATGGCAACTTGTGGAAACGCTGGTCGACAGCGGTCAAAGAGCGCGGCATCGCTCCGGACGATGAAACGGCGATGCTCGCGATTGCAGCAGATCTCGCCGAAGTGACGGAGCTGCCGTTGTCGGTCGTTTGGAACGCGATCCGCGGTTGGTTAGATCAAGGACTTCTCTGAAATGACCGATGTACGTCGCGGCAACAGACCGGTCTCGCTGGGCGATCTGTTCGACGAGGCGCTCGCACATATTCCGGCCCCCTCGCCCATCTTGCCGCAAGCCGATGGGTTCATCTTCAGCGGCAATCGCCATGACAGCGTGCCGCGCGCGCTTCTGCTCGACAAGCGCCTGACGCCACTCGATCGCAACGCATGGCAGGTGTTCCGCCTCCTCCTCAATGACGACGGCATCACGGCCTTTCCCACATACGAGCAACTAGCCCCTTGGCTAACTTCCATGCCGTGCACCGCTCGTGCGTCACACGAAACCGTCGCGCGCACACTGACATTGCTTCGCCTCACACGCTGGATCAGCCTGGTGCGACGCCGGCGCGATCCAGTGACTGGCCGAATCCAAGGCAATCTCTACGTGCTGCACGATGAGCCGCTGACCCTCTATGAGGCCATCCAACTCGACCAGGACTATCTGGGTCTCGTGAGCCACGCGTTGGCGCATGCGAGCAAGTCCATCCAGCGCGTCGGCGTGCATACGCTTAAGGAGATGTCCGAGGATCGGCAACTGAGTGGCAAGGCGCTCCCAAGTCGACTCCAAATTCTGACTCACCACCTCAGCAGTCAGGGCTGGCCACGCAATGAGAGTTATCCACAGACGAACGCCGAGCACGTTTCCGAAGAAGGACAAAACGCCTCTCTTCGGAAACGTGGTCAGCCAGCTTCGGAATCCGAAGCGAGCGAAAAACCCCGGAAAACCGACGCTCTTCGGAATCCGAAGACCGATAGTACTGTACGTAATAGAACCGATCTAAAAGAAATACGTACAGTACCGCAGGTGCGCGAGAGCCTGAGTCTGCCCGCGCGATTCATCGGGCTCAAGGCTGAGCAGCAAGCGGGAGCCCTGACCGCGTTGCAACCGGTGGACCCGACGTTGCACCAAGCCATCCTTGACGAATGGAACGCTCGATGCCACGAGAACGTCGTGCGCAATCCTGCCGGCTATCTGTTCGGCATCATCCAGAAGGCACTGCGCGGCGAATTCCAACCGTGGGCGGGACGGAGGACCAGCAGTCCGTCCGACGCACAGACGTCCGAACAAGAACCACGTCGCCCAACCTCGCCCGAAGTGGCGCAGGCGCATATCGCGCGCCTACGCTCGCTGCTGCGCCTGTAGGCATCCCACGCGACTGGGGTAATGCGCGCCACGTCCAACACGGTCCACCACAGGCTATACCACTGGTATAGAGGAACACACTGCCTTCCCACCGAATATGGTCACACTCGCGGTGATAACTGCCCCTTGGCCGGCGTGTAGGCATCGGAAGCCGGCAAACTTCGCAAATAAGGCCAGACGCTAGTGCGGTTTGATGACTGACGGCCTTCCGGCTGACGCCGATGCTGGCGACTCTGTATTTCAATGCGAGTCGTCAACATGGCTAACGAAACGGAATCCTTGCAGCTGAACCTGGGGTCGCTGCGTAGCGCCATGGCGCTGACACTGCACACCCATCATGCCTCGCGCATCTGGCACGGACGAGCGCCATCGGAGGGGCGGGCCGGCATTATCGGCCTCAATGGGTACATCTCGATCATGAACAAGATGAAGCGCGGGTCGGAGCAGGACGACCCTTACTCCGACTGGTGGATGCTGCGCATCGAGGAAAAGCTGGAGCAGACCCGGGCTACCTTGCAGACGCTGCGCGAGCAAGTGGACCAGGCGTTGGCAGACGTGCCTCCGGCCTTGTCTCTTGGCGAGAACCTCAACGTCCAGCCGGTCAAGTTGCCGTTGTTCGTCAACGCTCAGCTCGGCTTCATGGCCGTCTACCTGCTCGCCGACTACGACGAGATCGCCCGCAAACTCATTCTGGCCCATCACACCGCGTTGATCGACCGCAGCACCCTCGAGCGCTGGCTCAATGAGGGGGCACATGCCCTGCGCAGTCTGTTTTCCCTGGCCCAGCAATACCGCTACTCCGGTACCCAACGCGACGACTTCGCCGCGAACAACGCTGCGGCTCGCCTTGCGCTTGAGAAGTTCGGCCCTCTGCCGCAGGACGTGCTCGAAGGCGTCCGCCGTTCGCGATTTGCACCGCCGCTACCTCGGCGCGACAGCCTGCGCACCGAGGCGACTACCCGCAACACCGAACCGGATAGCAGCAACGACGCAGCCAACGCGACAGCTGGCGCTCAGGATGCCGTGCCCTCAGCCGGTGACGACGAGGATGAGCCCGCATGAACCGGCCTTCCGCTTCCCAGCTCCGCGTCACCGCACTGGAACAAGCAGACTTCCAGCGCCTGGAACAGGCTGCCTACCTAAAAGGCCTTTTACAACCTTTTAAAGGTAAGGGAGCGCTCGCGACCTGGGCCAGTCAGTGCGCGGCGCTCAGAGGCGACTTGATCGGCCTGGCGCAGCGTCGGGTGCTGGCGCAAGCGCGGGCGCATCCCTTCAACCTGCTGCCTGTTCAACTGGCCCAGCAGACGACTGGTGCAGGGACGGTCTTCCTGCGCTGGCGCAATCTCGATCGATCGAAGATGGGCGTGGCGTTATGGGAGACCTTGATCGTCAATCCGGCCACCCCCGCGTCGCTGATCGCCGACTTGTACACGTTGGAGCAGCAGCGCGCCCTGCTAAACATGCAGATCAGCCTGATTCACAGCCTGGCCCGGCAAGCACAGGAATGCGCCAGCAAGTTCGCACATGCCGAGTCAGTGTACCTGCGTCGGATCGAGCAAGACGCCCAACGCCATGCGCCAGCCAGGTCGTCGCCATGACTGCACCAGTCTCGACGTCCTATGCACTGAATCGGGCGCATCTCGGCCTGTACCTCCTGCATCGCTGATTCGCAGCGGCGGGATTTTCCATCCACCAAGGAGTCCACAATGAGCACGCATTTTTTTGGTGAAGGCAACATTGGTTCGCCTCCCGAGTATCGGGAGTTTCCCAACGGCAATGAAGAGCCGCGCCGCTTGCTGCGCCTGAACGTCTACTTCGACAATCCAGTGCCGAACAAGGATGGCACCTTTGAAGACCGTGGTGGCTTCTGGGCTCCGGTCGAGGTCTGGCACACGGACGCCGAACATTGGAGCACGCTCTATCAGCAGAGGATGCGCGTTTTCGTGTACGGACGCGAAGAGCGCGATGACTGGCAAGACAGCGACGACAAGCCGCGCCACACGTACAAGATCAATGCTCGCAGCGTCGGCATCCTGCCGTATCGGCTCGACGCAGTCACGATGAAGCCCAAATCGGACTCCGCGCCGGCCGACTAAGGCGGACGAGTAACCTGCATGCGCGGTAGCAGCTGCATTGGTGCAGCCGCTACCACACACCACTATAGCTATACCTGGATATAGCCCACGATGAAGTTGGGTGGGATCGCTTCGCTGCTTTCGATCCTTCCCTCCGAAGCGGATCGCGATGCGCCAAGACTCCAACGAGTTCCATCGCGTTCCACTGGCCCGCTGCACATCCAGATCTGCGGGTGTCCTTGCCGCTGCCACGGCCATTGGCTCCTCAGCATCCCCAAGCCGATGGCCGTTGAACTTTCGCCTGCCGCAAACTGGTGAAGCGGCATGCCGCGTTGTTTGCGGTGCTCACCTGTCGCCGGCCGCAGGCTTCTGCCTATCGAAGGCTGATAAGCGGAGGCGGTATGCAGTTGTACTTGTGCGAGAAGCCCTCCCAGGGGAAGGACATCGCCCGCATCCTCGGTGCTTCGCAACGCGGTAGTGGTTGCTACAACGGTCCGGGCGTCACCGTCACCTGGTGCATCGGTCACCTGATCGAAGCAGCACCACCCGAAAGCTATGGCGAGCAGTACAAGCGCTGGTCCCTGGAGCAGCTTCCAATCATCCCCGAGCGCTGGCGCGTCGACATCAAGCCGACGACCGCCACGCAATACAAAGTCGTCAAGGCACTGCTGACCAAGGCCAGCGAGCTGGTGATCGCGACCGACGCCGATCGCGAAGGCGAAATGATCGCTCGCGAACTCATTGAGCTGTGCGACTACCGCGGCCCAATCAAGCGGCTGTGGTTGTCCGCGCTCAACGATGCGTCGATCCGCAAGGCGCTGGGCGCCCTGAAGAGCTCGGACGAAACGGTCCTGATGTATCACTCGGCGCTAGCGCGTTCGCGAGCGGACTGGCTGATCGGCATGAACCTCAGCCGGCTGTTCACCGTCCTCGGTCGCCAAGCCGGTTACGACGGCGTGCTATCCGTAGGCCGGGTGCAGACGCCCACACTGCGGCTGGTGGTTGATCGCGACCGCGAGATCGCCAGTTTCGTCTCCGTGCCGTTCTGGGTCGTCGACGTGGGCCTGTCCCAAGCCGTGCAAGCTTTCGCCGCCAGTTGGTTGCCGCCCGAGGGGCAGACAGACGCCGAAGGGCGCTGCCTGAACCAGACCGCCGCCCAGGTGGCGGCCGATCGCATCCGGACCGGCGGCATGGCGCAGGTCACCTCGGTGACTACCGAGCGCGTGCGCGAAGTGGCGCCGCTGCTGTTCGATCTCGGCACCCTGCAGGAAGTCTGCTCCCGTCGCTTCGGCCTCGACGTGCAGGAAACCCTGGACATCGCCCAAGCGCTGTACGAAACGCATAAAGCGACCACCTATCCCCGCTCCGATTGCGGCTACCTGCCCGAGAGCATGCTGGCTGAAGTGCCGACCGTCCTCGCCGCCCTGGTGGCCACCGAGCCGAGCTTGCGCCCGATCATCGACGCACTCGACCCCAGCCAGCGCTCGCGCGCCTGGAACGACGCCAAGGTCACCGCCCACCACGGCATCATCCCCACGCTGGAGCCGGCCGACCTGTCGACCATGAGCGAGAAGGAACGGGCCGTCTACCGGCTGATCCGCGCGCACTTCCTGGCGCAATTCCTACCCCATCACGAGTACGACCGCACCATCGTGCTGCTTACCTGCGCGGGCGAATCGCTGCGTGCCATCGGCAAGCAGATCGTCGCGCAGGGCTGGCGCCAGGTCCTGGTCGAGGAAGCTCCGGACGAAGCCGAAGCGGACAACCCTCAGCGCAGCCAAGTGCTGCCGCAGCTATCAGAAGGCATGCAGTGCCGCGTCGAACAAGTAGCCCTCAAGGCAATGACGACTCAGCCGCCGCGCCCCTACACCCAGGGCGAACTGGTGAAGGCCATGAAGGGCGTGGCCAAGCTGGTCAGCGACCCGCGCCTGAAGCAGAAGCTCAAGGACACCACAGGCATCGGCACCGAAGCCACTCGCGCCAGCATCATCAAAGGCCTGCTCGGGCGTGGCTACCTGCTCACCAAGGGACGTACAGTGCGTGCATCCGATGCCGCATTCACCCTCATCGACACCGTGCCGGCGGCCATTGCCGATCCAGGCACCACCGCGATCTGGGAACAGGCGCTGGACATGATCGAAGCAGGCTCCCTGACCCTGGATGCGTTCGTGATGAAGCAGTCGGCCTGGGTGACCCAACTGGTCCAGCAGTACCGCGGCATCCAGTTAGCGATCAAGATTCCCCAAGGGCCAATCTGCCCGATCTGTGGCGCGGCCACCCGGCAACGCAGCGGCAAGACCGGCCCGTTCTGGTCCTGCAGCCGCTACCCCGAGTGCAAGGGCACCATCGCCATCGAGGCCAAACGCAGCGCGCCTCGCAAGTCGAAGCGTTCCACGCCTAGGAAGCCCGGCTAAGCGGTTCCAACTCCTTCTTGCCCAAGCCTCGCCGTGCGAGGCCGCCCAAGCGCGCCGACCCGCTTCTGAAATGGCGCGCGCGGCCAGTGCCCATGCACGGTCGTGAAGACGGCCTGTCACCAGCTGCAACCTGCGGCACCTCTCATCGCTTGCAGTTCCGCCGTCCACGGAGGGCCTCCTGACCGCTTGCCCTGCGAGTCGTCAGGAGGCCCTCCGGGTCGACGGTAATCGGTGCCGGTGCCCGCCGGTGAAACAACGGGCTCCTTTTGTGCGCGGATGTGCGCCAGCAAGTACCGACCCCAGCCACGAAACGGGTCGGGTGTGAATGCTGATGCGGCGGCAGGCCATGACGACGGCCACGCTCCTGCGCCAGCCCATGGGTGGCTTCTCTCTCTCCCACCGAAGGCACGCGCCTTCGGTGCGCTTTTCACGCCCATTGCCCCCCCAACCTGGCGAGAAGACGATGACCCAACTATCCCCCCATCACGTAGCACCCCCATTGCACTACGGCAGCGTGTGCAGCGGCATCGAAGCCGTGAGCCTCGCCTGGCAGCCCTTGGGCATGCAGCCGGTCTGGTTCTCCGAGATCGACCCCTTTCCCAGCGCCGTGCTAGCCCACCATCACCCCGCCGTCCCCAACCTGGGCGACATGACCGGCATCGCCGGCCAGGTCCGCCGCGGCACCGTGGAAGCCCCCGACATTCTGGTCGGCGGTACGCCGTGCCAAAGCTTCAGCATCGCCGGCGCTCGCCAGGGCATGGCCGATCCCCGCGGTGCACTCACCCTCAGCTACGTGGAGCTCGCCAATGCTATCGACCAAGCCCGCCTCGAAACCCGTCGCCCGTCCTCGGTCCTCGTCTGGGAAAACGTCCCCGGCGTCCTCTCAGACCGTGCCAATGCCTTTGGCTGCCTGCTTGGCGCGCTGGCTGGGGAAAAGCACCCATTGCAGCCTGCAGGGGCGCGCTGGACGCACGCTGGTGCTGTGTATGGCCCCCAGCGGGTCATCGCCTGGCGGGTCCTGGATGCTCAATACTTCGGCATCGCCCAGCGCCGCAAGCGTGTGTTTCTTGTCGCAAGTGCTCGTGACGACCTCGATCCCGCCGCGGTACTTTTTGAGTCGGCTGGCCTGCGCGGGGATCTTGCGCAGGGCTACGCGCCGTGGCAAATCCCTGCCGACGCTGCTGCTCCAGGCGCTCTCCGCCCAGGCAGCTGCACAGGAGGACTGAACCCAGCCTACGGCAAGGTCTCCCTGTCGTTCGGCGGCGGCAACACCAGCGGCCCGCTGGAGCGCGCCGCCTGCCTGACCGCTCGTGGCCATAAGTGCGATTTCGAGGTCGAGACCTTCGTCGCGCAATCCGTCACCGGCCATATCACCCATACCCTCGGGACCGCGAACAACGGTAAAGGCTGCAGCGAAGACGGCACCGGCCGGGGCGTACCCATCATCAGCGCCGCCTACGCTGGCAACACCTCGGTCGCCTGGGCGCAGAACACCCGTGGCGAGCTGCGGCTCGAATCCGGCCACGGCCAGCTCACCGGCACGCTGATGTCCTCCGGCAAGGCCGGCTACGGCATTCCCGCAGTCGCCAGTGTGGCCATCCGCGGGCGTAACCACGGCACCATCGCCGAGTTGGGCGGAGACCTCTCGCCCACCCTGCGTGCCAGCAGCGGCGGCGGCGACAAGGGCCACGTCCTCATGCCGAGTATGGAAGCGCATTTCCAGTACAGCCCCGCGCCACCACGCGAAGACGGTCAGCCCGACTGCTCAACCTGGCGCGTGCGCCGGCTCATGCCGGTGGAATGCGAGCGTCTGCAAGGCATGCCTGACAACTGGACCCTGGTGCCATACCGCGGCAAGCCCGCGGCGGACGCACCGCGCTACAAGGCCATCGGTAATTCCATGGCTGTGCCCTGCGTGGCATGGCTGGGCAAGCGCCTGCTGCAAGCGCTGGCATGACCCTGGCGGTAGGCCGAAACCTCCCAATAAGCGCCCTCGTACCGAGCACATCACGCACGCCCCGAACTCAACCGGTACGAGCACCGCGAACATCGAGCAATACCCCGCCTAAACCCTGCTGCCGCGGTGCGTGTCCTATCGCGTAACGGAACGTCAATCCGGGGACCACCCGCATCCGATTGTTGCAGGACGCTCGGTCCGCGCGGGTTGATCCTCGCGCGGTGTGTAGCCGGCTTTGTCGGCGCCATGCCAGCAGCCAGGGTTTCCAGGCTGCCGCGGGTACTCCCGCGCGACCCGCCAGTCCGCACCGCATCGCCAGCGGACGAGCGTCTTCACGACGCCGATGCGTTTGTCTTCCACCTGGGCATGTCCACGTCCTTCGAAACATATCCCTTCCTTCAACCGGAGAAATCCATGACACATGCGACTCCATCACTCCCGTCTCGCGATCAACAGGTCCGGGGCGAGTCCATTGGCTATCTGGCCTTGAACTACATGGACAAGCGCTTACCCCTACAGATTTGTAGGAGTTCTGCCGGCTATTACATCGGCACCGCCGATGAGGATGGACCGGTGTCGCGCGAATCCATCGAGTACTTCCCGACGCGGCGCACCGCCGGCCTCGCCCTGGACACAGGGTGCTGGCAGCAGCGTCCCCATCCTTGATATCTCACCCATCTGGAGAAATGTCATGACGCATTCTTTGCCGCAAGAAATCATCGACGAGATCGACGCAGAACTCCGCCACGCAGAGCAAGCACCGGACGCCTTCTTCGAGGCATGGAAACGCGGCGTGATGATCGCCGGAGCCCAATGGTTCGGTGACGGCACTCGCGAGGGGCTGCAGCGCGCCGCCGACAAATGGGATCTGCGCCCCAACATGCCGATGTTCCAAAAATCCCTCGGCGTACTCAGTGGCGGCGAGCGGATTTTCCTCGCTGCAATGGCGAGTTTCTACAACGCCCACGACGGCGATGCCTTACTCCGGCGCTACGGCTTCGAAGGACTATCCGACTTAGGAAACGGCCTCGATCTGGGGCGTCGCCAGGTCATCGCCGACCTGATCCTGCATTACCACGGCTGGTAACAGTCGATCCTTCTCGCAACCCGATGCGGTCGCTCCCAGCAGGGTCCTCATCTTCGACCGGATGCACCGTTGCTGGAAAGTCTCCCGCTGCTTGCGGAATGGCGCCTTGTCTCTTGAGCCCCTACGGGGGCTTCTTTGGCTTGGCTAAACAACAATCCGGTGATCGGGCAATCCCCCTTTCTACCGGACTTGGCGCAGGCCTTGCGGAGGTGGGCAATGACTGAGCTAGCCCTCATGCATGGCGACTGCATGACGCTCCTAAAATCCGTGCCCGATGCTTCGGTGCAGCTAATTCTGGCCGATCTTCCGTATGGCACCACGCGCAATAAGTGGGACAGCGTTTTGCCTCTTCCTGAGTTGTGGCCGCACTACTTGCGCATCTGCACGGGGGCCATTGTTCTCACCGCTCAGACACCCTTTGACAAGGTTCTTGGGTGCTCAAATCTAAAAATGCTCCGCTATGAGTGGATTTGGGAGAAGACCAGCGCCACGGGTCATATGAACGCGCGGCGAGCACCAATGAAGGCACATGAAAACGTATTGGTCTTTTATCGATCGATGCCGACCTATAACCCGATCAAGACATTCGGACATACAAGGAAGTCCGCCACTGCTGATCGCACGAGGCATCAGAGCAGCAACTACGGTCGCCAGGCCGGAACCAGCTCCTACGACTCAACTGAGCGCTTCCCACGCAGCGTCCTTCGCTTTGCAAGTGATAAGCAACGTGAATCAATCCACCCCACGCAGAAGCCGGTGGCGTTGATGGAGTACTTCGTAAAGACCTATTCAAATCCCGGTGACACTGTATTGGACAACTGCATGGGAAGCGGATCGACAGGCGTTGCCTGCGTACGCACTGAACGTTCCTTCGTCGGCATTGAACGTGATTGCGAAATGTTCACCAGGGCGAGGGAGCGAATCCTGCGCGTCCAGGCAGAGACCATCGCCAAAACCATGGAGCCCACCTAATGGCCCGCGACTTCAGAACCAACCTATCCGCCAAGCGCGGGGAGGTGGGCGAGTAATGGATGTCGAGCTGACGGCCGCCTGGTATCAACAACGCAATAACGCCACCTTAGACGCTCCTTCGGGAGCGTCATTTATTTCCGCATCGGAATTCGGACGTTCATCGATACGCATTTCAACCGGAAAGCGCGGTCGACATACGTCACGCTGCGGTTATGTCTTGCTGGCGTAGCCAGCTGCATGCCCAGGTAGCCGAGACCTTCGAGGCTACGGCGCGATGTATCGCGCTGGTTTTCTCTTCTTGGTGCCATTCGCACCGCTCACCCACAAGGGACGTCCTCCCTTGTGGGCCGGGACTCCCTTGGTACTTTTCAGGAGTTTCCCCGATGAATCATCAAGCCATCCGCGACCAACTGCCCCAGTTGGTGGCAGGTCATGTCCCGAGCAACACCCGTCGTTTCAAGTTTCGCATCTTCGACGGCAAACGGCAGGAGTCCCAACTGGGCTTCCACGTTGATCCCCAAGCGTTCTCGGGACGTGTAATCGCCAAGACCGACGAAGCCATCGTCGTCAAGACCGGACGCACCGAGTTCGCGGTTCTGGATCGCCACCTGACGACACCGGAGCCCGACGAAGGTGCCAACGTGCATGTCCAACCTTATGTGCGGCGCCGTTTCGACGGCCAGCGCGCCGATACACCTGAAGAACAAACCGAGTACACCGCCAACGGCACCCCGTATGTCGTCAAGCGGATGATTCTCGGCTCCGCGCCTGCGAAGCTGCCGGTTCCCGAACCACGCTGCCCGGAACTGCAGGACCTCATCCGTCAACTGGAGACGCTGCCGGCCCCCGACGGCATCCGGTGTATCACCCACCTGCTCGTAGACGCAGGCGCCCGGGACTTCGCCCTGGTCGATCCCCTGTCGAAAGACATCATCGCGACGCCACCGACGATCAGTTTCACCGTCGCCACCGCCAAGTTCACCGGAAGAGTGAGCGTGCTCTACGAGCGCGCCGGCGATTCCTATGTCCTAGCGCTACACCAGGGCGACGTGCTGATCGAGCGGGTCGATTCGGTGTTCTTCGACTCACTCGGCGACACCCTCGCGCGTCTGATCGACGATGGCGAGTGGCGCCGCATCCACATCGACGTACTGCCGCGTGGACGCAAGCCGACCCGGCACTGAGCATCGGACTCCGCACTAACCCCACCCGCTTCTCGCCACTTCGGCGAGAAGCGCTTTTTTCCCCAGGAGACATTCCATGTTGATCTTCAAAGGCGCGGATCTGCGCCCGGTACTGCAAGAGGCCGTCGCCGGCCATGGCCGCGTCATTCTCGTCAAGGACCAGGGTGTCTACTTCCTGGCCGAGTTGGGCGAGCGCACCGACGAGGGCCGCCAGAAACGACTGGCCTATGCGGTTGGTTGCGACCCGGACGTCGATCCCTTCGACGATTGGTGGGCACGGGCTCGCGCGGAACTTGGTGGCGACGACTTTGCCGAGTTCATCAACCCACAGGAGGATGTATTAGCACGCATCCTCGATAGCGAGGACGATCTCCAGCTCTCCGCCACCGCGACCCACCTCTCGTTCGAAGCGGTGCCATCCAAATAGCGCAGGACCCAGCAGACTCGCCTAATACGGGGGCACGCCGCGTCCGATTTCTTGCTGCTCCCTTGCTCTGCCACGCTAGGCTGAAATCATGTCCCGTCGACGAAGGTCGGCGACATGCCCAGGTAGCCCGGGTCATCAAGGCTACGGCACGGTTCCATCGTGCTGACCCAACCAGTTCGCTTCGGCATCCAGCGCGAACGACCGTCTAGTTATCGACGGCGATGCCTGTTCCTCAACCCACGCGGGGGTTCCACACCTCCCGTCCGGGTCGGGTGTGTCTCCGCCTTATCACCTAAGGAGATTCACCATGACCACCTCATCGAACGCCCAACCCAACGTCAAGGCCTTCTTCAACATCCATACCACAGGCATCGGCTTCCTCAAGCGCATCCGCGAGGTCAAGCCCAAAGGCAAAAAAAGCGATGCCTTCCTCGCGTGTTCAATCAGTGCGTTGAGTGGACCGGCCGATCAACCAGTCTATCGTTACTTCGACGTGCGCGTGTCCGGTGCGAAAGCGCAGGATCTCGTCCGCAGCTACATGCGGGATGTCGAGGCGGGCCGTACCGTGCTGATCGATTTCCGACTGGGTGACCTCTGGCCGGACCTCTTCGTACGCACGACGGGCGAACATGCCGGTGAGACCGCTGTCAACTTGAAGGGTCGATTGTTGAAAGCCAGCGTGCTCGATGTGTCGGTGCTTCAGCAAATGGTCCACCACCGACTCATCACCCACGGCATCGGCTATATCAAGCGCATCTTCCCGGGGCGTGGCAATACCTCTCTGCGCCGCTGCTCCATCGCCGCCCTCAACGGCCCGACCGACGAAGCGGAGTACCGGTACTTCGATGTCAACGTCACCGATCCCTTGGTGGCCGCGCTACTCGACCAGTATGCCGACGACATCCGGGCCAAGCGCAAGGTGTTGATCAGCTTTCAGCTGGAGGACATGCAAACCGACTTCTTCACCCGTACCAAGGGCGAGGACGTAGGCGAACGGGTTCCCTTCATGAAGTCCACGCTGAGCAACATCGCTATGGTCAAGGTTGACGGCAACGAAGTCTATCGAGCGAAGCCGAAAGCGATCACCGAAGCAGTGGTTCAAGCTGCGCCGGTAACGGCATCGGAGCTGTCCGCTCCGGAGTCATCTGCTAGGCCCGACTCCTCCGCGACCTCACCCGAGGCTGAGGTGGATGAACGCTTAGCCGAAAACGACGTCCTTGCAGATGAGCCCGTCATGGCAATGGCTGGCTAGTTCTGCCCTCCGGCCCCGTCTCGCGCGGGGCCTTTTTTTCTGCGATCGCTCGCCGCTTGGCTTTGTCGCCAGCCGCGAGTGTGCGCGTTCATCTTCAGGAGATTTCCATGATCACCCTTTCTGGTCAATTAGCGATCAAGACTATCCACGGCCGCAACGGCGCCTTCAACGTCGGTCGCCTGGCAACATCCATCGGTGAGTTCGTCATCAAGAATGCCGAACTGGAGCAGTATCGCGAGGGGAAGTACGACGGCGATTTCGCCGTCGAGCGCATCTATCCGTACTCATACGCCACTGCGGGGCGCATGGTGATCGAAGTCCGGGCTCACTTGGCCGGTATGACGCTCTCGGGCGTCGATGGTCTGAGCAACGACGACGCTTCGAAATTGGCGACGCAGGAGCCCGATCCCATCGATGAAGAGACGGTCCCGAACGAGAGGCCGCAGCCCGCTGTAACGACGGCAGCGAAATCCTCGTCGACCACGCCCGATACCCCAGCGGCGTCGCCTGGCATCGACACGGTACACAGCGCCGATGCCGAACTCTTCGGTCCGCTGTGGCCTCTTGGTGCCGTCGTCAAGCTCGACTCGACCGTCGATCGACTGACGCTGCGCCAGCAGTGCGTTCGCCTCAACGGCTTGGGGTACGAGTTTAAGCCGCTGACGCAAGAGTGGCTCCTGATCGCCACCCACTGATCCCATCGCCGTACGCGCGGCGCTCCGACACCCGTCGTTTTCATCCTAGGCCTCCGCTCGCATACGGTTCCGAACCACCGTATGCGCGATGCCATCTCTTTCAAAGAGAACGTTAACCACAGCGGACCTCGCCCATCACGGGCTGGGTCCGTTTTTTTTGCTCGTCACCCATCTGCGGGGCAAGCGAAGATTGCGTTTCTGTCCATGTTCCGGACATTTGGCGCGGCGGCTACCGAGCGGCGCGTATGATTGCAGTGTTGTGGGTCAATTTTGTCAACTTACGGCTACTCCGCCAGCGGGTACATCATGGCTGCACATAACGTCATCGAATTCGACTTGCTCAACAACGCCAAGGATTCTCTTCGCCAGGCGGTCGAATTGCTTGCGACCGAATCTATCGGCTCCAAACACGCTCGCCTAAAGCATTCCATCACGGCTTCGGCGCACTGCATTGAGTTACTCCTCAAGGAGCGACTTCGCAGAATCCATCCCGCATTCGTCTGGGAAAACGTCGACAAGTATCCAAGCCTCGAAGCGCGAACGGTGACGGTCGACACCGCAATCGTCCGCCTCAAGTCGATCGGTAACATGGCATTTACCCAAGACGATGAGCGCACGCTCAAGTCTCTGCGGAACACGCGGAATGCGATCGAGCACTACGAATGGCGGGCATCCGAAAAAGAAGCAAAGATCATCGTCGGCAAGGCACTGAGCTTCGCATTCGCCTTCGCACATGACGAACTGCAAAGTGACCTCGCTGAAGACTTCAAAGCCGACGACATTTGGCAAATGCTTCTGGACGAGCTCTACCAGTTCGCTCAGGCCCATGGGGCAAGACTGGAAGCTCGCATGCGCGCAAAGGGCGAGTACCCCCAATGCTGCGACGAATGTAGCGAACTTACGGTTCCCATGTGGGGCGGAAGTTGCCAACTCTGCGGCCATTGGCAGTCGGTTGATGACGGCACCTAACCCGTTCTTCGAGGCGATCCGTCTATAGCGATCCGCTTACGTTTCGAACGCGGGCTGCCAGCCTTCCCGAAAGTAGTCACGCCACTGACTTGGTTCACCGCAAACAGGGGCAAGCAACGGTGCGGTTTTCCGCTCACCTGCCAGCGCCCGTGCGCGCATGCTGCGCCCATGTCTGCCGGCGTTGCCGGCTACATGCCCAAGTAGCCGAGACCTTCGAGGCTACGGTGCCTACGCACTGGTCGCGCTCTTCCCTCAACGTTTATCACCTACTGCGCAAGGCTCCGTCACGCGCCTGTCTCCGCAAGACTCAGGAAGACGGAGGCATTGCTCCGTATCAATCATCACATCAACCCACAGGGGACGCTCCTTGCCCCTTGGGGCAGTGCGTCCCCGCGCTTTCATCTAGGACAACACCATGCCCCTCTCATCCACCACCACCACCACGCTATATCGCATCGACGAGTGCCCGGACCTCATGGCCGACGCTTACATCGGCGACGAGCAAGGCAACCTGGTCTTTCTCTCCGCCTGGGCGCGCGACACCGCAGTCCAGGAATTCCTCGCCCGCTTGACCCTGGGTCGGAACGAACAGGGACTGGACCAGCTCCATCTGATCAGCGAACAAGGCGGCTCGATTCCGGTGTTCGTCGGCCACGCCGATCAACTGGAAAAGAAGTCGACCCGCGCCTTCCGGCGCACCCTGTTCGGCTCCATCGTCCATCTCTGGCTCTACGACCAACGCTGCGTGCGGCCCGACAAGGCCAACGCCAGCGCGCTTGCCTTGCTTCCCCGGGATTCGTCGCACCGCATCGACCGATTGTGGCGGCTCACCCGGGACACCTGTCCGCTCCCGCTGCTCGATCACTGGCGGGACGTGGTGCTGGAACTGCTGCAGTCCCGGGCCATGCTCAACCGGCTACCCGTGGCCCTCGGTCCCCTCGAAGGTCACCGTCTGGCGCTCGACGTGCCGGCACTGTCCCAAGCCCTGGGCGAGTTGATCCGCAGCGGCAGGCTTAGCACCACACCGTGCGAGCCCGTCATCCCCGCACCACAACTGCAAGTGGCCTGAGCCACGCCCCGTCGGGACGCACGTCGCACACCGGCACCTTCATCCTCGACCTGGAGAATTTCATGGCTCTCATGTTCCCTCGTATCGCACGCAACTTCGCCAAGGCCGGCTACTACCCGACCGACGAAGCAACGCTCGAACGCACACTCCATGCGCTGGCGCCTGCCGCTGGGCCGCTGAGCATCATCGACCCCTGTGCCGGCGAAGGCGTTGCCATCGCCGAAGCCGCTCACGCCCTCGGGCGCGAGCAGGTACGGGCTTACGCCGTGGAGTACGACGCCTCGCGCGCCGAGCATGCCCGGCATCTGGTGGACCGCTGTATTCATGGCGACCTGATGGACACCATCATCAGTCGCCAGGTCTTCGGTCTGATGTGGCTCAACCCGCCCTACGGCGACCTCGCCAAGGATGCCAATGGCAATCTCGGCTACCAGGGTCAAGGCAGGGCCAGGCTCGAAAAGCTGTTCTATCAACGCTGCTTGCCGTTGCTGCAGTACGACGGCCTGCTGGTATTCATCGTGCCGTATTCGGTGCTCGATGCCGAGCTCGTCGGCTGGCTGACCCGTCACTTTACCGACCTGCGCATCTACCGAGCGGTGGAGACGCAGTTCAAGCAAGTGGTGATCTACGGCCGGCGCACGCGCCAGCGCGACCAGTCCACGGACGCATCCAGAGCCGTACGCGAGCGGCTGCTGCAGATTGGCCAAGGCGTGATCGAAGCTGAGGAACTGCCCATCGAGTGGCCGTTCCAGCCGTACGTTGTCCCCGTGAGCCCGTCGGAACCGGAGCACTTCTATCGAGTGACCATGGAACCCGGGCAGTTCGCCGACGAAGTTCAGCGACTGCAAGGCCTTTGGCCCTCGATGGACACCTATCTGGGCGCATCACAGCAGTCGCTGCGACCGCCGGCGCGTGCCTTGTCCCACTGGCATCTGGCTTTGGCGCTGGCCGCGGGGGCGATCTCCGGAGTGGTTCAGTCCAAGACCGGACGTGTACTCGTGGTCAAGGGCGACACCCACAAGGAAAAGTCGCTCACCCGCGAATACACCGAACGCGACGACGGCTCCATCGCCGAAACACGCATCCTCACCGACCGCTTCGTCCCCGTGATCCGGGCCTGGGATATGACTCCCGGTTCCGTGACCCATGGGCAGGTGCTGACGATCCGGTAACCGGATGTCCTCCCCCCCGTTTTCAACCGCAACACACTGCCGCCCAACCCGGTGGCACACCCATTAATCGACACCCTCAGGAGGTCACCATGTTCATCCGCTTTCATTCCGCTTCACGGAAAGTAACGTCGCTCCCACTCTTCTGCTTCAGCACGCTTCATGTGAGTGAGAAAGTCCGCTGGCTTGGCAACAATGGCCTGATCGATCCTATCGAATTTCTTCGCCGTCATATGCGTGGCGACTGGGGTGACGTCGATAGCGACACGCGTCTGAGCAACGACGCTTCGCTTGCGATTGATGGACCACTCACCTCGCGCTATGCGGTGAATCGCCAGCTCCACTTACTAATCGAAACCAGCGAGGAAGGCATCACCAACATCTTTTTGGAGGGAGAAACCGCCAAACCGTGATGTCCCGATAGGGCATCCCTACCCCAGCGGGCCCAGCGCCCTTGGGGCGACGGCCCCTTCTCTATCCAGGAGACATCCATGGCAAGTCCAACCACGTTGTTCCCGATCGGTGCATTGATCTTCAGTCCTGACGTTGAGCGTCTCATGCGTGAAGGGCGGCTCGACCCGATGCCGTTTTTCCACCGCCACGTTCGTGGCGATTGGGGTGACGTCGACGACGTCCTCTGGCAGGCGAACAATGCGGCCCAGAAGACCGGGGAGCAGCTTGAGTCCCTGTACATCGTCACTCGCGATATCTGCCTGAGCGTGTTCACGCTGGCCGACCGCAGCGCGACGCACATCACGTTGGCGTTCGAGGCCCGAACGCGAGTACCACGATAGTCCCATCGACGGGCCCAACGTGCCTGTCATCGCTTTTCACCCACCGGGGTCCAGTCGCCCCGATGGGGTGCCGTGGCCCCTCTTTTCTATGAGGCATCTCCATGGCACACCAAGCACTGTTCATCAGCACAATACCCAACGTGCGTTTTTCACCCGGTCAAATCGTAGTGACTCAAGGTGTCGATTCGCTGATTCAACAAGGTCGCTTCAATCCCAATGACCTCCTGCGTCGCCACCTTGATGGCGACTGGGGAGACTTGGACGACAACGACCGCCAGCAGAACGACGCCGCGCTGTTGTCTGGCGACGATCGGCTGTTTTCCTCCTACCAAGTCGCACCTGACCTGAAGATCTGGATCATCACGGAATGGGACCGCAGCGTGACCACGCTGCTGCTGCCGTCCGAATACTGATCCTTCGCCGTCATCCCAACCCCAGGGGCATCTCACTGCCCCTCGGGGGCTGGTGTATGCCCCACTTCATCTGGAGCATCACTATGACCCTCGATCTCACAACCTTGCCCGCTGAACTCGACGAGGCATCGCAACAAGGCGATCTGCTCGAAGCCGAAGCTTCCCCTTTGAACATCAGCCTCAACGACTTCGTCGGTGAGTTCGGCGACGACCTGCTCGAATCTCTCAATCGAGCCAATCCACCGGTCTACACCGGCCAAGCGAAAGCCCACCGGCAAGTCATACTCGCTGGCCTCAAGCGCCAACTGTTCCCCGCCCAGGCCGACGTCGTCCACGCGGTAACCGAGCTGCTGCTCGATCGCAACGAGCGTGCTGCCGTCATCAACGCCGAGATGGGCACGGGCAAGACGATCATGGCCATCGCCACCGCGGTGGTCATGCGAGCCGAAGGCTATCGCCGTTCCCTGGTCCTGTCGCCGCCGCACCTGGTCTATAAGTGGCGCCGAGAAATCCTCTCGACCGTCCCCGGCGCCAAGGTATGGGTCTTGAACGGTCCCGATACGCTGGTGAAGCTGCTCAAGCTGCGCGAGCAACTGGGCGTGCAAGCCGATGGCCAGGAGTTTTTCGTGATGGGGCGCGTGCGCATGCGCATGGGTTTCCACTGGCGTCCTGCATTTGTGCGTCTTCGATCGCGCAGCGGTTACTTTGGCGGTTGTCCGCACTGCGGCCAGGTGATCCTCGATACGGACGGTGAGCCGATTTCAGCGGTTGAACTCGAGGCCGAGGAAACCCGTCGCAAGTGTAGCCAGTGCAACAGCGCCCTGTGGACGTTGATGCGTCCCAGAAGCCTGTCGGGTACAGATCGATCGTCCGCAGTGCTCAAAGCGTTGAAGCGTATTCCCACCATCGGCGAAGCTACCGCGCAGAAGCTGATGAAGAAGTTCGGCGACGGCTTCCTAGCCTCGATGCTCGGCGACAACCTGTTCGAGTTCATCAACCTGATGGATGCAAACGGCGAGCTGGTCTTCTCCGATCGTCAGGCCCAGCGCATGGAACGGGCTATGGCGAACATGGAGTTCGGCTTCGGCGAAGGCGGCTATCAACCGACGGAGTTCGTCAAACGCTATCTGCCACAGGGCTTCTTCGATCTGCTCATCGTCGACGAGGGGCACGAGTACAAAAGCCCCGGCTCGGCGCAGGGACAGGCCATGGGCGTGCTTGCCGCCAAGGTTCGCAAATCCCTGGTGCTCACCGGCACGCTGATGGGCGGCTACGCGGATGATCTGTTTGCGTTGCTGTTCCGTACCCTGCCCGGCCGCATGATCGAAGATGGCTACCGGCCGTCCAAGAGCGGCAGCCTAGCCTCGGCAGGGATGGCTTTCATGCGCGATCACGGCGTCCTGAAGGATATCTACAGCGAAAGCACGGGCAACGCTCACAAGACCGCCAAAGGCAACAAGATCACCGTGCGCACCGTCAAGGCGCCGGGTTTTGGTCCCAAGGGCATCATGCGTTGCGTGTTGCCGTTCACTGTGTTCCTCAAGCTGCGCGATATCGGCGGCAATGTGTTGCCCTCGTATGACGAGGAGTTCCGCGAAGTCGCCATGGAGACCGAGCAAGCCGCAGCCTATCGCGCCTTGTCCGGCACCCTGACCACGGCGCTCAAGGAGGCTCTGAGAAAGCGGGATACGACGCTACTGGGTGTGGTCCTCAACGTGCTGCTGGCCTGGGCCGATTGCTGCTTCCGGGCGGAGTCGGTAAGCCATCCACGCACGCGCCAACTCCTGGCGTTCACGCCAGCTCAGTTCCACGAGCGTGCCGTGATGCCCAAGGAGCGCGAACTGATCGACATCTGCCGTGAAGAAAAGGCAGCCGGCCGCAAGACCCTCGTCTACAGCGTCTACACCGGAACGCGCGATACCACCTCGCGGTTGAAGGTGCTGCTCGAGCAGGAAGGCTTCAAGGTAGCGGTGCTGCGCGCAAGCGTGGATCCGTCTCGCCGTGAAGACTGGGTAGCCGAGCAGGTGGATCGCGGCGTGGATGTGGTGATCACCAACCCTGAGCTGGTCAAAACCGGCCTGGATCTGTTGGAGTTCCCCACCATCGTGTTCATGCAGTCAGGCTACAACGTCTACACCCTTCAGCAAGCTGCCCGCCGTTCGTGGCGCATCGGCCAAACGCAGCCGGTGCGTGTGATCTTCCTCGGCTACACGGCAACATCGCAGATGGACTGTCTGAAGCTGATGGCCAAGAAAATCATGGTGTCGCAGAGCACGTCGGGGGACATTCCCGATTCCGGGCTCGACGTGCTGAATCAGGGCGGCGATTCAGTTGAAGTGGCTCTGGCCAGGCAACTGGTCGCAGCGTGATCCTCACGCGTGTTCTCCCTCTAGCGAGGGTTTCATAGGCCCTTCGGGGCCTTTTTTTATTCTTCTTGAATTTTCGGGGAACGCGGGGCGAAGTGTCGGCGTTCGGCCAGAAGCAGTCGACTAGGCATTCTTCTTGATGGACTGCTTATGGCTTTCTGAGGCACTCGCGACAGATGATCCTGGCGGCCGCTGCGTTCGTTAACCGGCATTCGATGGGTGGCATCTCAAATGACCGCTGCACACCCAAGACCTAATGCTCGATAGAGTGCCAAGTCTCTTATAGCCAATTTGCGCTACCGACGCCGCCGCACAGAGATGGCGCTCAATCTGCTTTGGGCGGCGTGGTGTCTATGGCCTCCGCAAAGGTGAAGTGCAAGGGATACGGCTCATTGCGTCTGAAGTCCGGCGACGACAGGTTTTCCTCAACGGGCCGCGCCGGTCCATACGCCTCAATGTGATCCCCGGTTTCCCACGGGTGCGGGAAGTAGACAAGGGACGTCTGCACCGGCTCCTGGCCCATGCCATCTTCCTTGGGCATCGGTAGCGCGATCTGATGAACGTGATTGCCGTACTGAACCATGAACATCAGGTAGGGACACCCCGAGACCGATGCTTTCCTGCGAACCAACATGAAGCTGATCTTGTCGTTGGGTACCGGTCCAGCGATGAACTGGCTGTATAGCATCAGCGGATGAAAAGGGAGGCTCTCAAAGGTATGCTTCTTCTCCAAGATCCAGTCCTTGAGGTGCTGGCACTTGCTGACCTCGGGTTCAGGCATCACCGCAAGCGCCATCTTCACGAAACTTTTGAAGACGCCCATCGGGATGTATGGCGGACGTTCAAGCCGCATTTCGATCCGCTTGGCCTTGTCATCGAACTTGAGACGCGGGTCGCCGTTGCGCACGGTCAGCTTCAGGTTGCCGTTCTTGACGTCGATCCGAAGATCACTGTCCGAGGTCACGAACGTCGGTACCTTCTTTTTGCCCCGGATGCGGCCTGTCGAGCGAGCCAGCAACGACCAGTCTCCAAAAGGGGCGTCGACGGCTGAGGCGAAATGAGTGTTGCAGATATCGCACTCGCGACTATCGATCAGCCACTTGTTGCCGATCTGCTCGGGGAAGGCGTGCGAGATGTTGTCAAAGGCCACATCCGGGGCGGACTTGCCGCAGTACCTGCAGACCTGCGGTTCGCCAGCGCCAAGAACGACCTCGGCCGACTTCCGGTCAAAGTTGTCAGCGGCAAGAAGGTCGTAGCGCTGCTCCAGCCACTGGAGTTTGGAAGCGTGCGACTGTGTCATCTCGGGTAACGGGCCAGCCTCGGGCTCAGGCCTGAAGTCAAGACGCCCAGCGTCCGGAAAAGCATCCAGGATCGCTGCGCGCTCTTCGTTGGTCTGCGGCACTGCGATGACCATGGATACGCGGTGAGCCTTCAGCAGCGCGAGCCGGGCCGCGTCTACGCCAACGAACAGGACCAACCCGACGAAGTTCCCCACCGCTTGGTCGTCGATTAAATCCAAAGATGGGCCGGAGCCGATGTTCACCGTCTCGCCGGCGGTGAGGCTTTCTACGGTGGCCGGCGTCAGCAGCGCCAAGAGCTGCGACCTGTGGGACTGCGCTGCGTTCAGGGCCAGCGGCGCCCCTCCTTGCTGGGCGAACCCAATGGCGAAGGCGATGGTTGCTGCGAGCTGCTCTGACTGGTCGTCCAGCGAGCCGGTCACTATGGTGTTTTGAATCGCGGGCTCCCGCGGATCTTCAGTCGTTTGCATCATGTGATTTACCCCTATAGATTAATTCTGCTATCAAACTCTGCAGCTGCCAGGACTGAGATTCATAGACCGCCTGACGGCGTGTCGCGTATCCAATAGTCATGGCACATGTTTCGCGTATATCGCTCGATGCTATGAGCAGCTTCGTTGATCAAGCGCTCTTGCGCGTGAGCTTGTCGAACTCGCGCTTCATCGCCGCCCACTTCCAGCGCTCGTCGTCAACGTGGTAAGACAGCAAGGGAATGAGATCTCGCCGCGCCTCTGGCCAGAGCAGACGACCGTCTTCCAGGCGATCCATATCGCTCTTCCGAATCACCCAGCCGACGATCTTGGCGTCCTTCGCACGGAGAATTTTGATGACGCCTTCCATATTTTGATACCCGCCGCCGGTCCCCTCCAGCGCGAGCCTTCCCCGGCTAAATACAAACCACTCGCCCGTTGTCTTGGACTCCAGCACATAGCCGGGCAAGTTGTACGCCGTACTGGGCTGGTCCTCCACCAACAGGTGCACCACCGGCTGTTCGACGTAGGTCAGCAAACGCTCGATGTCGTAACGGGCATCAAAGCTCTCGAAGCGGCGCGGCATAGCAGGTGAGTCGACCTCATCATCCGCCTCCGACGCCCTCTCATCCCGATCCACATTCGGCGGCTCGGCAGCATTCTTCGCACCGAAAAGGTAGGCATCCACGCGGTTGCCAAGGACGTTCTGGAATACATTCCAGAACAAGCTGCTGATCGGGTCCACTCATCCCCCCACAAGTGATATTGAATCCTTCGTTGATGCCTCAGGGCGCCAGATGCGTGAAGTAAGCCTCCTGCACGACAGCGGCGGCCCGATCAACGTCAAACTTGGGCAAGCCGGGCCGGAGCAAGGTGTCCATGTCCTTACGAAACGATGCTTTGCGCAGGCGCGCAGCCAGGTGATCATTGGCTTCGTTCGCACTGAATTGTGTGCCCTCGTTGTCCAGATACCAGGTGAACGCTTCCATCGCCTTGCGTCCGTCGACCCGGTATGGCGTGCTGCCGGCCTCGCTGAGTTGCCATGCATGGGCGAGGTCAAAGAGATCGCGGCCCTGCTCGCGCTGCATGAGCGCACGCGTCTTGGTCCCCATCATCTCGTTGATATCGTACGAACGCGCAACGACCTCCACTCGCTCGCCGTCATCGTCCAGCGTCGCCATGGTGACGTCGACCAGCGGAAACAGCGAAGCGTTCTCGTTGAGATTGACCTCCACCTTGATGGTCTCCTCGCGCTGCAGACCCAGCGGGACGAACTTGTAGGAGACGCGCAGAATCCGCGAGGGCCGGACGGCGTTGCGCAACGCCAGCCAGGCATTGGCGATCAGCGGCTCCGTCGGACGCCCAAGAATGGGCGACAGGATGCGGCGCAGATGCTGCTCAAGCTGGTTCCCGTCCATGGGCTTGATCAGCACCAGGTCGATGTCTTCGGAGTAACGCGCGGCGGGGGCCAAGTGGGCTTTGTGTAATACCGTGCCACCGCGCATGGCCAGATGCTCGCGCAACAGATCGTCGTTGAAGATGGCAGCGACGCCACGAGACAAGCGCAGATCCTGCTCGACCTGGCTGCGCCGCGGCCACGGCGCGTCCATCTGCCAGGCTGTCAAATGGTGCTGCTGCATCATGTGTTTGCTCCTTGAATATTGGCCGGTAACCAGACCTTGAAGTCCTTATTGATGTCGTCGGGAGACGTCCCGTCCCTCGGCAACTCGCCCTCAAGAGGCACAAGACGAAGTGTCTTGCCCCGCAGCCACGAGGATACCGGTTTGACCAAGCCGGCCTGCTGATCAAGCACGAGGAGTGCACCCAGGCGTTGGGCCACGGGAAGGCTATTCACCGCATCGAGCGCCTCGGTGAAGCCTTCGGGCGCACAGCGCGGCCATAGCCCCGCCAGCACCTCGCGAACCCGAGCGATTCCGCCCAACATGGTCTCGCGTTGGATGAGGTCCAGCACCGTCAGCTCGGGCGTGCTGACCCGAAACCGACCTGTCGGTGTTTCCTGCCATCGGACGGGCATCTCCTCGAGGCGCGTCCGAGTATGGAACACCACTTCGTGCCGTCCGACGACGATCGGACGCCGGGGCTTCTCCACCATCACCTGAGTCACCATGACGGCGTAGGGTGAGGCGCCATAGTTCTCCGCCGCGCTGAGCAGGCCGACGTAGTAAGGCAGCCTCAAGGTCTTCCGGCAGTAGAAATCCAGCCACATTTCCAACGGTGGCGCACCGACCTGCGCATAGTGCAGCGGCACGATCAGCCAGTGATCGGAGCCACGGGACAGCCGCACCAGGCGGCCGCGTTGCTGCTGGCGGTGCAGCGCCTTGCGCAATCCCTCGGGACTCACGCCCGGCAGTGCTGCCTGCAGCTCCGCCGCCAGCACATTGAGCTTGCCTGAGCGTTCACAGGCATCCAGAGCATCAGAGAGGTGATGAGCCATAAGCCGGGCAATAGCCTTTCAGGAGATTTTGAATATTCTTTGCGTAACGTACCATTTTTTGTCCCATATAGCAAAGAAATATCATTTCCGCATGGGTTCGCCCCAGCATCCGGCACAAATCGGGTCATCCACCCTTGCGCTTTGTTTGCAGCTGCTGCGGCGCGCAGCAGCGAAGGTGACGGTTCGACACGTCAGCGACCCGTTCCATGCGCGCACTTCAACCCTTCCGTTATCCCTTCACACTATGCAGCCTGCTGGTTCTCAGCCTGCTGGGAACAGGCTGCGCCACTGCCCCGCATTCGGTACCGGCCACGTCGAGCGGGACGCCACCGCTTGCTTCGACGCCCGCGCAACCGTCGGACGTCATTCCCGTTGTTCGCTACGGCCGCTACACCCTCGCCGAACTCGTCCCGACCACCGCACAGCGCGACCTGATGCAGCAGACGGTCGACGTTCGCATTCCGGAAACCGACCAAGCCAGCGTCGCCGACGCCCTGCGCTACGTGTTGCTCCGCTCGGGCTATCGCCTCTGCGACAACAGCACAACGGCGTTGCTGCAAGACCTGCCGTTGCCGGCCGCGCATCACCGCATCGGACCGCTGCTCCTGCGAGACGCACTGCAAACCTTGGCCGGCCCCGCGTGGGCACTGGTTGTCGATGCCAGCACCCGCCAAGTCTGCTTCCGCCCGACCACCGGCACATTCCCTGAGGCAGTGGCTACGCCCTCCGCCTCCATCGACGGTATGGACGACGTTTCCGATGTACTGGCTCAGGAGGTAACGCCATGACCATACTCCAGGATACCGGGCGTCCCAGGCGCACCACGTGGCTGCGCGCCGTCATCGTGGCATGGGCTGTACTGGTCAGCACCGGCGTCGTACTCGGGCACATCGCCCTGACGCATCTACGGCAGCAGGCCTCATCCACCCAACCGACGACACGCATCGCCGCATTGGAATCCCGCCTGGCCGAGCTTACCCGTCAGATCGATCAGGAACGCCAATCGCCCACCGCCCTGCCGCTGGCACGCTACGAGACCGAGCAGCAGCCACTCCACCAGCGCCTGACCACGGTCGAACACGCGCTTGGGGAACGCCTCGGCACCGACAGCCTCGCGCCCCTCCAGGAACGCCTCGAACGGTTGGAAGCACGACTCGCGGCCAAGCCGGTACCCGCCGTCGCACCGCGGCAACGGGCTCCCGCTTCGCCCACCCCGCCGACGCCACCACCGCTCCCGTTCCAGGTATCGGGCGTCGAGTGGCGCGCGGGCGAGCCATTCCTGTCCGTTCGGCCCAACGATCGCCCTACGCTGGCGGAGACTCGTCTGCTGGGTCTCGGTGAACACGCGTACGGCTGGCAGCTCGATGCCATCGAAGCCAACACCGCCGTCGTGCACCTCGGCAGCGACGTTCGACGGCTGACCTGGCCGACGCGGTAGGAGACGCACATGCACTACCGCGCCTTGGCATTCGCACTCCTTGCCATGCTCCTGACGACGGAGATCGCTCTCGCGGCCTCGCCGCAGCGGGCCGAGACAGCCAACACGCCGTCCTCCGCCAGCCGCGAGCAGCCGATGGCGGTGGCGCGCGCGGACGAGCAGAAGGCCCGCGACTGGGGCCTGCGCGCCGACGAATGGATGCGCTACCGGGAACTGATGCAAGGCCCCCTGGGCATCTATTCGCCTCACCTCGACCCGCTCACCGCACTGGGCATCGAAGCGCGCAGCGACGAAGAACGCCGCCGTTACGCCGAGCTGCAAGCCAAGGCCGAGGCGCGGCGTGTCGAACGACTGCTGACCTACCAGCGCGCCTACGACGACGCCTGGCAGCGCCTCTACCCCGGCATGCCGCGTGTCTCCCTGTCTGGCGGCGAACCGCCGCAAGCGGCAGCAGCGGCCGCGGGCATCGACCGCATGGCGGTATTCGTCAAGAGCGATTGCGCCGCCTGCGACCAACGCGTGCTGCAGTTGCAGTCCGCTGGTACCGGGTTCGATATCTATGTCGTCGGCAGCCGCGCCGACGACGCGCACATTCGAGCATGGGCCAAGCACGCCAACCTCGATCCGACCAAGGTGCGCGCACGCACGATCACACTCAACCACGATGGCGGACGCTGGCTATCACTCGGATTGCCGGGCGAACTCCCCGCGGTCGTGCACAAAGTGAACGGTCAATGGCAGCGGCAACCGTAGCGATGCGATGCGCCGCGCCACGCTGCCGCTGTTGCTGGCCAGTGTCCTGCCCGTCTGCGCCCATGCGTGGGACCTCCCGCCCCCGGCCTATCAAATCGCGGCACATCAGGCCGGCGTGCCGTCGCCCGTGCTTTACGCCGTCGCCCTGCAGGAAAGCGGCACGCTGCTGCGCGGGCACGTTCGGCCCTGGCCCTGGACGCTGAACGTTGCCGGCGAGCCGAAACGATTCAACACCCGTCAGGCCGCCTGCACGGGGCTGATGCAGGCCTTGCGCCAGACATCCGCAACGCGCGTGGATGTCGGCCTGGGCCAGATCAACGTCGGTCACCAGGCGCACCGCGGCGTCCCGCCCTGCGGCCTGCTGGACCCCTACCGCAACCTGACGATCGCCGCCGCCATCCTGCGCGAACAGCACACACCCGGCGAAGACTGGTTGCTTGCCATTGGCCGCTATCACCGACCGGCGGGCGGCACGCCCGCCGCACGCTACCGACGCCAGGTGCAGCGGCACCTGATCCGCGTGCTGGCACCTGAGCCGACACTCGCCTCGCTGAAGGGATACCGCCCATGAAACCCATCCATGCTTTCGTCGCCATCAGCCTGGCCGCAGGGCTGCCCCCTGTCACCGCGCAAACCGCAACGCCACTGATCGTCGTTGAGGACCGTGGCGGCACCTCGGCCTTGCCCTACTACGAAGCCTTGGCCCCTCAACCCGAGGCGACACCAACGCCATCGGGCAGCGTGACGATGCCGCAACGCGCCAGCGACGCGGACATGCTGCCGGTGCGCTCTACGCGGCTGACACCGGGCCTAGAACCCCGTCGAACGATCGAGGCACCCGGCCTGCGGCCGCTATTCCTGATCGGCGACGATGCGCGTTCGCGCGCCTGGCTCAAGCAAAGATTGCCTGCGCTGCAGAAGCTCAACGCCGTGGGCCTGGTCGTCAACGTCGAGCACGCGACAGCCTTGCAGGCCTTACGTGGCCTCGCACCGGGTCTGCAACTGTCGCCGGTATCGGGCAATGACCTGGCCCAGCGACTCGGCCTGCGCCACTACCCGGTGCTGATTACCTCGACCGGCGTCGAGCCGTGAGATGGCCCAGGCTTATGCGGTCGAGGTGCTGCTGCGCCCCGCGGTCGAGCTCTACACCGTCACGGTCTGTGCGGTCGCGGCATCTCTTTGCCTGTTTGCGCCCTGGTCGTTCGCGCTGAGCCCAACGCTCGGCATCGGCAGCGCCGCGGTTTTCGCCACCTTCGGCGCCGTCCGCATGCATCAGGCGTGGAGCATCCTGCGCTACCGCCGCCACATTCGCCGGCTGCCACGCTACACCATGACCAGCCGGCAGGTGCCCGTCAGCCAGCAGCGCCTCTTCCTGGGCAAGGGGTTTCGCTGGGAGCAACGGCACACGCACCGGCTGATGCAGACCTATCGGCCGGAGTTCCGCCGCTACGTCGAGCCCACGACGACATACCGCCTGGCCCGCCGGCTGGAACAGCGGTTGGAGTTCGCACCGTTTCCGCTATCGCAGTTGGCTCGCGTCACGGCGTGGGACAGCGTGCTCAACCCCTTACGCCCCCTGCCACCGGTCGGCGGCTTGCCGCGGCTGCACGGCATCGAGCCCAACGAGGCCGACGTGACCTTGCCGCTGGGCGAGCGGGTCGGCCATACCCTCGTGCTCGGAACCACACGCGTCGGCAAAACGCGCCTCGCTGAGCTGCTGATCACCCAGGATATCCGGCGCAGGGTCGACGGCCAGCATGAGGTGGTCATCGTCTTCGATCCGAAGGGCGACGCCGATCTGCTCAAGCGCATGTACGTCGAAGCCAAGCGCGCGGGACGCGAAGGCGAATTCTATGTATTCCATCTCGGCTGGCCCGACATTTCTGCGCGCTACAACGCGGTGGGTCGATTCGGCCGCATTTCCGAGGTCGCCACGCGCATCGCCGGCCAGCTCTCCAGCGAAGGAAACAGTGCGGCGTTCAAGGAGTTCGCCTGGCGCTTCGTCAACATCATCGCGCGCGCCCTGGTCGCCTTGGGGCAGCGCCCCGACTACCTGCTGATCCAGCGCCACGTCGTCAACATCGATGCCCTGTTCATCGAGTACGCCCAGCATTTCTTTGCAGCGCATGAGCCGAAGGCGTGGGAGATCATCGTCCAGCTCGAAGGCCGGCTCAACGACAAGAACATCCCGCGCCACATGGTGGGCCGAGAAAAGCGCGTGGTGGCGCTCGAACAGTATTTGACGCAAGTGCGGGTGTACGACCCGGTGCTCGACGGTCTGCGTAGCGCGGTGCGCTATGACCGGACCTACTTCGATAAAATCGTCGCCAGTCTCCTGCCGCTCCTGGAAAAGCTCACCACGGGGAAAACGGCGCAGCTCCTGGCACCCAACTACGCCGACCTCGACGATCCCCGGCCGATCTTCGACTGGATGCAGGTCATCCGTAAGCGCGCCATCGTCTATGTCGGGCTGGATGCTCTGTCCGACGCCGAGGTCGCGGCGGCAGTGGGCAATTCGATGTTCTCCGACCTGGTGTCCGTGGCCGGCCACCTCTACAAATTCGGCGTGGACGACGGCCTGCCCGGCACCGCCGACGGCATCAAGGTGCCGATCAACCTGCACGCGGACGAATTCAACGAACTGATGGGTGACGAGTTCATCCCACTGGTCAACAAGGGCGGCGGCGCTGGTGTGCAGGTCACGGCCTATACACAGACCTTGAGCGACATCGAGGCGCGCATCGGCAACCGCGCCAAGGCCGGCCAGGTCGTCGGCAACTTCAACAACCTGCTGATGTTGCGCGTCAGAGAGACCGCCACCGCCGAACTGCTAACCAAACAGCTGCCGAAAGTGGAGGTGCACGCCACCTCGATCATGAGCGGCACCACCGACAGTTCGGACCCGCGCGGCCACACCGCTTTCACCAGCAATACCCAAGACCGGATCACCAGCGCCAGCGTGCCGCTGATCGAGCCCGCCCATATCGTGGCGCTGCCCAAGGGCCAGTGCTTTGCGCTGATTGAGGGCGGCAATCTGTGGAAGATCCGCATGCCATTGCCGACCCCGGATCTCGATGAGGTCATGCCGAAGGACCTGCAGGCCATGGCGGCGGACATGCGCCGGCGCTACACCGAAGCCGGTGATTGGTGGTCCAACAACGCACCGGCCGAGCCGCATGACGACCTGCTGCCCGCCGACCTGCTTGTGGATGTCGCACGCCCGGCAAGCGCCGCCGATAACGACGAAGCGCGGCCATGAGCGATCCCGCGGCTACCGCCCGAAAACAGCAGGTCGAGCAACAGAGTCTGCTGGCGAGCGTGGTCACGCTGCCGTTTCGATTCGCCGGTGTCCTGATCGGCTCATTGCTCCTGAGCATCGTGATCGAGTGCGTGTGCATGGCCCTGTTCTGGCCGGAGCTGGGCTGGCATCACGCGCGAGGCATGCTGAACCACGAGCTGGCGCAGCTATCGGACCACTTCATCCTCAGCGACCTCGTCGAACAACCGGGGCGCACCGCCCACGAACTGGTTTCCCTGGCGTATCGGTGGGTGTTCGTCGAAACCGGGCTGGCCGACAGTATCCGCGACGCCTCCGCCCAAGCGCGCGCAGGCGGCACCCGATCGACCCATGACTTTCGCTACTACATGGGCCGCGTCTACGTGCACCTGGAAAGCTACCTGATCGCATCGGCCTACACCGTCCTGGTGTTCCTCGTTCGCCTGCTGGTGCTTTGCCTGAGCCTGCCGCTGTTCCTCCTGGCCGCCTTCGTCGGCCTGGTCGATGGCCTCGTCAGGCGCGACCTGCGGCGTTTCAGCGCCGGGCGGGAATCGGGCTTTATCTACCACCGCGCCCGCGCCAGTCTGATACCACTCGCGGTGTTGCCCTGGGTCATCTACCTGGCGCTTCCGGTCAGCGTGCACCCCTTGCTCGTGCTGCTACCTTGCGCGGTCGTGCTCGGCCTCGCAGTCGACATTGCGGCGGGAAGCTTCAAGAAATACCTGTGACCCTTCGAGCGCTGCGAGCGCCCTGTCGGGAACCGCTGTCAGTCGCCGTCGTCGTTCAGTTCGGCGCGCAGGATGGTCACGCACCGCGGCGCCCGAATGCAGAGCTTCACCTGTCCGCCCCTCACAGTGACCACTTCGAGCAGGATGCCTCGCGTTCGCAACTGGTGCATCAACTCATCGGCATCAACGTCCGAACGAGCCCATAGCCAGATCTTCTCTCCTGCCGTACGCGTCAATAGCAAGCCAGCTGTCATTGCTTCGTCTCCATGCCGTTGTGCGAACCAGAACGTTCGCCTGCCGTAGTACTCCTCTTCTCGATCCACCTTGCCGTCGCGACGCCAAGGCGCCCTCACCATGCACGGAATCGACCGCAGGCGACATAGCGCCGCTGCATTTTCGGATAAGTCTTGCCTGCGCTGGTGGCGTGGAACGTCCATTCCGCCACCACACGCTTCGCTTTGGCGCAGCGCGCCGATGACATAAACCGGGTGGCTCGGCGTGCCCATTGTTTGCGGCGCCGCGCGCCGTTGCGCCTGAATCTTTCGCTATTCCCATCGACCCAGAATCGCGAACATGCCACTTTCCCGCCACCACCTTTGGCTACCTGCACTGGTGCTGGCCTGCATCTCGCCGCTGGCGAATGCCGGCGAGGCCGAGCTGCGCGCCGAGCTGGCGGTGATGACGCGCCAGCTTGAGAGGCTGGAGCACCAGGCCGAACGCGGTGCTGCGCTTGCCACGGCCAGTTTCGCCTCGAACCACAGCCGCTACCACTTCGATTTCATACGCCTGCGCGAAGACGTGCGGCGCATTCGCGGCGGGGTTGAGGACTACCTGACCCCGGTGCGCGCTCAGCCGCGCGACCCGATCGAGCTGCACGGAGATTACCGCCAAGACACCGCCAGCAAGGTGGTGCCATGACTGCCGCCCAAATCGCTGCTTTCAAGGCCAATGGCGGGATCAATCCAGGCGATCTCTCAACTTTGCTGCTCAGCCTTCTGTTTGCCGTGCTTCTGCTCTGGGGCGTGTGGGCGATGCGTACCGCCTACGTCGGCTGGAGCGAGCAGCAGCTCAATCAGCGTCAATTCCTCGCGGTGGTCGTGCGCTTTGTCGTGATCTACCTCGTGCTGACGTATTTCCTTCTGTCGTAGTTCAACAAGGGCGCGGTTATGAAATTCAAACACTCAATCTTCATCTCTCAGGCAGCGGTCGCACTCGCCCTGGTGGGCATGCCGCTTCCCGCGTTTTCTGGACCGGGCTTGCCGAAGATGGAAGACCCGACGCGCGGCCAAGGCAACGGCATCCTGCAGACCCTGCAGAACTATGGCTATGACATTGTGATGCTGGTCGCCCTGATCGTGATCGCGGCGATGTTTCTCGGTGTCTGCTACCACGCCTACACCCGGTACTCGGAAATCCATACCGGCCGCGCCACCTGGGGGCAATTCGGCCTGTCGGTGGCAGTGGGCGCCATGCTGCTGGTGATCGGTATCTGGCTGCTGACCAAGGCCACGGGCGTACTCTGATGAGTATCGCTAACGATCAGGACGGCACGGTGGTGTTTCTCCCGCACCGTCTGAATCGCCAGCCGGTGGTCGTGCGCGGCCTCACGGCGGACGAGTTGTGGATCTGCGCCGGCCTGTCCGCTGGCGCGGGTTTCCTGCTCGGGATACCGCTGGCCTGGCTGGCTTCCAGCATCGCCTTGGTGCCGACACTGATCGTCGCAGGGATCGCCGCCGGTGTGTTCATTGGCGGCGGCCTTCTGCGGCGGCTGAAGCGCGGCCGCCCCGAGACCTGGCTGCATCGACAGTTGCAGTGGCGCCTTGCCTTGCGTTTCCCAGCCGTGGCGGCACGGCTGGGAGGACGACTACTGATCACCCGCTCGGGCTACTGGACTACGCATCGAGGTCAACGATGAGCCGCTTCAAGAATGAAGTCGCGCATCTAAGCGCACACGTGAAGACACTGCGCATCGGTGCCTGCTTGCTGTTCGTCCTGCTGCTTGTGCTGAGCGCGGGCTGGTGGCGCGCCCCGCGCGACCTGACCATCCACGTACCGCCTGACCTGCGCTCCGGCAGCACGCGAAAATGGTGGGACGTGCCGCCGGAGAGCGTCTACGCCTTCACCTACTACATCTTCCAGCAGATGCACCGCTGGCCGACCGACGGCGAGCAAGACTACGCCCGCAATCTCCATGCGCTTTCCGCCTACCTGACACCCGCGTGTCGCGCCTACCTGCAGCAGGACTTCGAATCGCGCCGCACGGCAGGCGAGCTGCGCCAGCGGGTACGCGGCGTTTATGAAATCCCGGGCCGCGGCTACGGCGACGACCCGAGCGCGCGCGTCAAGGTGATGTCGGACCGTGACTGGATCGTCACGCTGGACCTCAACGCCGACGAGTACTACGGCGCGGAGCCGGTCAAGCGCGCGCAGGTGCGCTACTCGCTGAAAGTCGTGCGCTACGACCAGGACCCGGAGCGCAACCCGTTCGGCCTGGCACTCGACTGCTACAGCCAGCCGCCGCAGCGCATTTCGACGCCGGTCACCGACGAGACCTCCGTCAAGACGACGCCCCTTGAAGGAGCCACGCCATGAAGCGCCTGCTCGTCCTCCTCGCGATCAGCCTGCCGCTCACCGCGCAAGCCGTCGAGATCTTGCGCTGGGAGCGCATGCCACTGGCAGTGCCGCTGCGGGTGAACCAGGAGCGCGTCGTGTTTATCGATCGCAACGTGCGCGTCGGCGTGCCGGCAGAACTGGACGGCAAACTGCGTGTGCAGAGCGCAGGCGGCGCCATTTATCTGCGCGCCAACGACGTCATCGAACCGTCGCGGCTGCAGTTGCAGGACGCCGACACCGGCGCACTGATCCTGCTCGACATTGCAGCCACACCAGCGCGCAAGGATCAGCCGGCCCTGGAGCCGGTGCGAATCGTCGAGGGCGACAGCACGCCCAAGCGCTATGGCGCTACCGGTAAATCGCCCGGCGGCGAAGAGGCGGACACCGCAGAAGCGACCGAGCGCCGCGCGCGAGAATCTCCCGTGCCGGTGGTGCTGACTCGCTATGCCGCGCAAAACCTGTTTGCCCCGCTGCGTACCGTCGAATCGGTGGAAGGCATCGGTCGCGCCCATGTACGGCGTGACTTGCCGTTGAGTTCGCTGCTGCCGTCGTTGCCCGTGCAGCCACACGCACTCGCGGCCTGGCAACTGGACGGTTTCTGGGTCACCGCCGTGCGTCTGCGCAATGCCTCGGGAACCACACTGCCGCTGGACCCGCGTGCACTGCAAGGCGACTTCGTCGCGGCGACTTTCCAGCACCCCGACCTAGGCCCCGCCGGGCACGCCAGCGACACCACGGTGGTGTACTTGGTGACCCGCGGCCACGGCCTGGCCGAATCGCTACTGCCTGCGATCAGCCCATTCGATACGGCACTCAACCTGCCGGCGCCTACGACGGGAGGCCACGATGAAAAGTAACCGCCTCTTGAAGTGGCTGGTCGTGCCCGTGGTACTGCTGGTGCTGATCGTCGGCGTCAAGCTGTTCGGCGGTCGCGACCGCAGCGGTAACGCGATCGACAACGGCCCGCGCCTGACCCCCGACGAAATGAAGACCCTGGGTATTGAAGGCGACACCCCGCGCGACACCGTCGCCACCCTGGTGGGTCAGGTCAAGCAACTACGCACGGAACTACAGAGTGCCGCGGGCAACACCAAGCAGCAGCAAGAAGAAAACGAGCGCCTGCGGCAACGCGAGGCGTCGATCGACCAACGCATCCAGGGCGCGCTCAGCGACGAACGCCAGCGCCTACAGGACGAGCGCTCGGCGCTCGACAGCGACAAGAACCAGACGGCAGGCGCGCTGCAGGAGATGCAACAACGGCTCGAAAACCTCTCCAGGCAAAGCGGTGGACAGGCGGATCTGCCGGTTGGCCTGGGCCTGGAAAGCGGCGACGGCAAAACCTTCAGCAGCGGCATGCGCTGGGTCGAACCCAACGATGCGCGTCCCGCTGAAGGCTCGGCCGGACATAGTTCGAGCAGCAAGGCGTCGACCTTCCCAACCAGTTTCGCACCGGCGCAAACGGCGCTGGAGCAACCCGGCGAAACCGTTCGCCACCGCGACCGCGATCTGGACAAAGAGCGCCGGCTCAAGCCGATCTATACCGTGCCTTCGAACTCGACACTCATGGGTTCGATCGCCATGACCGCATTGATTGGCCGGGTCCCCGTGGACGGAACGGTCAACGACCCGTTCCCGTTCAAAGTGTTGATCGGCCCGGACAACCTCACCGCGAATGGCATCGACCTGCCCGATGTGGCAGGCGCCGTTCTCAGCGGCACGGCCTCGGGCGACTGGACGCTGTCGTGCGTGCGCGGAAACGTCCGTTCGATGACCTTCGTCTTCAAGGACGGTACGGTACGCACCGTCCCTGGCGCCAACAGGAACGACCGTGACGAGGACGACAGCGGAAACACTCAGAGCGCCAGCGGCGTCGCCACCGACAGCAGTCTGGGCTGGATCAGCGATCCGCATGGCATTCCCTGCGTCAGCGGAGAACGGCGCAGCAACGCCCAGCAATACCTCGGCACCCAGGCACTGATCACCGCGGCGGGTGCGGCCGCCGCATCGCTGATCAAGTCGGATAACGGCAGCGTTGCCGTTGTCTCCGGCAACAACGGGCAGCTCGGCACCGTGGGCATCTCCGGCAACGAAGCCATGGGCCGCATTCTCGCCGGTGGCGTGCAAGACATGTCGCAGTGGGTGAACAAGCTCTACGGGCAGGCATTCGCCGCCGTCTATGTCCAGCCCGGTGCGAAGGTCGCCGTGCACCTCGAACGTCCCATCAACATCGACTACGACCCGAAGGGACGGCGCGTCGACTACCGCACCGGAGGCACGCATGCGCCCGATCTGGACTAACCGCCTTGGCCTGCTGGTGTCAGTTGCGTTGCTTGCCGGCTGCGCCACCACCAAGGAGAAGCTGTTGCCGCACAACGGCAACAGCATGCTCGACGTGTGGAACCAGGAAAGCGGTGGCAGCGGCGCCGGCGGCCAGGCAGCGCGCCAGTTGTTTGACGCCCGGCAACAGTTGCGTCGCCCGCTTTCCGAATCGGGCGTGGCCATCGACGGCAGCGCTTACACCCGCACCGCACAGAACGAGATCTACCGGCAGTTCCACCGGCTGCCCAATCCCGATCTGGTGATGTACGTGTATCCCCACCTGGCCGGAACGGACCCGGTGCCCGTGCCGGGCTACAGCACGGTATTCCCGCTCTATCAGCGCGTGCAGTATGCGCTGCCGGGCGAACGCGTCGAAGCGTACTAGCGGCGCCGGCGCACGACTCGGTGACCATCAACGTGAATCGTGCGCGGACCCACAAAGCGCATCCAGCCGGGCCCCAACATGAGGCCCAGCCCACCACCCATAAGTATCGCGCCGACCGTGCGAACAACGTCGTGCTTGAACGACAGCATCATCAACCCCAATACGCTCACGGCCGCGCCTGCGATCAGATAGCGCCACAGGTCCCAACGGTACGGTTCGATGTCCATCACGCCCACACGGACCTGTTCAGTGTCTTCCTCGTACTGCTTGCGCACCTGCTCCAGGTCCAGCGTACGCTCCGACTCGCGTGTGGAACCCGAACGTTTATGCAAGCGCCGCGCGTCGATGTCACGGCGTATATGCCACTCACTCGGCAACCCCGGCACCTCCCGCCAGCGTTTGACCTTGACGCCATAGGCCGTCAGCAGTCGCGCCGAAACCTGTGGCCGACGCAGCACCTGCACGTAGCGCCCATCGAGGATCGCGAGCCACTCGTCGCGCTCGTCGTCGGGCTTGATCAGCACGAGGCGGTCGGCCGCGGGGTAATCTCGTTCGCAAATCTGCGCGGCAATCGCCGGTTGACCGTGCGCACGCATGAACGCGACGCGATGCTTGCCTTCATGTGCGGTCAGGATGCCCAACGGCCGATACCAGTCATACAGCGCACTGTTCGATTCCGAGGGCGTTGCGTACTGCTCGATGCGTCCGGCAACCTCTTTTGAATCGACGTGCTCCGGCAATCCATCAATGCTGGCTCCAAGCACATAGCGAGGGTCCACCAGCGCCTGGAATGGTCGTGCCTCGTCTGGGCACCAGTGCAAAAACGGCACTACCAGATACAACACGCTGTCGCCCCAGTAGGCCCCATAGATCGCGTTGTCCATCCAGTCGTCCAGGTACGCCTTTTTCATTCCTCCTCGAGCATGGCGATCCATCTCCACCTTCAGCGCCGTCAGCGCTTCCACTTCTCGCTGCAATGCACTGGAAACGCCCAGCGCAAGCACATCCACACGTTGATCTATTTCCATCGTTACCCCAGAACGGTTTGCCCACCCAGAAAAGAAGGCCGAACCGTCATGGTAACTGTCACTCGCATGCACATAGGTTGAGCCCAGCGACCGAAAGTGAATACGGGCACGGCGCGCATCGCATTTCCGATGGGAGCATAAACGCCGGCGACGGACACTCGCGGTTCATCGATTGAACCGGAGCTGCCCTTTGACACCCGACCGCATTCCCACTCCCGGTGGGTGCCACGAGTCACGTTTATGCGCCTGCGCATGAGAAACGCGCGCCGGCCGATCGACGGCCTCCGGCAAGCGCCTGACAATGCCTGGCAACGTCATGTCGCCACACTGGCGGTACACCATATCGCCGAGCCGGGGCAGCGTTTTGCCGACCGCACGCGGCCGGCGACGCAGGCCGACGAACAAGCGCTCTACGATGTCGCCCCATCGTTCGTCGACATGTTGCCGTGGGTCGAGTATCTGCCGGACTCGAACAGTCTGCTGCTCGAGGATGGTGTATCAGTCGCCGCGTTCTTCGAACTCACCCCCGTGGGCACCGAGGGTCGTGAACTGCACTGGCTAGCCCGGGTACGCGACAGCCTGGAAAACGCCTTGCAAGACAGCTTCGACGAACTGGATGAGAACCCGTGGGTCGTCCAACTGTATGCCCAGGATGAAACCGATTGGGACAGTTATCTCGCCACGCTGCACGGCTACATCCAACCGCGCGCGCAAGGCACCGCCTTCAGCGACTTCTACGAACGCTTCTTCGCCCACCATCTGCACGCTATCTCCACGCCCGGCGGGCTGTTCGAAGACAGCACCGTCACTCGCCTGCCCTGGCGCGGCCAGCAACGCCGCGTGCGCATGGTGGTCTATCGCCGCGCGCCGGCTGTCGCGTCGCGGCGTGGGCAGTCGCCCGAACACACCCTGACCGTCATCTGCGACCGGCTGTTGGGTGGCCTGTCCAATACCGGTGTCCGCTGCCGGCGTCTGGCAGCGGCAGACGTGCACGACTGGTTGCTGCGCTGGTTCAACCCCCACCCCGCGGCGCTCGGCCCCTCGGCGGCCGACCGCGAGTGCTTCTATGCGTTGACAGCCTACCCGGAGGAAACCGAAGCCGGTGAGATCGAACTGGCCAGCGGCACGGAGTTCGCGCAGCGCCTGTTCTTCGGCCAGCCGCACTCCGACGTCGAGAACGGCGTGTGGCGCTTCGACGGCATGCCGCACAGGGTCATGACAGTGGACCGGCTGCGCATGCCGCCTGGCATCGGACACCTGACCGGCGAGACGCGCAAAGGCGGTGATGCCGTCAATGCCCTGTTCGACCAGATGCCGGAAGACACGGTGATGTGCCTGACCCTGGTCGCCACGCCGCAGGACGTGCTCGAAGCCCATTTGAACCACCTAAGCAAGAAGGCCGTCGGCGACACCCTGGCCTCGGAACAGGCGCGCGAGGATGTGCAAGAGGCACGCAGCATCATCGGCAGCTCGCACAAGCTTTACCGCGGCGCGCTGGCGTTCTACCTGCGCGGGCGCGACCTGAGCGAGCTCGACGCGCGCGGCCTGCAACTGGCGAACGTGATGCTCAATGCCGGGCTGCAACCGGTGCGCGAAGAAGACGAGGTGGCGCCGCTGAATAGCTACCTGCGCTGGCTACCGTGCATGTTCGACCCGGCGAAAGACAAACGCCTGTGGTACACGCAGTTGATGTTCGCCCAACACGCAGCGAACCTCGCTCCGGTCTGGGGACGCAGCCAAGGCACCGGGCATCCCGGCATCACGATGTTCAACCGCGGTGGTGGCGTCATCACGTTCGACCCGTTGAACCGGCTCGACCGGCAAATGAACGCGCACCTGTTCCTGTTCGGCCCAACCGGCTCAGGCAAGAGCGCCACACTCAACAACATTCTCAACCAGGTCACTGCCGTGTACCGGCCGCGATTATTCATCGTCGAGGCCGGCAACTCGTTCGGCCTGTACGGCGATTTCGCGGCACGCTTGAAGCTGACCGTACACCGGGTCAAGCTGTCGCCGGGCTCCGGCGTCAGCCTGGCGCCGTTCGCCGACGCCTGGCGTCTGGTCGACACGCCCGGCAAGGTACAGACGCTGGACGCCGACGCCTTGGACGAAGCAGCCGATGCAACGGCAGAAAACGCCGAAGGCGACGAACAACGCGATGTGCTGGGCGAACTGGAGATCACCGCGCGCCTGATGATCACCGGCGGCGAAGAGCGTGAAGAAGCGCGCATGACACGCGCCGACCGCAGCCTGATTCGCCAGTGCATTCTCGACGCAGCCAAGCGCTGCGTGGCCGACAAGCGCACCGTACTGACGCGCGACGTGCGTGATGCGCTGCGCGAGCGAGGCCACGACGCTTCGCTACCCGAATCGCGGCGCACGCGGCTGCTGGAAATGGCCGACGCGATGGACATGTTCACCCAGGGCGTGGACGGCGAGATGTTTGACCGGCCCGGCACACCGTGGCCCGAGGTCGACATCACCATTGTCGACCTCGCCACCTTCGCGCGTGAAGGCTACGGCGCCCAGCTCTCGATCGCCTACATCAGCCTTATCAACACCGTGAACAACATCGCCGAGCGCGACCAGTTCCTCGGCCGGCCGATCATCAACGTCACCGACGAAGGGCACATCATCACCAAGAACCCGCTGCTGTCGCCCTACATCGTGAAAATCACCAAGATGTGGCGCAAGCTCGGCGCGTGGTTCTGGCTGGCGACGCAAAACCTAGACGACCTGCCGAAGGCCGCCGAGCCCATGCTCAACATGATCGAGTGGTGGATCTGCCTGAGCATGCCGCCGGACGAAGTCGAGAAGATCGCCCGGTTCCGTGAGTTGAATGCGTCGCAGAAAGCCCTAATGCTGTCGGCGCGCAAGGAAGCCGGCAAGTTCACCGAGGGCGTCATCCTGTCGAAATCCATGGAAGTGTTGTTTCGCGCCGTACCGCCTAGCTTGTACCTGGCCATGGCGATGACGGAACCGGAAGAGAAAGCCGAACGCTTCCGCCTGATGCAGCAGCACGGCATCAGCGAGCTCGACGCGGCGTTCATGGTGGCCGAGCGAATCGACCGCGCACGCGGCATCGAGCCACTGGCGCTCGATCTGCACAGCTGATCGAGAACACCATGAAGCACAACCCGCCGCTTTCCCGCCCCCTCCGGCTGCTGATCGTGTGGACGCTCGTCGCCCTGATGGTGCTCGCCCTCTGGTGGCTGCGCCCGTCACGCGCGCCCGCGCCGCCGGGCGCGAACCCCTCGCCCCCCGCAACGGAGGCGACCTCCGGTCCGCCTTGGCATTACGGAAACGCCGAGGCGCGCTTCACACTGGTGCTGTTCGCCGACCTGGAGTGCGAGCACTGCCGCACCTACTTTCCCCGGCTCATGCAGTGGGTTGATGCGCATCCCGACGTCATGTTGCAGTGGCATCACCGCCCCTTGCCAATCCACGAACCGGCCGCGACGCAGGAGGCACGGCTCGCCGAATGCCTCGGCAAGGTCAAAGGTGCCGCGGCCTTCTGGAACGCCATCGCCTGGATCTACCAGCACACGCGCGGCAATGGCCAGGGCCTGCCGGACGATGCGCCACCGCCAGGGATGACTCCGGCCGTGCGCCACTGCGTCAACGACGAGGCATCCGCCGCCGCGGTGCGCAGCCAGGCAGAGGACGCCGTGCACGCCGGCATCAACGCCACGCCAACGCTGCACTTGTCCGATCGCGAAACCGGTGGCTCGACCCTCCTGCAAGGCGCAGTCGAGGGCGACGTGCTGCTCTCCGCCTTGGACTGGCTTGCCGGCGCGTCGCCACATCCATTGAACACGCCACACACCGAGATGCCTGCTGACGATGTCAGCGTGCCTAGGTAGCCACGGTCTTCAAGGCTACGGCGTGACTCCGTCTCGCTGACCCACCCGTTCGCTTCGCATCCCCACGGCGAACAGCCGGATCAACAGAACCGGTGGATGCCGATCGTCCCCGCCAAAGGGTCTCGTCCCCCACGGGCGAGCCCTCCGCACCCAGGAGGAAGTCATGGATCAGACCTATGCCGACTTGCCGGCAATCCCCATCGCATCACGCTTCACCGTGAAAGAGCAGAACCTCATCCAACGGGCCATCAAGGTACTGGAGAGCCGGTTGTTTCAACGAGATGCCGTTCTCAACGGCGTCGACGAGGTGCGGCAGTACGTGCGCTTGAAGCTGGGAACAAACGTCAACGAAGCCTTCGCCATCCTCTGTCTCGATAACGCCCACCGGGTGATCTGCTTCGAAACGCTGTTCAAAGGCACCATCGACCAAGCGGCCGTCTACCCTCGCGTCATCCTTCAGCGCGCGCTGGCGAACAACGCCGCGGCCGTCATCCTGGTGCACAACCATCCGTCCGGCCGAACCAACCCCAGTGCGGCCGATCGCACCATCACCGCGCAGATCACGAGTGCCCTGAGCTCGATCGGCATCCCCGTGCTCGATCACTTCATCGTCGGCCAGGGCGAGCCGTATTCCTTTGCCCAGGCCGGCCTGCTGTAACCCCTCGGGCGCCTCTCACGGGCGCCTGTCTTTCTTCCATGCCCGTCGTGATCACAAGGAGCCTTCGGGCTCCGCTCTATGGCGTTGCCCGTGTTACTCGCGCACTGCGCCCTCGGAAACCTCCATGCGCACTTTCGTGACTGACAACACGGCTCGCCGCCTTTCCCTATTCTTTGTCGCATCCCGCGCTCGATTGCGTTCGACTACGACTCTGTCTTTGAACCTCGTTGGCGACCGCACCATGGCTCACTCCCCTTCGCTTCACTTCGCCCATATGGGTGCGCTACTGCCGTTGCTGCTGGTCGCACAAGCGGCATGCGCCGCCGATGTGCTGGTCGTCACGGCCCGACCGCATGTCGTGCAGGTTCCGGCCGGCGTACGCGTGATTGATCTCGACGCTGCCGAGCGCATCGAAACCGAGATCACGGCCGGCCTGCCGAAAGAGCCTGAACGCGCCGAAGCGTTGATCCGGCAACGACTGACGCACGGTGGCGCCGCGCTGCAACAGCGCCTGGCCACCGCGCACCAAGGTGTCGTCGACGCATGGAGCCTGGGCGTGCAGAAGGTGCCTGCCGTCGTGGTCGACAAGCGCTATGTCGTCTACGGCGAGACGGACGTCGCGCGTGCCGTGGCGCGCATTGCCCAACACCGGGAGCGCCGGCCATGATTCTCTCTCGCCGCTGGCGGCGCGGCCTCGCCGCCGTCCTTCTCGCTGCCTCGGGCAGCGCCTATGCCCTGAACACGGCCACCATCGCCGCTTCGGTGCTGTCGCCGGATTGCCTGGCCTGGCGCGTGGTCGGCATCTGCTACTGGCTGTCCTGCGGCTTCAGCGGCTGCACGGTACGCACCTCGGTCAAGGTCCGCCACTACGTGCCGGACGCGGTCGTCTCCAGCTACAGCAACACCGGCCAGAGCCCGTGGGTGGAAGTGCGGCCGATGAGCCTGCCCAATCCCACGGCCATCAGCGGCGGCGACGGCACGACCAGCGAACGCAGCGAGAACAACCTCGCCAAATTCAAGAATGCGGATGTCATCGGGCATCCCGCCGGCGTGCTGTTCAGCAAGTTCGCCGGCCAATCCGGCTACACCTGCCCGGGAGCCGGCACCCCGCTGATGCCTTATCTGCTGAGCACGCTCGATACCCTCGCCTGGCGCTACAACGTGCCCGAGCTGGTCTACCCGGAGTCGCTGATTCCGGGCATGCGCGAAGTCGGTGGCCGGCTCACGGCCAACCTGTGGGGCAACGTCTATCCACGCGGCGGACATCTACATCAGGTCGATGACCACCTGACCGCCGCGGTGATCGCGCAGCGTGCCGGGGACGTCGTTACACGCTATGGCCAACCGCACGTCTACCAGCCGCTGCTCGCCGCCCCCCATGAAGGCTACTGGCCTGCGGGTGCATTGCGCGAGAGTGATGCCTCCACCGGCAAGTGGCAGGAGCTGACGCCCAAGCTCTCCACCTCATGCGCCGTGTTTCCCAGCAGCGGATTCCACGCGCAGGCCCAACGTGGCGATTACGCCTGGGCCCTGTGGCGTCCGTACAGCTGCTGCAAGCGGCGCGGGCAGAAGTTTCTCGGCAGTATCGACTTCTAGGAGGCACGCGCATGACGATCATCCTCACACTTCCACGCCGTGCCCTCCTGTCCGCCCTGCTTCTCAGCGGCACGCTGCTGACCATGACCGCCTCCGCCCAAGTGACACTCGGTAACGGCAGCGTCAACGCCACCGGCAGCGTCATCGGCGACGACGTGCTGTACAGCATCGGCGGTGGCCGCGCGGTCTCGATGACACCGGCTGGCAACATGCAGAGTCTCGGCGTCGGCATCGGCTGGAACAGCAACCTCATTTGCGGTGACATGAGCATCACCACCACGCTGCAGAACCAGCTCAACGGCCTCACCAACGGCTTCCAGAGCATCATGTCGAGCGTGATCCAGAGCGCCACCAGCGCCGTGGCATCGCTGCCGGCGCTGATCATCCAGCGCGCCGATCCGGGGCTGTACAACCTGCTGACCAATGGCATCCTCCAGGCCCGCCTCGACTTCGACCGCTCCAAGACGACGTGCCGCGCCATCGCCGACCGCATGGCCGACATGGCCGGCAATCAGCTCGGATGGAGCCGCATGGCCGAAGGGATGGCGCTCAAGGATGTGGTGCGCTCGGGCAACAACGACGCCGTGAGCGCCGTCGAGAAAGCGGAGAAAAGCCGCGGCAATAGCGGCGTCCCCTGGGTTGGCGGCAGCAACGCCGGCGGCAGCGGACAGGCGCCGATCCGCGTGGTCGGCGATGTAACCCGCGCCGGCTACAACCTGCTCAACGGCCGCAACGCCACGGCCAGCAGCAACATCGACAGCAACAGTTGCGGTAGCCGGCTGACTTGCCAAACCTGGTCCTCGCCACAAGCTGCCGCCACGTGGGCCACCCGCGTGCTGGGCGAGCGCGAGCAGCGCACCTGCGAGACGTGCTCGAAGGTGCAGACGACGCCGGGCGTCGGGCTCACACCTCTGATCCAGGAAGAATTCGACACCAAGCTCAAGGCGCTTCGTGAGCTGGTAGCCGGCGGCAAACCCATGACCATCGCCAACCTGGTCGCTGCGGGCAGCGCCTCCCTTCCCGTCACCCGCGGCGTGATCGAAGCGCTGCGCGACGAGCCGGACCAGGATCTGCTGGGCCAGCGCCTCGCCTCCGAAGTCGCGCTCACCAGCGTGCTCGAGAAGGCCCTGCTGCTGCAGCGCACGCTGTTCGCCGGCAAGAAAGAACCCAACGTGGCCGCCAACGAGCTGGCGACGCAGGCCGTCGATCAGGAAAGCACCGCGCTGAACCAGGAGATCGTCAATCTGAAAACCGAACTGGAACTGCGCCGCGAACTGGCGGGCAATTCGCCGATGATGATCATCCAGCGCCACGGCGCACGTGCCGCTGGCTCGCGCGGCGTGTTCGAGGGCGATACCTATCGCGATCGGGTGCAGGAGATCCAGAAACCGAAAAGCGGTAAGCCATGAACAGTTACCGGCCACCTCGCATCGGACTGCCACGACAGCTGCTGCGCCCGCTGCTGCGATGGGGAGCGCTGCTGCTCCTGCTGTCGCTGGCGATCAACCTGCTGGGGATCTACCTGACCGGCGGCATCCCCGCGTGGGAACAATGGATGGCCAATCACGCGGGCCACCTGTTCATGTGGCGCATCGGCGTGTACACCGCCACGGCCTGCGGTTGGATATGGGCGCGCCGGCGGCTGCTGGAACGGAGCCCGGAGAGCCGGCGACGCGTACGCCTGATGGAGTGCGCTGTCCTGCCCGTCGCGCTACTGCTCGAACTGAGCCAGTGGCCTTGGTCAACGTGAGCAAGGTGGACCATGACGCTCTATACCAACGATTACCTCGAGTACTACCTGACGCTGGTGGGCTGGATCATCCACAACGGCATCTGGAGCATCATCGTCGGCAGCGGCTTCGTCGCGGTGCCATTCATCGCGATCATGCTGCAGGAATGGCTCAAAGCCCGTGGCGAGGGCGCCGACGAAGGCAACAAGGGCGTGCTGTCGGCGATGCGCATCGAGACACGGGTGTGGACCGCCATCATGGTCATCCTGTTCGCGGGCATACCCGTCATCGACGTGGACATGGCAACCATCAAGTTCGACGACACGCGCTCCAACCAATGCCAGGTGAAGGTGCCGCTGCCGGCGGATACCGCATGGGCGCAATCCTTCACCACACTCAACCACCAGAGCGCCAAGGTGCCGCTGTGGTGGTTCTTCATGCATGCGGTCTCCAAAGGCGTGACCGGCGCGGCCATCGCAGCGATTCCATGCGGGGTGGACTTACGCCAGATGCGCATGGAGATCGACAGCACGCGCATTGCCGATCCGGTGCTGGCCCAGGAAGTGGTCGACTTTTCCCGCGACTGCTACGGCCCGGCGCGCGCCAAGCTGTTCGCCAACCGCCCGGATCTCGATGAAGGCCAAATGCACGACGTCACGTGGATCGGCTCGCGCCTGTTCCTCACCACCGCCGGCTACTACGACACCTACCATTCCAAGACACCGCGCACGGCGTGGCCCTACAACGCCACCCGCGACGCCGGTCTGGCGCAGGTGCCGAGCGGTGGCGGCTACCCGACCTGCCGGCAATGGTGGAGCGATGCCGGTCAGGGCCTGCGCGCCCGGCTCTTGAAACAGGTCGACCCGAGCTTGCTCACCCGTGTCGGGCTCTGGGCAAAGTTTATTTCCCAGGACGAAGCCAACGACTCGGTGATCCGCGCCATCGCCGCGCCGCGCAAGCAGGACATGAACCGGGGTCACGTCTACACCGACTACGGCGGCCAAGTCGACATGACGATTCCGAACATGGTCGCGCGCGGTACGAGTGACTTGGGCATGGCCGTCGGGTCGATCGGCTTTCTCCCGGCCATGGACGTCGTGCGGCAGGCCGTGCCGATGGTGCTGTCGTTCCTGAAGATGGCGTTGGTGATCTGCGTCCCGGTGTTGCTGGTCATCAGCGCCGGCGATCTGAAAACCGTAGTGACCGTCAGCTGCGTGCAGTTCGCCCTGTTCTTCGTCGACTTCTGGTTCCAGCTCGCACGCTGGATCGACAGCACCATCCTGGATGCGCTCTATGGGTGGGGCTTCGGTGCCGGCCGCCCACACACCAACTTCGATCCGATCATGGGACTCAACAACGCATTCGGGGACATGCTGATGAACTTCGTGATGGCCATGATGTTCATCGTGCTGCCATCGTTCTGGGTGATGGCGCTTGGTTGGGCCGGCATCCGGGTTGGCAACGTCGTTGGCGCGTTGGTCGTTGCGACTGGCGATGCGAAATCCGCAGGCGGAAAGGGACCGGGCGCCGCTAAATCACTTATCAAGTAGCGACCACCGGGACCGTCATCAGTTGTCGGGATCACCCATATCCCGACGCCATTCGTTCTTGTCGTACAAACCGAATCCCGAATGGCCCTCACGCCATTCTGCCGCGTCGGGGTCATCCTCCGCCTGCGTACCATGACTAACAACGACCACGACGACTACCCCAAGCACCAGCAGCACTGCCAGCCAGAGCGCGGCATACGCCAGCACGGCCAGCAGCAACAGCTTGACAGCCCATGGCAGTGCCTTGGCGAGCGCGGCCGGCACGCCCCGCGCCATCAGCCCGCGCACGACACGCGCCTCCATGCGCGCGCATACCCTCCACGCGCGACCCGCGGCGCGGCCGGCACGATGCGCAAAACTGGTCGGATGGCGAACACGCATAGGGGTTCCCTCATGGACAAAACCCGTGGTTATTTCTCTGTGGCAGCCCATCCTGCTCGACTGGCAGCAACGCGGGACACCTCTTCATCGGGGTGGATAACCCCGCCCCAGTATTGTTTCGCGCACAGCATGCAGATCTAACTTGCGGTCTGCGGAACACGAGGCCAGCTCGTCATTCCCACACACGAACGCTATCACGCGAGACCGAATACAGATTTTCAGAACATTTACCGATTGCAGATGAGTCACCCCCACCACTCATCCTCAAGGCGTAGCTGTTCCTCTTCATCCTCGCGAGCCTTTCGCTCCTCTTCCTCCTGATCCAGGTTGTAATGAAAGTTAAACGACTCTTGAAATTCCTCGTCGTCCATGACCCCAGTGCCACCTCCCAGCAAAACAAGGAACAGGACGATAAGCGCGGGGACGACCGAGAGGTACAGCAGGCCCAACAGCAATGCGAGACTCACGCCCCACTTCAGCGTGAGCACCAACCAGTGGGGCGCACCCGCCGTAGCAAACCTGCGCCATACCGCGGATTCCAGGCGAGCGATAGGCTTCAGCCACCGGCCAACCGTTCGGCCGGCGCGCTCTGCAAAAGTCATCGTCTTCGTCTCTTGCATGGCTGGAGCCTCCTGCTCCCAAGCGCTGGTCACGTCTCCTCGACGGCTCAATCCGCACGACTGGCTGCCACGCGGGACACCTCTTCATCGGGCGGATGACCCCGCCTCTGCATCTTCTCGAACACCGAGTAAGGATCGGACTTGCTGCCCGCCGAACGCAGCGTCCGCTCATCATGGACCCAGGCGAACACGATTGCCAAGCATACTGCCGCTAGCTCAGCTCGTTCCCTTCGCGCGCAGCTTCAGAAGTGCATTAAGTACAAACCAAATGATGGTTACCGAGAGCACTGAGTTCAGAAAGAATGCCAAGAACGCCCAGCTTGGTATTCCACCGCCTGGGCTCTGCCACATCCACGACACCAGGTTGAGCGGGAATCCCAGTATGTTCGCGAACGTTCCTGCACTCGCGGGCACGCAGTGAGGTTGTATTCCGCAATTCAGCTGCGCGCGAATGACCGCAAAGCCGAGAAGGATATGCGCTGCGGTCCCGATCAGGATGAACGGAAAGGCCTTGATCTTACTCATCGTGATGACGACCTAAGTGGTGGCGTCCCAAACATGTCTGGATTCCAATGCTGGTTAACGTAGGAGTTCTCAGGAGTGTACTGGCCTTGATTGAACTCCACGGTCATGTTTATAGGAATAGTGGGTAGCAACCCGTCGCCGCCTTGAACATTCACGCCTCCGGCCCGCATGGTGTGCTTCACGAAATCCCCGCAATTGCTGTCGTAGCCATCAAACGGATCATTCAGATGCCTTAGGGTATATGCGTTCATAAGCAAGTCTTGTCCTGGCGTGGTCGACACGCCCCTTTGACGGAGGTAAACACTGCCCCACTCCTGCTCGAACTGATCCAGAGTGGCGTAGCTTCGGTAGGTCGTGATCTGATGCCCCGGATAGTCTTCGCCGTCTTTTGAGTAGTAATGCCAACCCATTTCGTCGCTGCCAATGATCTGAGCAGCATGCCCCGCATATCCACCGGCTAAGCCGGGAATATTAATCGGCACCGTATTCGGGTTGACTAGGAGAATCGCGTCGGTTCCCGTCGGGTCAATGTACTTGAGTGGATTGTTGTTGACCGCAACGTACGGGTTGATACCGCCCGCCAACCCGATGGGGTCAGACTGCATGAACCGCCCGGTGTTTGGGTCGTAGTAGCGCTGCATGTTGTAGATCAGCCCCGTCTCCGGGTCGTAGTACGAGCCAACTGCGCGCACGTTGAGCGTGTACCCGTTCGATAGCACGGGCTTGTCTCCCCAAGCGTTCCCTTGGAATGGGTTCTGCCAAATCGCGTTTCCCGTGCTGTCACTCACTGCACGCGGGGTGCCCAAGTGGTCCGTAGTCACATAGCTGACAGTTGATGGAGCAGCCACAGCTGCGGGCGTGTCTACGGTGGAGACAAGCATGTCGTCCAAGTAGATGTAGTCGCGTGTTCCGGTTGGACTGATTTCGCTAATCAAGTGACCGCGTTCGTCGTAGCCGAAGCGCGTGGTGACGCCATCAACGGTCTTCGAGATGCGCTCGCCTTTGGCGTTGTACGTGTAGGCGATGTTGCTTGCAGCGACGCTCTGTGCGGCAGCAGGGTTCGCGCTGAGCAGCCCAAACCCAAACAAAGAAAGACCAAGCGCACCGAGCGCCTTTCTGGCGATATCCATGTCCGACCCCTATGGCTCCATGAGGGCTCAATAGTCACCCACGAGATTGTGATGAATATGTGAAAAAACGTCGCCGAACGCGAGGAATTCGTCGTTTCTTACGAAGGGCCGGGCATTCGCCTGTGCACACCCAATAACACCAACCAGCCGCCCACTCCGCTCATCCGCCGACAGCTGAGATAGGTCTCTGGGAGAGATGAAGTGAAATCTCCTGCACCCAAGATTTCCTTGGCACCGGCATCGGCGTGAAAAAGCAGGCGAAGCCGGAATCCGCGACCATGCCCAAGCTCGCGAGTCGACGATAAATCTGCCCACGTCCTGCGTCGCCTGCCATCGGCCCTACCCTATTCGCCTAGGCGATCGGCCCTGACAATGGCCGGCCCGAAGAACATCAGCTTGCGTAACGAAGCTCGCGGCCCGTAGTGCTGCAACTTGAAATAGGGTGAGCGCCAGTGCGTCGACATCTCGCCATGCGTGTCCCTGCAGGGCATCTCGCGGGCCAGTTCCTCATCGAGCAGCGCCGGCCCTACGATGAATCGGTCATACAACTGCTCGATGGCCTCGAGCCGCTCCGCTCGCTTGCGCTTGCCCAGCCCACTGAAATCCCTCGTGGCATCCGAGTAGGCTCGATGGGGAACGACATGCGCGTCCCGCACCTTCAAGTACAGCAGCATCTTGAGGACATAGTCCAAGGTATCTCGCCAGATCTCCCGCGCCTGACGATTAGCTGCCGGAACCTCCGCCTGTCCCTGGGTAAGGTCAGCATTGGCAAAGGCTCTGTCCAAGGCTTCCCGAATGGTTTGGTCCGGATCCTCCACACCCAACTGCAGCAACTGAAACTCGGGAAGCGACTGTACCGACCGATCACCTTGACCGAACCAGGCCGCAAAGCAAATGCCTTGCTCATGACGAAACAGCACAACAGCTTCAAGACTTCCCGGCCGGGCCCGCATCGATGGCTCAGGGATGACGCACAGGGCGTCGGCGGGTAGCGACACCATGCCCATCGGCACGTTGTCCGCGATGTGCGCGGAGTCCAGCAGACGATGCAATGCCGCACTGGGTTCGTAGAAAATGCCCTTGCGCAACTCAAAGGCCTGCCAAAGCGCACTCGCCGTGGCATCCATAACCAACTGCTCCAGGGGAACCCCGCGCACACCCAGCGGCAGCATCGCCCGAATCAAGGCATCGACACAGTTCATGATGGGAACCACTGTGGCGCTCGTCAGTATCTGCGTCAGTGTGGGAGACGACGCCTCTCGATCAAGCTCATCACGCAGTGCCTGCCAGGCGCTCAGTGTCCCGGACACTCGATGCCTCACCGGAATCGGTAACCCATCGTACTGCGGATGCAGCGCTCGACGACTAGCGTCCAAGGTCGCCACCAGCAGCCTGCGTCGCACCACCAGCCGTTGCCGCGCTAAACATGCAGGACCCGGCGGCAACTCCAGTATCGGCCTACGACGACGGGACCGGTTGTAGGCCGCCACATAAGCGCCATCGTAGTGGACGTGGATGGTGACGAAAGCAGTCTTCGGTGATGTTCGGTCGCCCCAAAAGCACTCGAAGCAAACACCCTTGGGATGCGTCAACACTAGGCTCGGTGAGACCGTTCTAGCAGAAAGCCACGCGTTCAGTTGGTCCCGCAACAGCGTCCAAAGGTCATCGATGAATTCGAGTTTCTCGCCCCTGTCCAGCGGCTTAAGTTCGCCGATGGAGGCCAACATCGTGACGCCCGGCACGATATCGATGCACCGGACCCACCTACCACCGAGCGCGAAGGCAACCTCAAGGATCAGGCACGCCAGATCCGCGGTGGATTGGCTGTGGCCATCGGCAATATCTATGCGACGCCCGTCACCCAACATCGGCTGACTAGCTGGCAAGCCGGTCGCCGACAACGCATGCATCGCAGCAGTGCTGTCCATATCGTCTCTTCCAAGCAAACGCCGTGATGGGCGCCACATGGCGCATACGAGATTCCCCATCCGCAAGGCGCGACAGTTGATTCTCACTGCCGATCTCACGACACGTCTATCAGCGATATCCGAAAATCCAATGTCAAGAAATCTGACTTATACGAAATAGGAGAAAAACCTGAACGGGACCGATTCCGTAGAAGTTATGCGCGTGAAAAAACCTTGACGAATGAGCACAGCTTTGATGCCAGGTGCAGCAAATGAGAGCGGATTTTTGAAGGGGAATACTGCTTTTTCCACTTCTCGTGGGAACTACCCCGCGATTTCGTGAATCCTCCTATGTCAAGGAGGGTTTCTCATGTCAGTTCCGGCGATGCGGGCAAAGCGTGTACAAAAGCCGACCACGCGCGTTGAACACCTCACCGACGACGCGCTCTTTACATAAGCCATTGCGCGACTGGAGCAACGATTGTTCCAGAGAGGCAGCGTCCTGGACGGACCCAAGACACTGAGTCAGTTCTTGCGACTCAAGCTCGCCGGCAAGGAGGAGGAATGCAAGGAAAAGCTTGCTGTTCGGATGTTGGGCGACACATCGGTATGCGATGGACGTCTATACGGCCGACACCTCACCACCATACTGCCGGGATTAATACGCACGTGCCATATCACGCAGATCAAGCGGGCCAAAAATGGCCCGGCGAGCCATTTTTGGCCCGCCTATATCCATCTATTAATCAACACCTTAGCGAATGACCGGGCCATCAATGACCCGATTCCCGCATAAAAACTGCATTTCCACGGCAAAAACGCCCAAGGCATCGCGGCCCATAGGCTCATCAATCTTATCAAGTCATTGATTTATAAAGGATAAAAAAGACTATCACCACCATTGGCACGGTGTTTGCGAATAGCTATCCGCCATTCGATGGCAAGACGGCCACCCGGCCACTCTCTAATCGCTAACACGTAAAAGGAAGTCATCGCCATGCCGACACCCGCTTACATCAGCATCCAAGGCAAAACCCAAGGCAACATCACGCAAGGCGCCTTCACCGCCGACTCGGTCGGCAACGTCTACCAGGAAGGTCACGAAGATCAGCTCCTGGTCCAGGAAGTCGAACACCTGATCGCCACCCCGACCGACCCGCAGAGCGGCCAGCCGTCGGGCCAGCGTGTGCACAAGCCGTTCACCTTCACCTCGCCGCTCAACAAGGCCACGCCGCTGCTGTACCAAGCCCTGGCCTCCGGTGAAATGCTCCCCGAAGTGGAAGTGAAGTGGTACCGCACCTCCACCGAAGGCAAGCAAGAGCATTTCTTCACCACCAAGCTCGAAGACGCCACCATCGTCAACATCAACACCGTGCTGCCGCACGCGCAGGACGCGACCAAGTCCGAGTACACCCAGTTGGTGAAGGTCGCCATGGCCTATCGCAAGATCACCTGGACGCACGCTATCGCCGGCACCGAGGCATCGGACGACTGGCGCAAGCCCCAGGAAGCGTAAGCCCAAGCACCCCGAAGGCGTCGCGCACATCGGCGCTCGCCTTCGGGGATCACATCGGCTTGCCCCGGACGACCGACCGCATCGGCGGTCGTCCACGCGTTGCTCAAGGAAACGGCCATGCCCACCCAATCCGACCTGCGCTTCACCTTCGCCATCCATGGCACGGATGGCACGATCGACCTAGACGTCGTCGAGTTCACCCTCGACGAAGGTCTCTTCCAGCTCGACCGCCTCGACCTCGAACTTGCCAGCCACACGCCCGACCTCGACTTCGATCAGGTGCTCGACCGGCCCGCCCTGCTCACCCTCTGGCACGGCCCGCTACCCGTGCGCCGCGTCCACGGCCTCGTCAGTACCTTCGAGCAACACGACACCGGCTTTCGACGTACCCGCTACCGCGCCGTCGTCGAGCCTCGCCTCGCACGCCTCGGCCTCTGCGCCGACTGGCGCATCTTCCAGCAGCAGCACGTCCCCGACATCCTCGCCACCGTGCTCAAGGACCACGGCATCGATGCGCCCGACTGGCGCCTGACCGACGAGCACCTCGCCCGCGAGTACTGCGTCCAGGCCGGCGAGTCCGACGTCGATTTCTTCCTGCGCCTCGCCGCCGAGGAAGGCCTCGTGTTCTACCACCGCCACGACGACACCGATCACCGCCTCGTCCTTGGCGATCGCCTCTACGTCCACGGCGCGATCGACGGCGGACCCGTGCGCTATCAGCCCACCCCCGGCGCCGATCAGCCTGAGCCGGCCCTGCGCCGCTTCGCTTACGCAGAGAGCGTGCGCACCACCCGTCAGACCCAGCGCGACTACACCTTCAAGCATCCGCGCTACCGCCAGGAGCACTCCCCCAGCGTCGCCGGCCAAGGCCAGCCCGACTACGAACGCTACGACTACCCCGGGCGCTACAAGCAGGATGCGGCCGGTGCCCCGTTCACGCTCAATCGACTACGCGGCCTGCGCCGCGACGCGCAGACCGCCGTGGTCGAGGGCGACGATCCCCGCCTCGTGCCCGGCATCGCCTTCGACCTCATCGGCCACCCGCGCGCCGACTGGAACCACGGCTGGCGTCCCGTGCGCATCCGCCACCACGGCGTGCAGCACACCAGCCAGGCCGAAGAAAGCGCCGATGCGCAGCGCGGCACCCATTACCGCTACACCGCCGAGATCGTTCCCGACAAGATCGAGTGGCGTCCTGCACCGCTGCCAAGGCCCGTCGTCCCCGGTCCGCAGATCGCCACCGTCGTCGGCCCCGACGGCGAGGAGTTCCACGTCGACGAGCACGGTCGTGTCAAGGTGCAGTTCCCGTGGGATCGACTCGGTCAGCATAACGAACACAGCTCCTGCTGGATCCGTACCGCCCACGCCTGGGCCGGCACTCGCTGGGGCCATCTCGCGCTGCCGCGCATCGGTCAAGAGGTGGTCGTGGATTTCTTAAACGGCGATCCAGACCAACCGCTGATCACGTCGCGCACTTACCGAGTCACCAACCCCACGCCCTACGCACTGCCCAAGCACCAGGTGCTCAGCACCATCAAGAGCAAGGAGCACAAGGGCCAGCGCGCCAGCGAGCTACGCCTGGACGACACCACCCACGAGATCAGCGCCGCGCTGATGAACGACCATGGCGCCAGCGCGTTGCACCTGGGCTACCTCACCCATCCGCGGCCCGACGGCGGCGGCCCGCGCGGCGAAGGCTTCGAGCTGCGCACCGATCTGCATGGCGCGCTGCGCGCCGCCCAGGGCCTGCTGCTCTCCGCCGAGGCGCAGCGCGATGCGGCCGGCGGCCAACTCGACCGCGAGGCCATCGTCGCCGCGCTCGACGCCGCGCTCCAGCTCGCCAAGGCGCTGGGCGATTACGCCGGCCAACATCAGGGGCTCGCGCACGACGTCAAACCGCGCGAAGGTCTGACCGACGCCGTGCGCGAGATGGGGCATGGCGCCAACGACCAGGCCAACAGCAGTGGTGATGGCATCAAGCCGTTGCTCGCGCTGTCCGCGCCCGGCGGCATCGCGGCCGGTACGCCGCGTACCCTCGCGCTGGGCGCGGGCGAACACATCGACGCTGCCGCGCAAGGCAACCTGCAGCTCAGCGCCGGCGAGCGCGCGCTGATCCACGCCGGCAACGGCATCAGCGCCTTTGCGCAGAACGGCGATGTGCGCCACATCGCCCACCAGGGCGAGATGTGGCTGCAGGCCCAGCACAACGTCATGCGCTTCGAAGCCGAACAAAGCGTCGAGATCAGCGCCAGTCAGCAGCACGTCGTGATCGGAGCCAACACGCACCTCACGCTGATCTGTGGCGGCGCGTACGTCAAGATCGCGAACGGCAACGTCGAAATGGGCATGCCCGGCACCTTCACCGTCAAGGCAGGCAGCTATGACTTCATCGGACCGGCCAACGCCAATGCCGCCCTGCCCATCTTCAAAGCCCCGTCGACCGGCGACTTCGAAGCCCGTTACCGCATGCGCAAAACAGACGAACGCGCCTTCCAGGGCTATCGCTACAAGTTGATGAGCGCAGGCCAGCTCCTCGTTGAAGGATGGACCAACGACGAAGGCGAAACCGAACACGTGGAAAGCGCCAACCCACGCATGGTCCACGCGTACAAAACCATCATGCGCGACGACCAGCGTGTCACCGAGAACTGGAGTTCCATCATCGATGGCATCGGCGATGACCGGCCGTGCGCCGACCAACCGTCACCGTTCACGGATGACTTTCTGAACGAACAAGCACAGGAGAATGCCTGATGCCACTTCCCGCTGCTGCCGCCGCCGCATTGCTCTGGGGATATCGTGCCTACAGGGTCTATCAGGCCGTCGAAACCGCGGCAACAATCGCAGAGGGCGTCGAGTTCACGGCCCATCTCGCCGAACGGCGTGAGCAAATCAAAAAGGTACTCAAGTCCGTTATTGAGAGCTTTGCCCAAGAAATCGACAAGAAGAGTTCAACCTTCGCCCAAATCGATCACGGTGGGCGCAGCACGATCTCGCGACGAGGCAAGGAAGGCACCACTTACAAGGAGTACATCGAAAGAAAGGTTCCCTTTCGCCCAGCCATCAGTATTGCGTGTACCTGGGCCAAGGACTCTCCGATCAAAGTGCCCAGGCGTATCCGCAAAAAAGTGGGCGGAGAACTCGTCGCCATGACAATCGACGTGTTCCTGAAGCAAACCACAGCGTCCTTGATCTTCGAGGCCATCGACGAAACGCTGGATTGGCAGAGCCCGCTCAAGGCCGAACCCAACTACATGAACGGCAAGGCATGGCTCGGTGAGCCACCAACACGCCCCAGGCGTATCAGCGAGGTCTTTCCCTTCTGGCCACGGCCTAAGGGCAGCCTGGCACCGGACCTGGCCATCGTCGAATATCGGCAGCAGCCATTTCACGTACCCAACGTGTTTGTCGCGGTGGAGATCAAGTTTCCAAGGGACTGGGTGAAGAACAAGCAAATGGATGACTACGTGAAATTGATGAACCAGGATACAAAAAAAGTTGCATTGCTCAGGGTTCCGGAGGACTGCACCGGATACAAGCCGGAGGAATCTCAAGCTGGAGAATCAAGCCGCCAAAACGGAAGGAAGAAACGATGAGCACGATAGATAGGGAAATGACCGACGACGAGATCGCCGGCATGGTCGCCGATCTGAAAGAATGGCCGAGTATCGCCCACGACAACGGCTACTATGAATTGGCCGTGATGCCGTTTCTCAGCATCTACTTCGCCGCAGATCCAGCACATCATGTGGAAACGGGCCTTGCCATGATCGATGTGCATGAGGCATTCGAGCGCCTGCTGGGCGCCCCTTTCAAGATCCAGACCCATCCCGATTCGGAGCGGCCTCACCCCTACGGCTCCAAGCGACTCGGCAATCTGCGCGAGTGGGCGCGTAAGGTACCCCGTAACAAGGGCTTCACCTTCGATTTCACGGACGAGACCAACCACCAAAGCTCGCCGACGAACGCGGGTTATTACTGGAGAGACTCGGATCTAGGTTTTGGGGGGCCCAGTTACTCCAGCATCCTCCTCTACTACCGTTGGCAGTGGTGGCTCGACAACCGCGATGCCTGGCGCCGCTTCGTGCACGACACCATCACGCGCCTGCGCCCCGAACAGGTCTACAGCGGTTTCGCCATGGCCAATCCGCTGGAGTTTGGCACCCGCTCCGAGGTCACCGTCTGGGACCGGGCACTTGCTCCGCATTTCTACGGTCTGGATACCGACTACCCCTTCACCATGAAGCACCATCTACCGTCGGGTCTACGTTCGCCGACCTGGGGTTTCTTCCTGTCGGACATCTGGCGCGAGAAGCTCTCGCTCGACCGCGACGCCGTGCGCGCCGCGCTGGCCGATCCCCGTATCCGCATCGATGAGCTCGACTGCGGCCAATGGATCGAGCTTGGCCCGCAGCCGGCGTTGTATCCGGTCGAGAACGGCGTACCCGAGTTACCCGTCATGCTCAACCGTCTGCTGCGGCCGCTGCGGCACACCAACCTGGACCTGCTCGGTTTCGGCGAGTGGGACGGCGATCCCAACGTGCGCTTCAATCGACGCGACACCGAGCGCTGGCTCGCTCGCTTTGACGACGACAGCGATTGGCCGTCATCCGAAGTACGCGGCCTCGCGCCCGACGCACCTCGTCAAGAACCACCGCTAGCGCATGCCACCGGTGGCGAGGCCTGCCCGCGCACCGGCTGGTGGGTGACGTCTGCCAAGCGCGGCACGCGCCAACACTTCGAGCAAGGCGAACGCCTGCCCATCATCGAAAGCGACCACACGCACGGCATGACGCTATGGCAATGGGACATCGATCAACGCGAGCAGATCACACCGCCTGCCGAAGCGTCCCGAGAAGCCCAAAGCCTCCAGCCCGCCCCACGCGCCGGCCTCTGGGTCCAATCCGGCCAGCCCTTGGTGCGCTGTCGCATTGGCGACGGTGAATCGCTGCCGCTGGTCGACGGCGTGCCCGTGACCTGGCTGTGGACCGAGCAACCTCCGCCCGGCATGCGCGCCACCAGCGGCCAGCCTTGCCCCTATCCCGGCGTGTGGCATTGCGAGGATATCCCTATCGGTCCAAGCACCTTCATGCACGGCACGCCCATGCCCCAGGTACACGGACGGGACGTCACCTGGTTTTTCGCTAAGGCGAGGTAACTCACTCGACGATGAGCATCGTTGATCGGGTGAAATGGGATAAGTCGCACGCAAACTCAGATGCTCCTTGAGGAAGAGAATGACTGAAGCCGAATTCTTCGACACGTTTGATGCAGAGCGTTGGAGTCTTACCTTCATGGACGAAGAAGACACCACTCAGCCCGTGCAACAGGTGGGTGTTGTCGCGATCTTCCATTTGGTTGACGCCTATTTGCCCATACGCCGCAAGCATATCGCCGAGGCGATTGCATTGTATGACCAGCACTTTGGCAGCAAGCTTCAAGGCGGATATCGCGGTGAAATGGGTATGAGAATCCAACCCTACTCACGCAAGACCTTCACCGACTGCTTCGAGCACATCACGGCGGAAAATCCAATGAATGCTGTCGAGTTCAAATGGATGTCTCGTCCATCCTTTGGGCATGTCAGCGACTATATGTTTGGTGTCTACTCACCTGCTGGCTGGATGGAAAAGATCCATAAGGTGACGACGACAGTGCGCTTCTACCTGCCGGTGGAGGAACTCCGTGGTGAGGGACGCCAACGCGTTGAGAGACTGCTGTTGGATATGTGCCAGATTCTACGCCCGCTGCATGGCGCAGCGGGTCTCGCCATTCAAGAATGTCACGAATGGGAAGACTTTCAGTACGTTGAATATGAAGTGGCGTGGGCCTATCGAGGATTGGATGTATGTGTGCCGATCAGCAGCCCATCGTGGCGTGATGGCTACATCCATCTCAACTGGTACACATTCCTTGCTCACCACTGGCTGGCCAAGCTAGGCACGGAAGAACAACTGCGAGCAAAGTTCGCCGACGAACGCATCGCCATCTTGCCGTATCAATGGGGCAGCATCATTCGCGCTGGTGACTGGCCAGCCTTGGGCAAGGCAGGGGCTGACCCACGCCCCGAGCTGTACGCGAAGGTCAACGACGTCATCAAGCCCCTGCGCGTGAACCATATTGGGTCGTTGCACTACGGCTCGATCGCGGGCGAGATTCGGTTCAACCCGCGCACCAGCAATCTCTGGTTACGGCGCTTCGATCGCCCAGAAGACGTGCAAGCGGTACTCAAGACGACGCCAGCCCATGGCAAGTCCAAGTCTTCGCAAGAAAGTGAGAGGTACGTAGTGCGGATCTATTCTGGCACGCCATGTCCGTGGCCCGGCGATTGGAGGTGTGAACAGGCAAGCCATCTCGGCACGCGGTTCTTCCAGGCGGGTGACGTCATGCCTGACCTCGGTGATAAGCGCGTGACCTGGCGGCTCGTCAAACCCCTATAGACGAGATAACTCACTCGACGATATGGACCGACCTCACGCTTCGACGTGAGCCGGTCACGCCGGTCATCAAGCACTACGCAATAGGCTCATGAACGGAATCAGAAAGCCCGCCCTGTTTTGGATAGTCGTTGTACTCGTCACGCTGTCAGCGGTATCTCTGGGTATCGCAGCGCTACAGCACGTCCCACGTCTATCCATGTTCGCACGCTACATGCTCGATATTCGGGACGAACCCGTGGCTCCGGCAGCCGTACGCGAAAACTATGACTACTATCGCGATCGCATCGTCTGTTTTCCTGGAACGGCGAAGGATGTCGTTCCCTATCCCGCGCCAAGCGAGGAGGATCCGCTCTCCCTCCTCTTCGCAGACATTTCGGGCGCACTCGACCTACAGACGGCAGACGGTGAAGAGGTCGGCGTATGGGTGACCAAACACGATGCGCTCGATTGGGAAGCCACGGCTATTTCCGACATCACTGCTGGCGATGACATCAAGGTGTGCGGATCGCCCATGCCGTGGCCGACGTTTAGTCCCAAAGACGAGACTAGGCTTCTTGTCGTAGGACGCATCGTCGAGCATCGCTCGCAAAGTGCGCAAACGAGTCGGCCCCTAACGGGGCCGAAGTGATGATGCCCATGCGTGAGGCCTCATCGCATGCGGTGCGCTCCCTACCGCTGCGGAACCAGGACCGGCGTTGCCGAACAGATGACCAGCCGCGCCGAGCCGCGCGTCATGGCGACATAGAGATGACGCGCATCCATATCTTCCGGGCTTGGTATAACAGCGACCTCGGCTTCGAGCCCCTTCAACAACAAGGTGCTGCCGATGGCGCGGCGTGCTAACGGTCGACTCTCGTGGCGATTACGTTCTCGTTCTCGGACCGTGGCTTCTGCAAAGGTCCCCCGACCGCCGGCAACCGACTGCATGGCGCGCAGGCAGCCGTACAGTACGTCTGGCCGATACACGCGCGCGTCCGGCTGGCGGGTCAAAGCGCGCAACGCTTCTATCGCCAAGGGGAACGTCGGCGTAGCGGCGAACGCCAGCAACGCGGCTTCCGCTGGCGTCGGTGGCGTGCGAGCGGTTCTGCGCCGCAGGGAATCAAGCCGAGGCAACAAGGTAGCGACGCCCACCTGCGTCATGTTCTCGCCAGCGAAGTTGATCAACTGCGTGACGGCATCCGCAGCTTGCAGGTTGAAGGTCCGGCCGAAGTTGGTGAGATCGGCCAGGTCCACCGGTTCGACCGCGGTGGCGCCAGGCGTTTGGCTGGCCATCTGCCGACGCCCTCGCGGATTGCGGCTGTCACCGATGACCAGCACCTGCCCCTCGGGTGTCACCGACCTCGTCATCGCCGCGGCCATGCGTTGCCGCTCGGCAGTAGCGGGCTGCAACTGGATCCAACTAACTTCGGGAGAAGCTTGACGCAAATCGATGTTGCCGCCCGCCAGCAACTGGCGACGGCAATCCAGCAACCACTGGCCAAACCCTTGGGTGCCAGCATTGATCCAGCGCCAGGGCTGGTTGAGCTCACCGATCGATGGAAACTGCGGCAGCACATGCGCGTTCCAGTCCACCAGTTGGTTGCCGCCGAAGCCGAAGATGGCCTGCATCGGGTCGCCAAGGATGCTCGTGGGCAGAATCTCGGCGAGCGCCGTCACCAGCGTGTGCTGGACCAAATTGCAGTCCTGGTACTCGTCGACGATGAGGTGCGCATACGTTGCCACGAGGGTGTCGTTCAGATGGCCGGCTTGTACCAGCGCACAAGCGGCCGCGCGGATCGCCGGATAATCGACACGCGGATTTGTCAGCTCGAGCATGGCGGCGGGTATGCCGCTACGCTGCGGGAAGGTGCTGACCAAGCGCATGGCAAAGCCGTCGATCGTGGCCACGCGATACGCCGAAGACGGCACGTTGCCACGCTGCATGCGCAATCGCAACGTGGTCACGCCCGCGTTGGTATGGGTAAGAACGAGAACCGGCTTGGCGCCCGTGTGTTGGGTCAGCGTGTCGGCGATGATCTGCGTCTTGCCGCAACCGGCCGGCGCGGTCACGGTGCCTCGCCGGACTGCGAACAGGTCGAGATCAGGCGGCATGGGCCCACCTGTATAACCGCTCAATCAGGGCAAGAAATCCAGCTTCAGTGGTAGGGAGATGCGGGCCAACAATCTCTTTCGCGAGGGCTTCGAACTTGGTCACGGATTTGAACCAGCTGTTCTTGCGATTGCGCGATGCCAAACCGAGGGTTTGGCGCACGTCCGGGGGATAGGCGTGCCCCAGTTGCCGTTGCGCCCGAACATGCGCGAGCGTGACCTGTCCGTTGGACTGGGTCTGGATGTGTGCGGCCACCAACTCTTCGTCGAGCCACTCGACTGCCCGCTGAAGCAGCTGATCCACGGCCACGTCCGGCAAGCTCTGAAACAGCTCATCCTCCAATGCGCGACCCGGCCGCCAGGTGATCCACTCTCCGCCCATGGCCTGGAATGCCTCGACGGCCGCTGGCGTGGGCGGCTTGTCGGCGTCGACGAGCACAAGGACGCGATAGCCCAGCTTCCGAAGCGCTGTGCCACGCACAAAGCACCTGTCGGGCTCGCCGCCGCCAACGTTGACGTATGACGTGCCTGCGGCAAGCATCGAACGCCCGTTCACCTGCGTCCAGCATTGATCCAGCCCGCGGACAAAGCCGACTTCGCTGGCGCCTTCGCACACGATGACGCTGCGCGCAAGAAACGCCTCCGGATCCAATCTGATGGTGCTCTGCACGTCATCGTCGACGCCGACCACACGCACTCTGTATGCACCGTCCGGCTCTTTGCGAACGACGAAGATCTGCTCGCCACTGAGCTCCCTCACGGCCACCGGTGAATGGGTGGTCAGGAACGCCTGCAGGGGTGGCGGATTTTCCTTTGCCCCAAGGTCGTTGAGCAGGCGGACAAGCCGGTGCGGTTCCAGCCCATATTCCACCTCGTCGATCAAGGCGATCGATGCGCGCTGGGCTGCGGCTCGTTGTAGCCCGGCCACCAGCAAGCGAGACGAGCCGGTGCCCAGCGAGCGCAAGGGCACACCCCACTCGTCATGCAGGGCGATGGCACCATCGCTGATCGAAACCGAGTGCGCATCTAGCAACGCCTGAGCCTGTGCGCCGACAGGAACCCCCAGCGCGTTCGCCTTCGCCGTCACGATCTGCAGTGTTTCGGCCAGTTGGGCGCCGGCCTGGTTGCCGAAGTTGGCGCGTGCCAGACGGGCGGCGTTAGCAAGCTCGGCGCCCAAGTTGGGGCGATCGTCGCTCAACCGATTGAGGACAGATCCGCGCGTCCAGGACAGGTTCGAACTGGCGTAGGTGCCCAGCCGTGCGGGCGCCAGCGCAACACGATCTTTCCAGGCAATGTTGCGCTCCAGGCCCAGTGCTTGGGCGCGCTGGGACACCAGCGTCCAGGCGGGCTCCAGTTCGCTGTCCACCGTCAGCCGTAGCGTGAGGACGGTTTCCAATCCCTGCTGGGGTTCTTCGTGCAACACCCCGGTCGCGACGTCGAACGCCCGCAGGTAATGACCGTAGGCATCCAGATCCTTCAGCGCGTCGGGCAACTGGCCCAGGGTGAGCGTGATCTGGATGGGCTGGGTAACGTCGAGGGCGAAAAAATCGGTATCGCCGAAGGTGACGTTCCGCCGAGCACCGAGACACAGGTCGACGGCATCCACAATGGTGGTCTTGCCGCTGTCGCCCGGGCCGATGAGGCAGTTCAGGCCTAGCGAGGGGTGCCAGGAAAGCGTTTGTATGGACCTGAAATGCTGGATGTCAATTTGAAAAATCCGAACCACGCCCCCTCCTTCGTTTTTCTGCGTCATCCACCTAACGGCGGTAATCACCGGCCACGGCACGACGAGGCATCCGCGCATGTCGCGTCCGCGTTGCAGCGCGACTCCCCAAACAGTTCGATGGTCGACGTCCGTCGGTGCCCTGTGATTGCATTATAAGGGATGCAGAACCAACCAACTTTGGGAAATGCAGTCACCCATCTGGGATACGGGCGCCCTGACGAGCAACCGACAGGGAACGCCCTTTCGACGCGCCGTCTCAGGCGCGACCCATCGATATCTGGGGTAGCGAACTGGCTGGAGATGCCCAGTGGAAAAGGAAGGGGAAGGTCTAACGGAAGGGGGGCAAGGGGAAAGGCCCTACCCGAAAAGCGAAAAGGCCATCGAGCCACGCCCTTCATCCCTGCACGAAACACGGACAACGAGCACATCGGATTGTCCGTCGCCGCGCGGTATCCGCCGATCTATATCTGCTGCTTCAAAAAGGAAAAGGCCCTCCCGCGGCCTGTTGCTGCCGGAGCACGCATGTTCAGACTGTTCTCGAAGAAGTCGGCGGCGCCCACGTCCGCGCCGCCCGATACCGCGCCACGCGGTTTCACGCGCCCCGCGTCGGCACCAGCGCTGCTGAGTACCCAGCGTCGGCAGATGCTGCTGGAGCACATCTGGCAACGCACGTCGTTGTCCCGCACGCAGTTCGCCCTGCTGTATCGGCAGCCACTGGAGCGCTACGCAGCGCTGGTGCAGGAACTCCCCGCGTCGGAGAGCCACCACCACGCGTATCCCGGTGGCATGCTGGACCACGGCCTAGAGATCGTCGCCTACGCGTTGAAGCTCCGCCAATCGCGCCTGCTGCCGGTCGGCACAACACCTGAAGATCAGGCGGCGCAGGCGGAAGTTTGGACGGCCGCGACGGCCTACGCCGCGCTGCTGCACGACCTGGGCAAGATTGCAGTGGACCTCGACGTCGAACTCGCCGATGGGCTTACCTGGCATCCATGGCATGGCCCACTGAACCAGCCTTATCGGTTTCGCTATCGCGAGGGGCGTGCGTATCGCCTGCACAGCGCCGCCACGGGACTGCTCTACACGCAGGTGCTGGACAACCCCATCCTCGACTGGCTCAGCAACCATCACGAGGCGTGGTCGTCACTGCTTTACGTATTGGCCGGCCAATACGAGCATGCCGGCGTGCTGGGCGAACTGGTCGTACAAGCCGATCAGGCCTCGGTCGCGCAGGCGCTGGGCGGCGACCCAAGCAAGGCGCTGGCCGCGCCGAAGCATGCGCTGCAGCGCAAGCTGCTGGAAGGTTTGCGCTACCTGCTCAAGCACGAGTTCAAGCTGAATCAGCCGCAGGCATCAGACGGCTGGCTCACGCAGGACGCGCTGTGGCTCGTGAGCAAGACCGTGTCGGACAAACTCCGTGCTCACCTGCTGTCGCAGGGCATCGAGGGCATTCCCAGCAGCAACACGGCGCTGTTCACCATCTTGCAAGACCACGGCATGGCCCAGCCGACGACGGACGGCAAGGCGATCTGGAAGGCGACGGTGACCGGGGACAACGGTTGGTCACACACCTTTACCTTCCTCCAGTTGGCACCGGCACTGATCTGGGACGACGCCACGCAGCGCCCGCCGCTGTTCGCGGGAACCGTGGTCGTGGAAGCCATGGTCACCGAAGACGACACGGCGATGGCCGGCGCCACCGATGCGCGCCTGCCGCCTACGACGCCGACCGTGGTGCCCACGCCCGCCCCGGCAGACGCCATCACCGACTTGCTGAACCTGTTCGGCGCGGCGCCTGAGCCCGCCAACACGGATGCGCCTGCGCCGGAGCAGGAACAGCCCCAGCGCGTGATACCGAAGGCTCCGCCGAGGGCCACACAGGCCCCAGCGACGAAGCCAACGGCGATGCCACTGCCTGCGCCAGCCGTTCCGCCCGCACTGCCCACACCTCCATCGCCTGCTACAGAACCGCAGCCGCTGCACGCCGCGGCTGCGAGCGCGCCGCCCTCGGGCAAACACTTCATCGCGTGGCTTCGTCATGCAGTGCAGAACCACAAACTGGTGATCAACGACGCGAAGGCGCTGGTGCATACGGTGGCCGATACCGTTTACCTGGTCAGCCCAGGCATTTTCCAGCGCTATGCCCAGGAGCACCCGCGCGTGGCGGCGCTAGCCAAGGAGCAGCAACTCCACGATTGGCAGTGGATGCAGAAGCAGTTCGAAAAGCTGCAGATTCACCGCAAGCAGGCTAACGGGCTGAATATTTGGACATGCGAAGTGACCGGGCCGCGCAAGTCGAGGCGGCTTCACGGCTACCTGCTCCATGAGCCGTCCGTTTTGTTCGGCGAGCCGCAGACAAACAACCCGTACTTGACACTCACGCCCTCATCATTCGGCTGACTCAGCGAGCCTGCGCGCACAGGCCCAGCTTCGAATTAGCGTCCCCCAGTTCTTCCGCGCGATCTTTCGCCGCGGCAAGACACTGCAGATAGGTTCGTGTGGCATCCGATTCCTGGGGTGGCGTCAGGAAATCTGACATGAAACGCCCCTCGGATTGTCACTTGACACCTCGGAGCCCAAAACCGAGCCCCTTCTCGTACATGAGGTATTATTCCCCTTGGAACTTGCTGGAACTTTAATTTCGCCCCTTGCGAGACCTGTCGCAGCGCCAACCGTTTTGATAGTCGATTTGCTAGTTCTTGAATCGGCCGCCCAAAACAAAAACCCCGAAAGACCGTGATCTTCCGGGGTTCCGCCGCCATTAACTGGCGGATGACAGGATAAAATTGGCGGAGAGGGTGGGATTCGAACCCACGGTACGATTTAACGTACGCTTGATTTCGAGTCAAGTACATTCGACCACTCTGCCACCTCTCCGGTTTCGGTCGACTTGCTGTGTTTAATGCAGCAAAGCGCAAGAGTATAGCAGACTCTTTTTGACTATGGAATGTCTTTTTATCGTTCCCATTCCACAGCAGATATCTACGCTAATTTCGCAAAAAATAGTCTTTTCAAATCAGATACTTATGCGCTCAGCCTGGTAATGCCGCCCATGTACGGATGGAGCACTGCCGGGATTTCCACGCTGCCGTCTGCCTGCTGATAATTCTCCAGCAGTGCTACCAGGGTGCGTCCTACCGCCAGGCCGGAACCGTTCAGTGTATGCACCAGCTCGGTCTTGCCTTGAGCGTTGCGGAAGCGTGCTTGCAGGCGGCGCGCCTGGAATGCTTCGAAGTTGGAGACCGAGGAAATTTCGCGGTAGGTGTTTTGCGCCGGCAGCCACACTTCCAGATCGTAGGTCTTGGCTGAGCCGAAGCCGGTATCGCCAGTGCACAAAGACACCACGCGATACGGCAGGCCGAGTTTTTTCAGGATATTCTCGGCGTGACCGACCATTTCCTCCAGCACTTCGTATGATTTTTCCGGATGCACGATTTGCACCATTTCGACCTTGTCGAACTGATGCTGGCGAATCATGCCGCGGGTGTCGCGGCCGTAGCTGCCGGCTTCCGAACGGAAACACGGCGAGTGCGCAACCATCTTGATCGGCAGCGTTTCACCGGCAACGATTTCGTCGCGGACGATATTGGTCAGCGGCACTTCGGCCGTCGGAATCAGGTACAGCGCAGCGTGGTCAGCACCCTGCTCGCCTTCCTGGCCGCCTTTTTTTACCGCGAACAAATCTTCTTCAAACTTGGGCAACTGACCGGTGCCGCGCAACGAATCGGCGTTGACGATGTAGGGCGTATAGCATTCGGTATAGCCGTGCTCGGCGCCGTGGGTGTCGAGCATGAACTGGCCCAGGGCGCGATGCAGGCGGGCGATGCCGCCCTTCATGACGGCAAAGCGCGAGCCGGTGATCTTGGCTGCGACGTCGAAATCCAGGCCGAGTGCGGCGCCCACGTCAACGTGATCGCGCACTTCGAAATCGAAGCTGCGCGGCGTGCCGACTTTGCGTACTTCGACGTTGGCAGTCTCGTCAGCGCCGACCGGGACGGTTTCGTGCGGAATATTCGGCACCGCCAGCAAGAACGCGCTGACCTGTTCTTGCACCTGGTCCAGCCGGCTGGCCGACGCCTTTAACTCATCGCCGATACCGGCCACTTCAGCCATCACGGCCGAAGCGTCTTCGCCCTTGCCTTTCAGCATGCCGATTTGCTTGGACAGCGAGTTGCGCTGGCTTTGCAGTTCTTCAGTGCGGGTCTGGATTTGCTTGCGTTCAGCCTCCAGTGCGTTGAAGCCGTTGACGTCTAGCTGAAATTTGCGCGCCGCCAGACGGGCGGCGACTGTAGCAATGTCTTTGCGAAGAAGTTGGATGTCGATCATGAGCTTAGGGTAAATGGACGAAGAATTAAGCCGCCATTGTACCAAGCCCAGCCAGCCGCCGATATGCCCAAAGGCAGATCGGCGGCTAGCGAGCAACTCAGGAGATCTCGGCTACCCGATGGCAGGCCACCATGCGGCCATCAAACGGCTGCAGCAATGGCACTTCCTGCCGGCAGCGCTCGATCGCATATGGGCAACGGTTATTAAAACTGCAACCCGGCGGCGGCGCCAGCGGCGACGGCAACTCCCCTGGCAGCATCATCTTTTGCTGGCGCTGGGCCGGATCGATGCGCGGCGTACTGGCCAGCAAGGCCCTGGTGTAAGGATGCAGCGGCCGGCTGAACACCTGCTGCTTGCTGCCGTGCTCGACGGTTTTGCCGAGATACATCACCAATACGTCGTCGGCAATATGTTCGACCACCGACAGATTATGCGAGATAAACAGATAGGCAACGCCGCTGGCTTGCTGCAAATCCATCAGCAGGTTCAGCACCTGAGCCTGGATCGAGACGTCGAGCGCGGACACCGGTTCATCGGCCACAATCACCTTCGGGTCCAGCATCAAGGCGCGGGCGATCGCCACCCGTTGCCGCTGGCCGCCGGAAAACATATGCGGATAACGGCCGTAGTGCTCCGGCCGCAAACCGACCTTGGCCATCATCGCCTGCGCCTTTTCGGCACGCTGGCTATGATTCAAGCCGGTATTGATGATCAGCGGCTCTTCCAGCATCTGGCCGACTTTCTTGCGCGGATTCAAGCTGGCATAGGGATTTTGAAACACCATCTGCACCAGCGGCCGCACCCGTTTCAAGGTAGCGCGATCGGCATCAGCGATGTTGGCGCCGTCCATCCACAACTCGCCGCCGGTGGGCGGTTCGATCATGGTGATCTGGCGCGCCAGGGTCGATTTGCCGCAACCGGATTCGCCCACCACCGCCAGCGTTTTACCCGGCTCAAGCCGGAACGACACGCCATCCAGAGCGCGCGCCGTCGCCTTCGGTTTAAACAAGCCTTGCGATACGCTGTAATGCTTGACCAGATTTTTTGCTTCGAGCAAAACCACGCGGTTGGCGATTTCGTTCATGTTGGAACTCTTCATCGTGCAACCCCACTGCTTGACATTGAACCAGGTGTTTTGCGGGATATTTCTAACCAGCCGTTAGTCGGCTGGCCGGCAAGATCTAGCGGAAAATAGCAGCGCACCTGCTCCTGTATTGGATCCTGTCCTGCGCCCAGCAACTCAGGCCGGGTCTGGCGGCAACGGTCTTGCGCATAGGCGCAGCGCGGGCTGAGCAGGCAGCCGGCAGGCCTGTCATATTGGCCCGGCACGACGCCAGGGATGGTCTGCAAACGTGCGCGGCCGATATTGTGCTCGGGCAGCGCCGCCAGCAGCGCCTGGGTGTAGGGATGCTTGGGTGCGTTGAAGATATCCGGCACGCGGCCGGTCTCCACCACCTGCCCGGCGTACATCACCACCACCCGCTGTGCGGTCTGGGCGACAACGCTGAGATCATGAGTGATCAACATCAAGGCCATGCCGCGCTCCTTCTGCAACTGCAGCAGCAGTTCCAGCATTTGCGCCTGCACCGTGACATCCAGCGCGGTGGTCGGTTCATCGGCAATCAGCAAGCGCGGATTGCAGGCAATGGCTATTGCCACCATCACACGCTGGCTCATGCCGCCCGACAATTGATGCGGATACGCATCCAGGCGCCGCTCCGGATCGGGAATATCAACCTGCTTCAGCAAGGCCAGCGCTTTCGCCCGCAATTCCTTGTTTGACCCTCCCTGATGCACGCGCAAGGTTTCCATCAATTGATAGGCCACCGTGTAAGACGGGTTCAGGCTGGTCATCGGATCCTGGAAGATCATCGCGATATCCTTGCCCAGCAAGCCACGCCTTTCCTTCTCCGGCATGGTCAGCAGATCGCGGCCGTCGAAGGCCATGCGCTCGCCCGTGACCCGGCCCGGATAATCGATCAAGCCCATCAAGGCCAGCGAGGTGACGCTCTTGCCGGAGCCTGACTCGCCGACAATGCCGATCACTTCGCCGGCTTCGACTTCAAGGTCAAGACCGTCGACGGCGGTGAACGGTGCTGCCGTCGAGCCGAATTCGACTCTCAGGTTTTTAATTTCTAGCAATGCCATAGGGTTCCGCTCTCTCGTTTCAGTTTGGGGTCAAGCGCATCGCGCAAGCCGTCACCCATCAGGTTGAACGCCAGCACTGCGATCAGAATCGCCAGCCCCGGGAAGGTCACTACCCACCATGCGCTTTGGATGAATTCCATTGCGCTGGCCAGCATCGAACCCCATTCAGGCGTCGGCGGTTGCGCCCCCAGCCCCAGAAAACCCAGCGCGGCGGCGTCCAGGATTGCTCCGGAAAAGCCCAGGGTCGCCTGCACAATCAAGGGCGCCAGGCAATTCGGCAGGACGCAGTCGAACATGATGCGCAAAGGTCCGGCGCCGGCGATGCGCGAGGCGTTGACATAGTCGCGCGACATTTCGCCGATCACCGCGGCGCGGGTCTGCCGTACATAGTGCGGCATCATCACGATTGCAATGGCATACATCGCATTCATCAAGCCAGGCCCCAGGATCGCCACCACGGCAATCGCCAGCAACAAGCTCGGCAAAGCCAGCATGACGTCCATCAGGCGCATGATTGTGGTCTCGATCACGCCGCGGAAATAACCGGCCGTCAATCCCAGCAAAATGCCGACAGCAAGCGACAGCGAGACCGACACCAGGCCGATGATCAGCGACAGCCGGGCGCCGTGGATCAGGCGTGACAGCATGTCGCGCCCGACCGGATCGGTGCCAAGCAGGAACTTGCTGCTGCCGCCGGCCTGCCATGCCGGCGGCACCAAGGTCGCATCGCGGAATTGTTCAATCGGCGAATGGGGTGCGATGAAGTCTGCGAACACGGCCGCCAGCAGCATCACCATGATAATGACGAGGCCGATCACCGCGCCCCGGTTCTGGCTGAAATACGACCAGAGTTCGCGCGCCGGATGCGGTGGCGCGACAGGAGCAGCAAGCGCCGGCGCGGCGGCCTGAGGCGAACTGATTTGAGTTGGATTGACGTTATTCATGAGCCATGCCGGATACGAGGGTTGATCACGCCGTACAACAGATCGACGATCAGATTGACAACGATGATGATGGTGGCCGACAGCAGGATGCCGCCCTGCACTACCGGATAATCGCGCCGCTGGATTCCCGCCACCAGCCATTTGCCGATGCCAGGCCAGGAAAAGATGGTTTCGGTCAGGATGGCGCCGGCCAGCATCACGCCGACCTGCAAGCCGATCACCGTGATCACTGGGATCAGCGCATTGCGCAAGGCGTGCACCACCACCACCCGGGTCCGCGATAAACCCTTGGCGCGCGCGGTGCGTACGTAGTCTTCACGCATCACTTCCAGCATCGCCGAGCGCGTCATGCGGGCAATCACCGCCAGCGGGATAGTGCCGAGTGCAATCGTCGGCAAGATCAGATGCGACACCGCGGATTTGAAGACGCCGCTGTCGTCGGAAAACCAGCTGTCGATCAGCATGAAGCCTGTCACCGGCGGCACATCGAACAAGATATCGATGCGGCCGGATACCGGCGTCCAGCCCAGCGTCACGGAAAACAGCAGGATCAACAGCAAGGCCCACCAGAATATCGGCATCGAATAGCCGGTGAGCGATACGCCCATCACCGAATAATCGAGCACGGTGTTACGTTTCAGCGCCGCCAGAATGCCGGCTGGCACGCCGATCACCAGCGCAAACAGCATCGCGCAAAAAGACAGTTCCAGGGTCGCGGGAAAGAGCGTCTTGAATTCGCTCATGACTGACGTATGGGTCATGATGGACACGCCAAGATCACCCTTGAATACATTGCCCAGGTAATTGAAGTACTGCATGTAAAGCGGCTGGTCGAGGCCCAGTTCATGCGCCATTTGCGCATAGCGCGCAGGCTCCATGCCGCGTTCGCCAGTCATGGCTTCGACCGCGTTGCCGGGGATCAGATGTATCAATAAAAACACCAGCAGCGTGATGCCGAGAAAGGTCGGAATGACCAAACCGACACGGC
>NZ_JAGQEG010000060.1 GCF_018305005.1 Collimonas silvisoli
CAGCGGGGGAGTTTGGCTGGCCACGCGAGTGTGGTGTACGATCCAGTCAGGCAGCAACCGCAACACCAGGTGTTGCACCGCGCAAAAGAACTATCACCAGATACCTTGCTAGACACGATGCCAATAAGCGACACGATTGAAGCTATTTACCGCAGCGAATCGCGACGCGTATTCGCCACCCTGATTCGCCTGCTGGGCGACTTCGACCTGGCGGAAGAAGCCTTGCAAGAGGCGTTCAAGGCGGCGATGGAACAATGGCCGCGCGACGGCGTTCCCGATAAACCGGTGCCGTGGCTGGTATCGGCAGGGCGCTTCAAAGCGATCGACGGCATCCGGCGCCAAGCCAGATTTACCGCCTATGACGAGGTGGCCGAGACGATCGAGGCGATTGCCGACGATACACAGGCCCTGGATGAGCGTGAGCATGTCGAAGACGATCGCTTGCGCCTGATCTTCACTTGCTGCCATCCCTCGCTGGCGCCGGATGCGCAGATTGCGCTCACCTTGCGCGAGGTCTGCGGCCTCACCACGGAGGAGATCGCACATGCTTTCCTGATTCCTGCGCCTACGCTGGCGCAACGTATCGTGCGCGCCAAAGCCAAGATCCGCGACGCCCGCATCCCGTACCAGGTTCCCGGCCGCGACGAATTGCCGGCGCGCCTTGAGTCGGTCCTGCGCGTCATCTACCTGGTTTTTAACGAGGGCTATTCCGCATCTTCGGGGGCGACGCTGACACGCCATGATTTATCGCAAGAAGCGATCCGGCTGGCGCGCCTGTTACTGGAGTTGCTGCCGGAGCCCGAGGTCATGAGTTTGCTGGCCTTGATGCTGCTGCATGAATCGCGCCGCACCGCACGCACCACTGCCGGGGGCGACCTGGTGCCGCTGGATGAGCAGGATAGGAGTTTGTGGAACGCGGAGCACATCGCCGAGGGTTCGGCACTGGTGGCGCGCGCCTTGTCATCGGGACACTTCGGGGTATATGCGCTGCAAGCCGCGATTTCAGCGGTCCATGCCGAAGCGCGCCATGCCGAAGCCACCGACTGGGAGCAAATCGTCGGCCTGTATGACGCTTTGCTGCGTCTGGAGCCGACGCCGGTAGTCGAGTTGAACCGGGCGGTGGCAATCGCCATGCATCAGGGGCCGGATGCCGGACTGGTCTTGGTGGATCGTTTGATTGTCGGCGGCCAGTTGCAAAATTATCATCTGGCGCACGCAGCGCAAGCCGATTTGCACCGGCGCCTGGGCCATGTGACAGAAGCACGCGCTGCTTACGGGCGGGCGCTGGCGCTGACCCAGCAAGAACCGGAACGGCGCTTTCTTCATCGGCGTCTGGCCGCTTTGCCGGATTAGTAGTTCCTGCAGCCCTGGTTGGCGGCAGAAAAATAAAAATATTCGACTAGCTGTCGATTCCGCCGTTTGCGGTTCGACTATCTAGTGCAGGCGTATATAAATGCATATAGGCAGACGCCGGCCAGGCACTGCGCCGCCGGCCGTCATCCATCAATCCTCGCCATCTACTGGAGACCAACATGAACTATTTGTGCCTCGTCTATCTTGCGCAGGACAAGCTGCACGCCTGCCCCGACAGCGTTTGTTTTGCCTATGGGCAGGAACTGCGCGAGAGCGGCCACTACGTCGCCGGACAAGCGCTGCAACCGATCGACACCGCGACCACGGTGCGCGTACGTAACGGCCAGTTGTCCTTGACCGACGGCCCGTTTGCCGAAACCAAGGAGCAACTGGCGGGTTTCTACATGATTCAAGCCAAGGATCTCAACGAGGCGATCCACTGGGCTTCGAAAATCCCGCCGGCGCGTTTTGGCAGCATCGAAGTACGCCCCGTGCGGGAGCTTGACGTCAGCAGCATAGCAGCTACTCAGGAAGCCATTTAAGTATGGGAATTCATGTACATGGAACCGCAAGCGGCGAGCGCCTGATGTATTTCCTGTGTTGAGAAGTAAATTGAGGAGTAAACCAAAATGCAGAAAATTTCTCCATTCCTATGGTTTGACGGTAAAGCCGAAGAGGCAATGAATTTTTATACGTCGATTTTCAAAGATGCGAAAGTCGGCAACATCATGCGTTACGGCGATGCCGGACCAGGCCCTAAAGGCAGCGTGATGTCGGCGACATTCCAGCTGCATGGACAGGATTTCATCGCCCTGAACGGCGGACCGCAATTCAGCTTCACGCCCGCCATCTCGTTCTTCGTGAACTGCGAGACACAGGAGGAAGTCGATGAACTATGGGGCAGGTTCTCCGAAGGCGGCGAGCCGCAGGGATGCGGCTGGATCAAAGACAAGTTTGGACTCTGCTGGCAAATCATCCCGACGATTTTGGACGAATTGTTGCAAGACAAGGATGCCCAAAAAGCGCAAAGAGTGATGCAGGCAATGATGAAGATGAACAAGATCGACATCAAACTCTTGAAGCAAGCCTACGGGCAGCAATAACGATGCAAGCCGCCGCCCGCGACGGTTATTTTTCATGCAAGCCCGTCAGGGGCAAGCGTGTCGGCTCTAGCGCGCTGTTAGCGTTTCCCGGCCTGGTTACCGATGACGCCGCCAACTGCGGCGCCGCCGACTGTACCAAGGGCGCTGCCGTTGGTTAATACCGCACCGCCGACCGCACCTATACCGGCGCCGATAGCCGTGTTCTGGCCACGGCGCGACATGTTGTCGCATGCGCCCAGGCCTAGCAGCATGACCACAGTCATCGCAGTGGCAGTAAATTTTTGCATGGTTTTCATAAGATGCCTCTTTGTTAATATCCGGTCGCAGGAAAATGCCCTGGGCCTGTCTTTACGCTAGCCGCAAAACCTGTCGCGGTCGGTGCGGTGGCGCACCTAAGCCTGTTTTTAGAATTCAGCTCCTCCTTTTATATTCAGAGTAATCTTGGCATTCGGTAGTTCCGAAACCGGGTAACATGTTGTGGAGAGTTTTTCGCAGTTTGCAGTCATCTCTGGGAGTAACCAGCTATGAACATCGACGAACTAAGCGCGGTGGCAAAGGCCATCGTCGCAGAGCAGAAGGGCATACTGGCGGCGGATGAAAGCGGGCCGACCATTAAGAAGCGGTTTGACGCCATCAAACTGGAATGCAGCGAAGAAAACCGCCGCCGCTATCGCGAAATCCTGTTTACCACCGCCTGTGTCGAAGCTCATCTGGGCGGTGTCATCCTGTACGACGAAACGCTGCGTCAGAGCAGTACCGACGGCAAACCGTTTGCGGAGCTGCTGGCGCAGCGCGGCATTATCCCCGGCATCAAGGTAGACGGCGGCGCCAAGCCGCTGGCGCTGCATGCGGGCGAGAAGATCACGGAAGGGCTGGACGGTTTGCGCGAACGCCTGCTGGAGTATCGGCAACTGGGCGCCAGGTTTGCGAAGTGGCGCGCTGTGATCGAGATCGACCAGCTCGACCTTCCAAGCACGTACGGCATACGCGCCAATGCCCACGCTTTGGCGCGTTACGCTGCGCTGTGCCAGGAAGCCGGGATTGTGCCTATCGTTGAGCCGGAAGTGCTGATGGACGGTTCTCATAGCCTCGAACGTTGCGAGGCGGTGACCTCACAGGTGTTGGAAATCGTGTTTGCCGAACTCGATGCACACCGTGTCGCATTCGAGGGCATGCTGCTCAAGCCGAATATGGTGATTGCCGGCTTGAAGTGCGCGCAGCAAGCCGATATGCAGCAAGTTGCCGCAGCCACCATGCGCTGCCTGGCGCGCTATGTGCCGGCGGCGGTGCCTGGCATCGTCTTCCTGTCCGGCGGACAAAGCGCGCAAGATGCGACCGCCCATCTGAATGCGATGAACCAGCTCGGGTCACATCCCTGGCAAGTGAGTTTCTCTTACGGACGGGCGTTGCAGGCGCCGGTGCTGGCGGCGTGGAAAGGGCTGGAGCAGAACGTCGCCGAAGCGCAAAAAACCTTCTTTCGCCGTTGCCATCTGAACGGTCTGGCGCGCATCGGGAAGTACCACAGCGCCATGGAAGTTACGCCGCCATAAGTGGGCAAAGGCTGGCGGTCAGCCGGAAGTATTCAGCCCGAACTATTGCGTATCTTGGCTACCGCAGGGGAGTGCAGACGGAAGCCATCCGCCATGCCCGATCCCAGCAGCGGCTGCAGATAGAGCCGGAAAGCATCGGTGACATCCGTGCCGCTGGCGGCGATCAACTCGTCTTCCATGACGCGGGTTTTGCCCGCCACCACGTCCAGCGGCAGTAATTCATAGTTGACCGAGTAATTCCCATTGCGCTTGATCGCCACCGTACCGTTGCGGTCATCGTGCACGGCAAATTGCAGCGCTTTTTCGCCGACTTCGCGTGCCTCGCGCTGGTCCACATCCGACACGCAACCCATGAACGAGCGCTGCAGATAACCAAAGGTGTCGCCGCGCACGCGCTTGATGTTCAATTTCGACTTAATCTCTTCGCACAGTAAATCAGCCAGGGCGCCGGTGCCGGACAATTGCACGTTGCCATGCGCATCGCGTTCCACCGTCTTCGCCAGCAGGCTGGCGATAGGCGTGCCCGATGCATCGTGTATGCCTTCGGAGACGGCAATCACGCAACGGCCGAAGCGTTGGTAGGCTTGTTTCACATCGGCCAGGAATTTTTCCAGCACAAAGATGCGTTCCGGCAGATAAATCAGATGCGGGCCGTCATCGGCAAATTTCCTGCCTAGCGCCGCCGCCGCCGTCAAAAAGCCGGCGTGGCGGCCCATCACCACGCCGACATAGACGCCGGGCAGGGCCGCGTTATCCAGGTTGGCGCCGGCAAAAGCCTGCGCTACGAAACGTGCGGCCGATGGAAACCCTGGGGTGTGATCGTTGCTGACCAGATCGTTGTCTATGGTTTTAGGGATATGGATGCAGCGTAGCGGGAAGGCCAGCTTGTCGGCTTCAAGGCTGAGGATGCGCAAGGTGTCGGATGAATCGTTGCCGCCGATGTAGAAGAAATGATTGATCTGGTGCGCTTGCAATACCTGGATAATTTCCTGGCAATATTTGAGGTCCGGCTTGTCGCGAGTGGATCCCAGCGCGGAAGACGGGGTGTTCGCCACCAGTTCCAGGTTGTGGCTGGTTTCCTGGCATAGATCGAGGAAATCTTCATTGACTATGCCGCGCACGCCGTTGCGGGCGCCATATACCCGGTCGACATTGCGCACGCCGCGCGCCGCCAGGACTACGCCCACCAAGGATTGATTGATGACGGCGGTGGGGCCGCCGCCTTGCGCGATAAGGATTCTTCTGGCATGCATTTGCATTCTCCTTGAGCCATCGTTGAACGGAGCCGTCTGCTGCCGATTCTACCCCCATCGCGCAAGTACAGCTTCTCGGCCGCCGGCTTTATTTCCCCCAGATTTTCCTGTACTCGGCACGGTAGCCGTTATTCGGCTCGAAGGTGTTTTGCCGGCCGCCGTGAAACGCAATGTTCTGCTCCGTGAGCAGATACACCGGAGTGGCATAGGCGCTGGCTTTTTCACCGGCAAACGAGCGGTTCAATTCGTCGATGATTTGCCAGCCTTGCTGGCTGAACGGTTCCGGCACGGTGGCCAGCTGCACCGTCTTGCTGCGGATCCGTTGATAAGCCGCCTCGGAACCTTCGCCGGCGGCCAGCGCCTGGACTTTGCTGCTGGCGATAATCGCCGCCGCGGCCGGTGTCGCCAGCAGGTCAAGGTAGTTGTCATTGACGCCGATGATGTGCGTCCATTTCTTACCGAAACGCTGCGCCAGCGACGTCAGCAGAGCGGGCATCTTGTCGGCAGAGGTGGTGGCCGGCAAAGCTTCCACGCTGAGCAGGCTGCAAGTCCGGCACTGCTTGACGACCGCGACTATTTCATTCGATTTCGACTGCGCATACAGGCTGTTCGGATCGGTCAGGACCACCACGCCAGCCTTGCCGTTGGAGTCGACCACGCTCAACAAGGTCGCGATCAAAGCCTCTTCCTTAGGGTCTGCCGTGACATTGGTAAACAAGCCATCGCTGGGGCCGATTCTGGTGGAAGCATGCCAGCCGACCACCGGCACGTTCTGGCTGTTGGCGGCGTTCATTTCCTTGGGTTGTTCGTTGGCGTCGATCCCGGCCAGAACGATGCCGTTCGGCTTCAGGGCCAGTGCTCTGCTGAAAGCTTCCGCATGCTTGCTGTTGACGCCCCAGCAATCGATCACGAAGACATCCCAGCCGGCCACCGCCGCCGCTTCTTTGACGCCGTTGGCAACCCGCGCGACACTGTTGTTCTTGAGACTGGAGGCGATCAGCACAATCGATTTTTTCTGTGCTGCGATTTTCGGCCCGCTGGTAGGGCCGTCCCAACTGGTTTTGAAGGCCATCGCCTTGGCGATTTTTGCGTTGGCCCGGTTCAGGAACAAGGTTGGATCTTCCTGTGCGAATGCGGAACTGATGAGGCCGAAGACAAGTGCTACCGTTACGAAATTAAAATGTGTCAATTTCATTATTTTTATCCGGATTTGACTGCGCATGGTCGGAGCGGATTTCCCGCCTGTTTTTTTTATTGCAAACTAATCGCTGCTGACTACTCCCTTTTACTCCCCGTATTGCAAAATACACAAATCTCCATGAGCCAGTGCCGGAGCCGCTTTCAAGCAAATCAGCAAGCATGGGAAACGGCCCAGGCCACAGGGTGCCTTAGCTTACGCAAAGGTTAAATAATTGTCTATTGGAAATCAATTGGAGCGCTGTCGCGGAGGCGAAAAATGAAAAAAGGCTACCCGCCGCGACGGCAGGTAGCCCTTGGTTGTTGCTTCGATCCCGGCAGCTTGCCGCTTCAGGTCAGCGCCGAGGTAACCTTCAAGACTTCTTCCACCGTGGTGGCGCCTTCCAGCACCTTCAACGCGCCAGCCAGGCGCAAAGGTTTCATGCCGTCGCTGATGCTTTGCTGTTTCAGCGCATGGATGTCGGTTTCAGCCAGGATCAGCTTCGAGAACGGCTGGCTGACGGTCAGCAACTCGTACAGGCCGGTGCGTCCGCGGTAGCCGGTCTGGCGGCATTCCGGGCAGCCGACCGGGTGGTAGACATTGGCAGGCTTGGGCAGGTTCCAGCTTTCAACCAGCGTGGCCCAGACTTCGTCGGCGACATAGCCGTCGGCGCTTTTGCAATGGCTGCAGAGGGTACGCACCAGGCGTTGCGCCATGATGCCGATCAAGGTGGTTTCCAGCAGGTAGTAAGGCACGCCCAGTTCCAGCAAGCGCATCACTGCCGACGGCGCATCGTTGGTGTGCAAGGTCGATAGCACCAGATGGCCGGTGAGGGCGGCCTGGATTGCCATTTCGGCGGTTTCCAGATCGCGGATTTCGCCCACCATGATGATGTCCGGATCCTGCCGCATCAAAGCTCGCACACCGTCGGCAAAGGTGAGGTCGATGCCATGGTTGACCTGCATCTGGTTGAACGAGGCTTCTACCATTTCGATCGGATCTTCCACCGAGCAGACGTTGACTTCGGAAGTGGCTAGCGCCTTGAGCGTGGTGTACAGCGTCGTGGTTTTGCCGGAGCCGGTGGGGCCGGTGACCAGGATAATGCCGTGCGGGCGTGTGGTCAGGGCGTCCCAGCGAAGGGCGTCGTCGACCGGGAACCCGAGTTCCGGCAAGGTTTTCACCACTACTTCAGGATCGAAAATCCGCATCACCAGTTTCTCGCCGAAGGCGGTCGGCAGGGTAGACAAACGCAGTTCAATCTCCTGGCCGCCGGCGGTGCGGGTCTTGATCCGGCCGTCTTGCGGCCGGCGCTTTTCGATGACGTCCATCCGCCCCAGCAATTTGATGCGTGCCGTCATCGCAATCATGACCACCGCCGGCACCTGGTACACCTGGTGCAAGACGCCATCGATACGGAAGCGGATGGCGCTGAAATCGCGCTTCGGCTCCATGTGGATGTCGGAGGCGCGTTGTTCGAATGCGTATTGCCACAGCCAGTCGACGATGTTGACGATGTGCTGGTCGTTGGCGTCGACCTGCTTGTTGGACTTGCCCAGCTCGACCAGCTGCTCGAAGTTGTTGCGCAGCGCCAGCTCCTGGCCGCCGGATTTATGCGCGCTCTTGATCGATTTCGCCAGCGTGAAAAACTGCGTGATGTATTGCGTGATATCGAGCGGATTAGCAATCACCAGGCGGATATTGCGGCGTGAGATCTTGGCGATTTCCGCCTGCCATTCGGTGCGGAACGGCTCGGCGGTGGCAATCACCAGATCGGTCAGGCTCAGTTCGACCGGCAGGATATTGAAACGGGTGGCGTAGCTGGCGGACATGACGTCGGCCACCTTGGCGAAATCGATCTTGAGCGGATCGATCCGGTAGAACGGCATCTGCACCTGGCGCGCCAGCCATTCGGTGAGCCATTCCAGCGTGATGGCGCGATGCGGCGGCAGCGCCGACTGGCGCTTGCACTGGGCTACGGCGTGCAGCGGATGGATCGCAATCGGGGCGTTGCGGAAAATCCCCTGTGCCTGGGTGTAGAAGGCTTTGACCTCATTCTTGTCGACCGTGCCGTCGTTCAGCAGCCAGGTGAAAATTTGCTGCAGGTCCAGTGTTTTTTGCGATGCAGTGTTCATTGCAGTGGAGTGTCGATTGGTTGAGCTGCGTTGGTCTTGTCTGTCTGTTGTGGCATGGCTTCCAGCCTAGTCCCTTAGTGTGGCGAATGCCAGGCTTTCAAGCCGTTGACCCAGGATTTGGCGGGCAGCTTGGTGGCTGCGGTAATTTCGGCGGCGCGTTCGTAGAGAGCGCTGAAATCGGCTGGCGGCGCCTGTTTGAAAGCGATGGCGATGACATTGCCTTCGTGGACTTCGGGCAGGCACCAGACATCGTCGAAGGCATACATCATGGCCTTCAGATTTTTGGCATAACTGGGATGGTCGCCAAACAGGTTGACGGTCATGACGCCGTCGTCCGTCAGGCAAGCTGCGCAAGCGCTGTAGAACTCGGGAGTGTCCAGCACCGGGCCGCGTGCGGTGGCGTCGTACAGGTCGACTTGCAGGGCGTCGATGCTGTGATGGTTGAGCGGGTCCAGCACGAAATCCATGGCGTCCATTTCGATCACCGACAGCCGTTCGTCGTCGGCCGGCAGCTTGAACATGGATGCGCAAATCGTCAGCACCGAAGGGTTCAGTTCAATCGCGGTGACACGCGCGGCGGGGAACTGGCGATAACTGAATTTGGTCAGCGCCGCGGTGCCCAGGCCCAATTGCACGATGTGTTGCGGTTCGCGGTTGAACAGCATCCAGGCCATCATTTGCTGCGCATATTCGAGTTCCGGCCAGTCCGGCTTGCGGATCCGCATCGCGCCTTGCACCCACTCGGTGCCGAAATGCAGGTAGCGCACGCCGTCTTGTTCGGACAGCGTGACGGGGGCGAACTTGGGTTTGCGAGCGGGTTTTATTGTGTCTTTTTTTGCAATTTCGGAACGTTTGCCGGGGCCTGCTTTACGGTTAGCGTCGGCTTCTATGGATTTACGTTTGATCAACATGAGGCGAAATGGGTGGCGTCGAATGGAAATGTAGGGCAATGATACCGCGCCGCAGCAACGGCTAGGGCAGTGTTCTGCAAATAATGAAATTTCATGGGCGGCATCTTTTTGCAGCAGGCGCTGTGCTCAGGCCAGGCAATCCTGCAGCGCCAGCCAGGCGGCGAGTTTCTCCGCATACGGCCGGGTGTAGGCGGGGCTGCTGGACGGCAGCTGGATGATGCGATAACGCTCCGCCTGTTGGCCCAGCGCCTTGAGCCCGAGCTTGGCGGCGGTGCCGCCGTTGAAGGCGATGGCGATCAGCTGCGGCAGGCTGGCGGCCAGGCTGGGCAGATCGTTATGGATGTGGTCGCGGATATTGCTGTCCAGGCTGCCATCGCGCCGCGCTTCGGCCACCACATCCCACAAACCGATGTGCTTGGCCAGCAGCGTCTGCAGCCGCTCTGGATAGGGCTGGGCCGGTAAATCGGCGCCGATCACTTCCGATACTAATTTCCAGAATCGGTTTTGCGGATGCGCATAATACTGGCTGTGGGCGAGGGACACATTGCCCGGCAGGCTGCCCAATATCAGGACGCGGACCTGTTGATCCACCACCGGCGGAAAGCTGCGTTTGCGGGTCATCGTTGCAGATTCGGCGGGTCAGGAATGGAATTGGCGCAAGCCGTCCAGGTCAAGGATGGTGATGCTGCCGTAATCGACTCGCAGCAGACCCGCCTTTTCCAATACTTGCAGCGCCTGGTTGGCGCGCTGGCGCGAGGCGCCGGAAAGATTGCCGACTTCTTCCTGGGAAATCTGCAATTCGCGGCCTATGCCTGGATTCAAATAGGGATTGAACAACGCCGCCAGACAGCGCGCAACCCTGGCATCCGGTTCCAGCATGCGATCGTACTCCACCAGCGAAATAAACAGCGCCAGCCGTTCATTGAGTTGCGTGATCAGGAAACGGTTGAATTGAATGCTGTTGTCAAGCAGCCATAGATAAGTCGCTTTCGGCATGTACAGCAGTTCGCTGTCGCGCAGCGCTACCACATCGTATTTGCGCGGCTCGCTCTTGAGCAAGGAGCCTTCGCCCAGCCAGCCGCCGTTCGCCATGCCGGCAAACGATACCGGTTTGCCCTCGGGAGAAACGCTGCTCATCTTCAGCAGCCCTTCATGCACGCCTATCCAATGGCTGACCGGATCGCCTTTGTGGCAAACAAAGGCGCCAGCGGCAAATTTGCGGCTGAACACCTCTGCTTCAACTCGCGCCAGCTGTGCGCCGGTAAGCGAACGCGCCCACATGGTTTTGGCCAGCATGTCTTTAATCGAAGTCTCTTGGATCATTATGGTGCGTTGCAATATCGGGTTTTAAAATTTATTGGCAATTGTCTGCCGGATGACAACCCCATCTCTCGGCTGACACTACTATCATCGCATAAAGCAGCAGATAACCGGCATGCCAAGCATGCAATAAGTAAGTGTAAATACGTTGCAAGTAAGTGCGACGTAAGCATGCCGGCAGAGACTGACTAGAACTCATTTCATCAATATCCGCGAGGCCGCATGGCGTCGATATCGAATCGATCTCATGGGCCACTATAAAAAAGGTGGGGCGATGGTGGAGACAACACAACGTCCGGGAGCGGAGACATTTCCAAGCCTGCTCCTGAAGCATGCCCAGGAACGCCCGCAGCAGCCGGCGTTCCGGGAAAAAGATCTCGGCATCTGGCAGGCGACCAGCTGGACCCAGGTTGCCGAGGAAGTCAGGGCCTTTGCCTGCGGCCTGGCGGTGCTCGGTTTCCGGCGCGGCATGCGGCTGGCGATTGTCGGCAATAACTGTCCGCGGCTGTATTGGGCGATGTCGGCGGCCCAATGCCTGGGCGGGATGCCGGTGCCGCTGTATCAGGATGCGCCTGCGGCCGACATGGCCTATGTCCTGGACGATGCTGAAATCGACTTCGTGGTGGTCGAAGACCAGGAGCAGGTCGATAAGGTATTCGAGATCAAGCAGACCTTGCCGCTGTCACGGATAGGCTGCATCATCGTCGACGATGAACGCGGCCTGCGCAATTATCATCAACCGGAGTTGACATCGTTTGCCAAGGTGGCGGAGATGGGGCGTGCTTACGACCAGATGCATCCGGCATTCTTCATGGCTGAAGTGAATGCCGGCCAAGCCGACGATATCGCCATCATCCTGTACACCTCCGGCACCACCGGCAAACCGAAAGGCGTTTGCCATTCGCACGCAGCGATGATCACTACCGCCCAGACGCTGGTCGAATTCGATCAACTGAATGAATATGACGATCTGCTGTGCTATCTGCCGCTGGCCTGGGTCGGCGATTTCCTGTATTCGTTTGCGCAAGCGCATGTTGCCGGCTTCTGCCTGAATTGCCCGGAATCGCCGCATACCGTGATGACGGACTTGCGCGAGATCGGGCCGACTTACTATTTCGCGCCGCCGCGTATCTACGAAAATATCCTGACGCAAGTCATGATCAGGATTGAGGACGCCGGCTGGATCAAGCGCAAGCTGTTCCATGGTTTCATGGGCATCGCACGGCGCGTCGGCATCCGCATACTCGATAAGAAGCCCGATGTAGCGCTGGCCGACCGCCTGCTGTATGGGCTCGGTCAACTGCTGATCTACGGCCCGCTGAAGAATGTGCTGGGCATGTCGCGGATTCGCGTGGCCTATACCGGCGGCGAAGCGATCGGTCCCGACTTGTTCGATTTTTATCGCTCGCTGGGGATCAACCTGAAGCAGTTGTACGGCATGACGGAAACCTGCGTCACCGTCTGCATGCAGCCTTCCGGCGACGTCAAGCTGGATACGGTGGGGCGGCCGATGAAGGGGGTCGAGGTGCACATCGACGGCAAGGGCGAGGTGCTGGTGCGTTCGCCGGGGTTGATGAAGGCGTACTTCAAGCGGCCGGAGGCAACTGCCGAGGCGATTGACGCCAACGGTTATTTTCATACCGGCGACGCCGGATTTTTCGACAGCGACGGCCATTTGAAAATCATCGACCGCGCCAAGGACGTCGGCAAGATGGCTTGCGGCGCCTTGTTTGCGCCGAAGTATATCGAAAACAAGCTGAAGTTTTTCCCTTTCATTAAAGAAGCGGTGGTGTTTGGCAACCAGCGCCAGCAATGCACCGCTTTCATCAATATCGACATGGATGCGGTCGGCAACTGGGCCGAGCGGCGCAACCTGGCTTACAGCAGTTATACCGACCTCGCCGCGCAGCAAGCGGTGTACGCGCTGGTCGCCGGCTGCGTCGAAAAGGTCAATGCCGACCTGGTGCAAGATCCCTTGCTGGCGGCGTCGCAGATTCACCGCTTTTTGATTTTGCACAAGGAGCTGGACGCCGATGACGACGAGCTGACGCGGACCCGCAAGGTGCGGCGCGATTTCATCGCCAAAAAATATGCAGTGCTGATCGATGCGCTGTATGGCGGCAAACAGTCGCAGTACATAGAAACCCAGGTCAAGTTCGAAGACGGCCGGCAAGGCGTGATCGCTGCCGATTTGCAGATCGTCGACGCCAAGACTTTCGCCACCATTGATAAAGCAGCCTGAGCCACTATGAGCGCGATCATGAAAAGAGATGTCACGGCAGGAGATGCCACGACGGAAGTCCTTCCGCTGGAACCGGCGCCGTTAGCTGCAGTGCTGCACGATCCGCGGCCGCAGGCAACCGGCAGAGGCCGCAATATCGGCGAAGTGGTGCTGGATCTGCAAAATATCTCGCTCTCCTTCGGCGGCGTCAAGGCGCTTACCGATATCTCGTTCAATGTGAAAGAGCATGAGATCCGCGCCATCATCGGCCCCAACGGCGCCGGCAAAAGCTCGATGATCAATGTCATCAACGGCGTCTATCATCCGCAACAAGGCAGCATCGTATTTCACGGCGTACCACGCCACAGCATGCAGCCGAGCAAAGTGGCGCGGCAGGGGATTGCACGTACTTTCCAGAATATCGCCCTGTTCAAGGGCATGACCGTGCTCGACAACATCATGACCGGCCGCAATACCAAGATGCACTCCGGTTTCCTGGCCAATGCCATCTGGTGGGGGCGGGCGCGTAATGAAGAGATGCAGCATAGGCGCAAGGTCGAGGAAGTGATCGACTTCCTGGAAATCCAGCACATCCGCAAAACCCCGGTCGGGCGTTTGCCTTACGGTTTGCAAAAAAGGGTGGAGCTGGCGCGTGCACTGGCGGCCGAGCCCAGCATGTTGCTGCTGGACGAGCCGATGGCCGGCATGAATGTCGAAGAAAAACAGGACATGTGCCGCTTCATCCTGGATGTCAACGATCAGTTCGGCAGCACCATTGTGCTGATCGAGCATGACATGGGCGTGGTGATGGATATATCGGACCGGGTGGTGGTGCTCGACTACGGCAAGAAAATCGGCGACGGCACGCCCGATGAAGTCATGAACAATCCGGAAGTCATCAAGGCTTACCTTGGCAGCTCTCATTAGCTCTACTGAGTGGAGGCGGTAAATGCAATTTTTCTTTGAGGTGGCGCTCAGCGGCTTGCTTTCGGGCCTGATGTATTCGCTGGTGGCGCTCGGTTTCGTACTGATCTACAAGGCTTCCGGGGTGTTCAATTTCGCCCAGGGTGCAATGGTCTATTTTGCGGCGCTGGCGGTGGTCGGCCTGATGGATAAAGGATGGCCCATGTGGGCGGCGATTATCGGCGCCTTCCTGGTGATGCTGGCGGTCGCTGTCGCGACCGAACGCCTGGTGCTGCGCAAGCTGGTCAACCAGCCGCCGATCACCTTATTCATGGCGACCATCGGCCTGGCCTTTTTCCTGGAAGGATTGGGGCCGATGCTGTTCGGCAGCGAAGTGCGGGCGATCAACCTGGGTATCGTGGACGAGCCGATTGCGTCGGTCATGGATAGCTTGGGCATCGGCATTTCGAAATTCGATCTGTTCGCCTCGGGCATGGTGATCGGGCTGGTGTTGCTGCTGGCCCTGTTTTTCCAGAGAACCAAGGTCGGCCGCGCCTTGCGGGCGGTGGCCGACGATCATCAGGCGGCGCTCTCGCTGGGGATTCCCTTGCGCCACATCTGGGTCATCGTCTGGGGCGTGGCCGGGTTTGTGGCCCTGGTGGCCGGTTTGCTGTGGGGCTCGCGCAACGGCGTCCAGTTTGCCTTGACGATGACCGCCTTGAAAGCCTTGCCGGTTCTGATCCTCGGCGGCTTTACCTCGATTCCGGGGGCGATTGCCGGCGGCTTGATTATCGGCGTATCGGAAAAACTGGCCGAGATCTACATCCCGCCGGTGATGCAAGACATGTTCGGCGGTAATTTCGGCGGCATAGAAGGATGGTTCCCCTATGTGTTCGCATTGCTGTTTTTATTGGTGCGGCCGGAAGGTTTGTTCGGTGAGCGGCATATCGATCGCGTGTAGCGCTTTGACCGCTAACAGAACTCTAAGAGAACTCTAAGAATGCGAACGGAGAAATAGCATGCTTTATCGTGAAGCCGGACAGTTTAAAACCTCCTACATCGCGGATAGCCAGATATTCCCGATCCGGCAGGATCGCATCGGCATGGCGATCTTGCTGGCCATCGCCTTTGTCGGCATCCCCGTGATCGGCAGCGAATACTGGTTTTCCGCGATCCTGATTCCCTTCCTGGTATTTGCGCTGGCGGCGCTGGGCTTGAACATATTGACCGGTTACGCCGGCCAGCTGTCGCTGGGCTCGGCGGCCTTCATGGCGGTGGGCGCCTACGCTGCCTATAATTTCCAGCTGCGGGTGGAAGGCATTCCGATCCTGCTGTCCTTCATCCTGGCCGGCTGTTGCGCGGCTGCGGTCGGCGTGGTGTTCGGCTTGCCGTCGTTGCGGATCAAGGGTTTTTACCTGGCGGTGGCGACGCTGGCTGCGCAATTTTTCGTGGTCTGGGTGTTGACCAAATTTCCCTGGTTTTCCAACGAAAGTTCTTCCGGCGTGATCAGTGCGCAAAAAATCGATCTGTTCGGTATCGCCATCAACACCCCGGTCAGGAAATACCTTTTCGTACTGGCAATTGTCTGTGTGATGGCGCTACTGGCGAAAAACCTGGTGCGTTCTTCCACCGGCCGTGCCTGGATGGCGGTGCGCGATATGGACGTCGCAGCGGAAGTCATCGGCATCCGCCTGATGCCGACCAAGCTGCTGGCGTTTGCCGTCAGTTCTTTTTTCTGCGGTGTGGCCGGCGCCCTGTATGCCTTCTGTTATCTGGGCTCGGTGGAGCCGGACGGTTTTTCGCTGGATCTGTCGTTCCGTATCCTGTTCATGATCATCGTCGGCGGCGTCGGCAGCATTCTGGGCGCATTTCTCGGCTCCGCCTTTATCCTGCTGCTGCCGATTTTCCTGGATAACGTGTTGCCGCCTTTGGCGGCCTGGCTGCATCTGCCATTTACCAACGCCACGGTGTCGCATATCCAGATGATGCTGTTTGGCGGTCTGATCATTTTCTTCCTGATTGTAGAGCCGCACGGGTTGGCGCGCCTGTGGCAAATCACCAAGGAAAAACTGCGCTTGTGGCCGTTCCCGCATTAAATAACCAGTATTAGGAGACAAGATAATGAAAAACCTTCAACAGATCATGCTTGCTGCCGCAGCTGCTGTCTGCATGCTGGCGCCAGCCTTGCCGGCGATGGCGCAAGCGACTGATCAATTCATTGCGATTCCCAGTTACCGGGTCGGCCCTTACGGCAATAATGGCCAGTCTTATTACGGCGGCTATATCGATTATCTGAGCTATGTCAATCTGAAGGAGAGCGGCATCAACGGCGTCAAGCTGTCCTGGGAAGAATGCGAAACCGAGTACAACAATGCCAAGGGCGTCGAGTGCTATGAACGGCTGAAAGGCAAGAATCCGACTACCAAAGGCACGGCGATCAACGCCATGGCGACCGGCATCGCCTATGCCCTGATCGACAAGACCGCGGAAGACAAGGTGCCGCTGCTGATGGTGGGTTACGGCCGCACCGATGCAGTCGACGGTTCGGTGTTCCCGTATGCCTTCCCGCTGGTGACTACCTACCAGATGCAGGTGTCGGCCATCGTGAAATACCTGGCAAGTAAAAACGGCGGTTCGCTGGCCGGCAAGAAAATCGTGTTCCTGTACCACGACTCAGCCTACGGCAAGGAACCGATCGTGGCGCTGGAAGCCGAGGCGACGCTGGGCAAGTTCAAGCTGGTGCAGATCCCGGTCGCCCATCCCGGCAACGAACAGGGCGCGCAATGGCTGAAAATCCGCCAGGAAAATCCGGATTACGTCATCTTCTGGGGCTGGGGCGTGATGAACCAGACGGCCTTGAAAGCGGCGCAGAAAGTCGGCTTCGCGCGTGACAAGATCATCGGTTCCTGGTGGGCCGGCTCTGAGGAGGACACCATCCCGGCCGGCGACGCCGCCAAAGGGTATCTGAGCGCGACCTGGAATGTTTCCGGCAAAACCGTGCCGCTGATTGCCGATATCGAAAAGGTGGTATATGGCGCCGGCAAAGGCAATATGCAGGACAGGGCCAAGATCGGTTCGATCTTATATAACCGTGGCGTATCGGCGGCAGTGGCCACGGTGGAAGCGATACGCACCGCGCAAACCAAGTATGGCAAAGGCAAGGTGATGAGCGGCGAAGACGTGCGCTGGGGATTGGAGAATCTGAACATCACCAACGCCCGCCTGCAGCAACTGGGCGCTGCCGGCCTGCTGCCTGAAATCAAGACTGCCTGCGACAACCATGAAGGTTCCGGCAAGATCAAGATCCAGCAATGGGATGGCGGCAAGTGGGTATTGGTATCCGACTGGATCGAAGGCAACAAGAACCTGATCCATCCGCTGTTCAAGGCTTCTGCCGCCAGGTACGCGAAGGAAAAGGGCATTACTCCGGCTTGCATGAAGTAAGCATGAAGTAATTCAGGCGTCGGCGCTCGACCGGGTTGCCGACGTTTTCATCACCGGATTTTAGCCACCATATATAGCCAGGCATGATAGAGGGAAGCATGGGTACAGCGCTCAACATCAACAATGTCGAAGTGATTTACGATCACGTCATCCTGGTGCTCAAAGGCGTGTCGCTGGCGGTGCCGGAAGGGAAGATCGTCGCCCTGCTGGGCGCCAACGGCGCCGGCAAAAGCACGACGCTGAAGGCGATTTCCAATTTGCTGTCGGCGGAACGCGGCGATGTCACCAAAGGCAGCATCGAATACAAGGGCGAGCGGGTTGATCGCCTGACGCCGAACGACCTGGTCAAGCGTGGCGTGATCCAGGTGATGGAAGGGCGTCATTGTTTCGGCCATCTGACGGTGGAGGAAAATCTCTTGACCGGCGCTTATACCCGCAACATCAGCAGTGGCCAGGTCAAGCGCGACCTGGAAAAAATCTACGATTATTTTCCGCGCCTGAAAGTAAGGCGCAAATCGCAATCCGGCTATACCTCCGGCGGCGAACAGCAGATGACGGCGATCGGCAGGGCGATGATGGCCAAGCCATCCATGATTTTGCTGGACGAACCGTCGATGGGCCTGGCGCCGCAAGTGGTCGAGGAAATTTTCGAGATCGTCAAGGATTTGAATCGCAGGGAAAACGTATCTTTCCTGCTGGCTGAGCAAAACACCATGGTGGCGCTGCGTTACGCCGATTTCGGCTACATCCTGGAAAACGGCCGGGTAGTGATGGAAGGCGCCGCCAGCGAACTGGCCAGCAATGAAGACGTGAAGGAATTTTATTTAGGCGTGTCGGCGGCCGGGCGCAAGAATTTCCGCGACATGAAGTTCTACCGGCGCCGCAAGCGCTGGCTGGCCTGACGCTTTCATCTGACGTTCGTATTTCTTATCCGCTGCTTCCCGCCACGCATACAGGCCCACCATGTCTGACATTCTCGATCCCCTTGAACAACGCCAGCCGCAACAACGCGAGGCGGAGCTGATGGCAAATCTGCCGCAGCTGATCGCACGGGCGCAAGGCACAGCGGGCTGGGCGCGCATTCTGCACGGGGTGTCAGCCGGCGAGATTCGGGACCGTGGCGCGCTGGCGCAATTGCCGCTTACGCGCAAATCGGATCTACATGGTTTGCAGACGCAACAGCCGCCGTTCGGCGGCTTGACGACAACGCCGCACCGGCAACTGCGGCGCTTGTACGTTTCACCCGGGCCGATTTTCGATCCCGAAGGATATAGCCAGGACTGGTGGCGCTTCGCACGGCCGATGCGGGCCTTGGGATTGCGCGCCGGTCATCTGATACAGAATTGCTTCGCCTATCATTTCACGCCGGCGGCTTTCATGGTCGAAGGGGCGGCCAGCAAGCTCGGCTGCACCGTGATTCCGGCCGGCATTGGCCAGACCGAATTGCAGGTGCAGGCGATGTCGGCATTGCGTCCCGACGCCTATGTCGGCACGCCGTCCTTCCTCAAGATCATTATCGAAAAAGCGCGTGAAATGGGCGCCGACATCACCACCCTGCAGCGGGCGCTGCTCAGCGCCGAAGCCTTGCCGCCGTCGCTGCGCCAGTGGCTCCAGGACAACGGCGTGCCGCATGTGCTGCAATTGTATGCCTCGGCCGACATCGGCAATATCGCTTATGAGTCGCTGAGCGACGGCCGGCTCAATCCGGGTATGATCCTGGATGAGGATCTGATCCTGGAAATTGTGCGGCCGGGCAGCGGCGATCCGGTGGCCGTGGGCGAGGTCGGCGAGGTGGTGCTGACTTCTTTCAATCCGGATTATCCTTTGATACGTTTCGCCACCGGCGATTTGTCTGCGGTGCTGGAAGGCGTCTCGCCATGCGGCCGCACCAATACCCGTATCAAGGGCTGGATGGGACGCGCCGACCAGGTGACCAAGGTGCGGGGCATGTTTGTCCATCCATCGCAGCTGGCGGAGGTGTTGAAACGCCATCCGCAGATTCTGAAAGCGCGGCTGGTGGTGAGCGGTGCAATGGCGAACGATGTGATGACGTTGCGTTGCGAGGCGCCAGTAACGGCGGACCTCGTGGCAGAGCGGATAGCCGACAGTCTGCGCGAAGTGACTAAACTACGCGGCGAGGTTGTGTTTGTCGCGCCGGGCAGCTTGCCGAATGACGGGAAAGTCATTGAGGATGCCCGTAAATACGAATGAGGGAGCGAGGGCATGTCGAAACAAGTGATTGTCATTACCGGCGCCAGTCGCGGGATCGGCGCGGCCACTGCGCATCTGGCGGCCATGCGCGGTTACGCCGTGTGCGTCAATTATGTCCACAACCGCGGCGCTGCAGAGCTGGTGGTGGAGGCGATCCGCAAGGCCGGCGGCGAAGCTCTTGCGGTAGCCGCCGATGTTGCTGTCGAGGCCGGCGTGCTGAACCTGTTTCAAACGGTGGATGCGCAACTCGGCACAGTAACCGCCTTGGTCAACAACGCCGGGGTGCTGGAGCGGCAGATGCGTGTCGACGAGATGGACGCAGCGCGTTTGCAACGCGTGTTCGCCACCAATATCGTCGGCAGTTTCCTGTGCGCCCGTGAGGCCGTCCGGCGCATGTCTACCCGCTTTGGCGGCCAGGGCGGCGCCATCGTCAACCTGTCGTCGATGGCGGCAAAACTCGGCGGCCCGGGCGAATACGTCGATTACGCGGCATCCAAGGGAGCTATCGACGCCATGACGATCGGCCTGGCGAAGGAAGTTGCCGATCAGGGTATCCGCGTCAATGCGGTCAGGCCCGGTGTCATTTATACCGATATACATGCCAGCGGCGGTGAGCCAGGGCGAGTGGATCGTGTCAAAGACTCGGTGCCGATGCGGCGCGGCGGCAGCGCCGAGGAAGTGGCGCGCGCGATCATGTGGCTGATATCGGACGAGGCATCGTATTCGACCGGCACATTTATCGATGTCGCCGGCGGCCGTTGATCAGGCGGCGGACCAGACGGTAGAAACGATGATTTGAGGTGAAGGCGTCCCGACCCAGTTGTGTTGCCGGAATATTTCAACAGCTACAACAGCTTGATTGGAATGCGGCTGGGATCACGTCTGCTGGTGGTTTGTTGCGCAATGCTTTTGCGGATGGCCGTTAGTCGTTTGTCGTCGCGATAGAGCAGGTTGTAACTTTCAAATGGAATCATTTTTCCATCAGCTTGGGCAAAATGTATGCAGGATTTTTTCAAGGCGCGAACATCCAAAGAATATGCATCCATAAATTGCACAATCAAAACCCGAAACACGTTGTCGTAACGCAGCGTCTGCGGCGCAGAAATTAAAGGCAGGCAACACATTAATTCAGAAAGACAGTTGGCTTGTGATTCCGGGGAATGGTTAGTCGAAAACAGCTTAAATATCTGGTCTTTCATATTCTTCTTGAGCGCTTCGTCGCGCTCAAAAACTATCGTGTTGCCGCTGCCTTCCACTAAAGATTGTGGATCAAGATATCGTGTCAGCGGGACAGTTTTTTCGTCGGTTTTGAGAGCGTAAGCCATTGCCAGCGTATCGGGATTGCAAGGCACCGGGACGATATCTTGCAAGGTGAATACACTGGTTTGCTCTGCGATCTTACGACGTATTTCTGAAACGGTCAGGCGATGCAGGCGAGGATCGTAACTTTCTACACGGCCAGCATCTTGAATCGGCTGCAAGGTGACGCCGCGGACACACGGTTGCGTCAAGGCGAAGTCGATAATGGCGCCAATTTCATCGTCATTCAAACCTTTTTTCAGCGTCACAACCAAAGTGGTGGACAAGCCAGCCGCATTCAGATTTTTCAGTGCTTGCAGTCGGATACGGCTTAAATCGGCGCCGCGTAATACCTTATGTACTTCTGCGCGCATGGAGTCGAATTGCAAATACACTTCTATTCCTGGCGCATAGCTTGCCAGACGTTGCACAAACTCAGGATCTTGCGCCAATACGATGCCGTTGGTGTTGACCATCACATGTTTGATCGGGCGCGCTTTGGCAGCATCGAGAATTTCCCAGAATTGCGGATGTAAGGTGGGCTCGCCGCCGGACAATTGCATGACATCGGCCTCGCCTTCATTGGCCACAACCGCATCAAGCATCTTAATGACGTCAGCCAGGGGTTTATGCTGTTCCCGATGAGTGCCGCTTTCCGCATAACAAACGGGGCAATTTAAATTGCAGTTGTCAGTAATCTCAACGATGGATAAGCAAGAGTGCTGCATATGATCTGGACACAGGCCGCAATCATAGGGGCAGCCGTATTCCATTTTAGTGTTAAACGTTTGCGGCATTTCCGGATGTTTGACGAACACCTCGCGGCACAAACGGTAATACTCGATATCATCGCTGACCAGCACACGCTCGCTGCCGTGCGCAGTACACCACTTATCCATGTAGACATGCTCATCTTTAAAGATGATCTTGGCTTCAACCGGATGCAGGCAGGTTGAACAGACCGAAGTGGTCGTGTCGTAAAAAAGGTAAGGGCGGATTTTACGCGTCATCGTTGGCTCGGGTTAGGCGGTGCGGGATATTGTTGTTTTGATTCGATGACAGCTTGGCGTAGCATTGCCATTCTTTCTTGTGCCGCTTGCATGTCTGCTGGAGACATAGATGCTTGTAGTTTGGTGAGGCTGTCGCTGACCGGCAGCATCAAGAGGAAAGCTGACGTTTTAATTTTAGCTGCTGTATCAATTTCTTTTGAGACTTGAAATCTGTATCTAATCACGGTGTGGAATGGATATCTGCAGTCCAGGATACTGCGCGCAAGCCAAAGGTCGGCTTGTTGTATGTCTTGCCTGATAATCCCGCTGTTGCGATATATTTCACTGACGTCAAGCGCAGGAAAGCGATTGAAAAACACAGGTGAAGGGCTGCAAGAACGTGTGGATGATCGTTTTAATAATTCTATTCCGCGCGGGGGATCTGGAAGTAATTGTTCTGCGCTGAGATCTCTCCCATAATACTGTCGATTGGAGCCATTGAGTAAAAGCCAGCCTAAGCCATATTCCGCGGGACCATATTGTTTGGCTGCCGCTTGTTCAAGTAAAGAGATGCCTCTTGGGATGTCTCTTTCCAGGCTTGGCGAACCATTTACATATTCCATGCCAAGTTGTGTCATAGCCTCCAGATCACCGCGACTGGCCGCTACTTTATATCCTTCAATTTTTGTTCTCTGCATTTCTGCATTCGCACGTTGTGCATTTTTTTGTTGCACGCTGTTGACGATGGAGGCAGTAATACAACCCGTACCACCAATCAAACTCAAACTCACTATCAGTAATGCCGCACGTGATCGATCACGGGAAAAGAGGCGCATTTTTTTTATAATTTAAAAATTGTTTGATTACAAACGGGAGATAGCACAGTAAGGCCAATAGACACATGATCTGTATGCCGCTAAGACCACCGGCATATTCATAGGGAACCGGTTTGATGCCATCGATCAGTAAGCGCCACAGTAAATAGCCCGATAGATAAAATTTGAAAAGAAGGCCAGGACTTTCGCGCCAGCGTTTTTGAAAAAGCAAAATGACGCCGCCCCAAATTAATACAAAGAGAATGTCGTACAGTTGAGTGGGGTGGCGAAAGATGCCGTCACCAAAGTCGACGCCCCAGGGCATGCGGGTGGGTACGCCATAAGTGCCGTCGTGCAGCCCCGCCAGAAAACAACCGATGCGCCCGATGGCAGTGCCCAACATCAATGGCAAGACAAAGTTGTCGCCCGTTGAGCGTTGGGCGCCGATCAGTTTCTTGGCAATCTCTACGCCACACAGCCCACCCAGCAAACCACCGACGATAGATTGTCCGGACATCCAGAGATTGATGTCTAAGGAAGATGACGCCCATAACTGAGGAAACTCCATCCAGAACACTAACTTGTTTCCGATCGCTGCACCGAGTATGCAGCCGATGATGACCGCGTATTGTCCTGGTTCCAAGATGCCAGAGAGGCCTTGATGGGCACGTTGCCAACGATATAGTTGGACGCCGGATGCGATGGCTGCCCATTCAAAAAACAGATGGATGAGATGCGCAGTCGTGCTGGAAAAGGCGACCGCTTTCATTATTTGGATTGGTCTTGATCTGGCTGTGTTGCAAACTCCGGTTTCTTTGCAATACGAAACACACTGCCATATTTGGCAATGCGGTATATAACGAAGCACAGCGCGATACTGATACCTACTCCTGCGCACCCAAGGAGAAAAATAGGCAGGCCATCTCCACTGGTTTTGTAGCTACTGCCAGAAGCAATCCCTAGCAAACCACATAAGCCAAAGCCGACCATCAGTACTAAAAAAAACATAATACTAAGTGCTTTGAACAGCGTTTTCATGGGAGCCTTGCTGGAATTGAATTTGGCAGAGAAGATTGATTATATAGCCTTTAGTTGTCATGAAGTAATTTCATGTACAGGTTCATCGGCAAGTCTTGAAGACATCCGGATGCACATTGGGGGCGTTTTTTTACGCGTTCCATCGGGATGATTTTGTTAGATGAACCCGAATTAATGCGTTGCCGGCCTGTATACCAGGCCGGGTATTTTGGGCAAAGTCCCGGCTGCTTATGAAATAGTTGATAAAATGCGCGGTGTTGGCGTTGGCGAAAACGCAATCCAATGATGCTGCAATAGCCTGGTTCGGCAACCCCTCTGTCGGTGCGTTTCGTGGCTTATTTTTATGCGGCAATTTTAGTGTGAGAACAATTTATGACGGAGTTAACAAGAATGAAGAAACTGATCGTAGTCGCCGCTATCGTGGCATTGAGCGGTTGCGCCGTGACGCCCAATTCGGCAAATGTGTATACCAGCAGCCAGGCTCAGGGCGAGCAATCGGTGCGTATGGCGGTGGTTGATTCGATACGCCCGGTCACCATCGACAAGAACCGCGGCGGCAACGGCGCAGGCACCTTGGCCGGTGGCGCGCTGGGCGGAGTTGCTGCCGGTTCGCTCATCGGTAAGGGCAACGGCTCACTGGCGGCTGGCGTAGTGGGTGCGGTACTCGGCGGGATTGCCGGCAACCAGGTGGAAAATAATCTGAACCAGCGCCCAGGGCTGGAAATCACCGTGCGCCTGAACAACGGCGAGTTGCGCGCGATTACCCAGGATGCAGACGAACGTTTCAACGTCGGCGACCGCGTCCGTTTGCTGTCTTCGGGCGGCGTTACGCGGGTTACGCACTGATAAGTTGAATCAAGCGCTGGTAAAAGCAAAAGGCTGGAAGACATGATCGTCTTCCAGCCTTTTTATTATCCACGTGCAGCGGCGGATTTACTGCCCGTTATGAATCACCACCAGCAAAGCAGTGGCCGCATTCTTGCCGACATTTTTGATGTAGTGGGGGCGGTCAGCTGCATATCTTGCGGTTTCGCCGACTTTTATCTTGGTGACGTTGCTGCCGCTCTGGATTTCCAATATACCGGACAGCACCGTCAGATGTTCACGCGAAGCCGGCTCGTGCGCTTCCGAGTCGAGGCAGCCGCCAGGTTCCACCGACAGTTCATACCATTCAAACTGGCCGGCCAGCTCGATCGGCCCGAGGATGCGCAGCACGCAATGGCCGTCTCTTGAGCGCAGCGAAGGCGTGGCGTGGCTGGGCAAGGTTTCGATCGATGCCGGAGCAGGCTGGTTGCCGTCGACCAGCAGCGAGATCGGCACGCCCAAGGCATTCGCCAGGCGCCAGACCACCGCCACCGTCGGATTGGCCTGGTTGCGCTCGATTTGCGATAGCATGGACTTGGAGACGCCGGCGCGTTTCGATAAGGCGTCCAGCGAGAGCCCGTCGGCCTGGCGCAATTTCACCAAGGTATCGCCAACCTTCGGCGGTGCGTCCTCCAAATTTTTACCTGAATTGCTGCTCATCTGGTTGACAACCTCGTTTTTGTACATTATCGTGGAATTTATGTTCGATATATCGAATTAAAACAATATATTATATAAGATTGAGGCTGACAATGACACAAGATGCAAGCACGAATGCCGGGTTTTACACCCACCTGCGCGACGAACTGACTGCGATCCAGGCGGCCGGCCTGTTGAAGTCCGAGCGCCTTATCCTCGGCCCGCAAGGCGGCAAGATCAATACCGCAAGCGGTGAGTTGATCAACTTGTGCGCCAACAATTACCTCGGATTGTCTTCCCATCCGGCCTTGATCAAAGCCGCGCACGCCGCCTTGGACAGCCACGGTTTCGGCATGAGTTCGGTGCGTTTCATTTGCGGTACGCAAGACATCCATCGCGAGCTGGAGCAGCGCCTGGCAGCCTTCCTGGGCACCGAAGACTGCATTCTGTACGCCGCTGCGTTCGACGCCAACGGCGGCCTGTTCGAACCCTTGCTGGGAGAGCAGGACGCCATCATCAGCGACTCGCTGAACCACGCATCGATTATCGACGGCGTGCGTTTGTGCAAGGCCAAGCGCTACCGTTACGCCCACAACGACATGGAAGATCTGGAGCGCTGTCTGAAGCAAGCGCGAGCCGACAATGCCCGTTTCGCGATGGTGTTTACCGATGGCGTATTTTCGATGGACGGCACGGTGGCGCAGCTCGACGTCATCCGCCAGCTATGCGATAAATATGACGCCCTGCTGGGGGTCGACGATTGTCACGCCACCGGTTTCATGGGAGCACGCGGACGCGGCACGCACGAAGCACGCGGCATCTTCGGCAAGGTCGACGTGATTACCGGCACGCTGGGCAAAGCCCTGGGCGGCGCCAGCGGCGGCTTTACTGCCGGACGGCGCGAAGTGATCGACTTGTTGCGGCAACGCTCCCGGCCTTACCTGTTTTCGAATACCTTGATGCCGGCGATCGTCGGCGCTTCTATCGAGGCGCTCAATCTGCTGGAGGCGTCCACCGAATTGCGCGACCGTCTGGAGCGCAACACCGTCTATTTCCGCAAAGCCATCACCGACGCCGGCTTCGAGATCAAGCCGGGAACTCATCCGATCGTACCGTTGATGGTGTATGACGCCGTGGTCGCACAGAATTTGTCGCGTCGCTTGTATGAACTTGGCGTCTACGCCGTCGGTTTCTTCTATCCGGTCGTACCGCAAGGGCAGGCGCGGATCCGGGTGCAGATGTCTGCGGTCCACGACGAGGCGACCTTGCAGCGCGCAGTCAGCATCTTCCGCCAAGCCGGCGAAGAGCTTGGCCTGGTGAAAAACTGAAGAGACGAACGATGAAAAAAATATTGGTAATCGGCGCCAACGGCCAGATCGGCACCGAGTTGACGACCGCGCTGGTCAAGCTGCATGGCGCACAGCAGGTGGTTGCGAGCGATATACAAGCCATCGGCCGGCACCAGGAACTGGCATACGAGAAACTGGATGTGACCGACGCCAGGCGTCTGGCCGAGGTGGTGCTGCAGCATGACATCGGCGAAATCTATCACCTGGCGGCGGCCTTGTCGGCCAAAGGCGAAGAGCATCCGGAATGGGCCTGGAACCTGAACATGACCGGCCTCCTGAATGTGCTGGAGGTGGCGCGCCAGGCCAAGCTGTCCAAAGTATTCTGGCCGAGTTCGATTGCAGCGTTCGGCCCCTCGACGCCGCGCGACAATGCGCCGCAGACCGGCGCCATGGATCCCAAGACCGTCTACGGCATCTCGAAGCTGGCCGGCGAGCACTGGTGTTCCTGGTACGCGGAAAAATACGGCATGGATATTCGCAGCCTGCGCTACCCAGGTTTGATCAGCTATTCCGCTGAGCCGGGCGGCGGCACCACCGACTACGCGATCCAGGCTTTGTTCGCTGCCGCCGCCGGCCACGACTACACCAGTTTCCTGAGTGCGGACAGCACGCTGCCGATGATGTACATGCCGGACGCGGTGCGCGCCACTATCGAGCTGATGAGTGCGCCGAGGGAGCAAATCAAGGTCGCCGGTTCATACAATCTGGCGGCATGGAGCTTTTCGCCGCACGAATTGGTGGAAATCATCAAGCAGCACTATCCGGCGTTTAAAGTCGCCTACAAACCGGATTTTCGTCAAGCAATTGCCGATGCATGGCCGCGTTCGATTGACGATTCCAAGGCGCGGCAAGAGTGGCGTTGGTCGCATGCATACAGCTTGAGCGACATGGTCGACGACATGCTGGCGCATCTGGTCGCACGCAAGCCGGTTACGCAGGAACAGGCGGCTTGATGTAGCCTAAGCCGCCCCAGATGGGGTAGCGGTTCGCCGCTATCTTATTTTGGGCGGAGGATAGCGCCGCGAATTTAAGAAACCGATTCTCTGGGCGTACAAGCCGCCAAGGATATCGGCGAGCAAGGATTGCCGCCACAGCAGTTCTCCGCCATGAAAGCCATCAGCGCATTCATCGTTTCGAAGTTCACACTGTAAATAACGAAACGCCCCTTTTGAAGGGGCACCACAAGATCTGCGTGACTGAGTTCTTTCAGATGAAAGGACAGGGACGAAGGTGGAATTTCCAGTTGTTCAGCGATTTTACTTGCGGCCATGCCTGACGGACCCGCCTGCACCAGCAAACGAAAGACCGCAAGCCGCGAGTCTTGCGCGAGCGCGGCAAATGCAGAAAGCGCGTTTTTAGTTTCCATGAATTGAGTTTCGTATTTGTTGGTTGCGTATCAAAGCCAATGTGTTGCGAGAAGTGCCGCAACTGGGATTGTGATAAATCGTGATGTTCATGAAAGTTGTATGGATTCTTGAAGGATTGTTTAAGAATTCTTCTTGGCTGCGAAATCGCTTGGAGCCACCGTGCCGCCGACGGTTGCGTCTTGCGGTGCTGCGGGATACAGCCAACAGAACAGCAACGTCGCCGCCGACGCCCCAAGCAGTTGCGCGACGATGAAACCAGGTGCATCGATTGGCCGGATGCCGGCGAAGGTATTGCTGGCCGCGCGCGCCAGCGTGACGGCGGGATTAGCGAACGAGGTCGATGAGGTGAACCAGTAGGCCGCCGTAATATAGGCGGCAACCGCGAACGGTGTCACCGATGGCCGGCTGCGCGAACAACCGATGATCACGGCCAGCAATCCAAACGTGGCGACAAACATCAAGTGCGCAGCTGCGACGCCAGCAAAGGCGCCGATTACCTGCACCAAGATATACGGCAAGACTTCGGACGCCGGCATGTTTTTTTGCCAGGCTTCCGACATAGTCACCACCGGATTGAAATGCGCCCCCGAAATGGTGCCAAACATCAAGATCAACGCGACCAGCCCGACGCCGGTTGCGATGGCGTTGGCCAGCAATGCGATGGCGACATTACCACCGGCCAGGCGCTCGGCCATGATGCCGGAGCCGACCACTACCGCCAGCAGCAGTGCAGTCCCCAGTCCTTCGGCGACTAGACGACGTGCTTGCGTGGTCATGCCGGCATCTCGCCGATTTTCCTGATCTCTTCCCGAATCGCATTCTCATCCATCGTCTCGACCGGCAGTGCCAGGAATGCATTCATGCTCTTCAGGATTTGGCCGAATATTTCTTGAAATGCGGCACGCTTGTCTTCGTCGGATCCTTCTACCGCTGCCGGATCTTCAAATCCCCAGTGGGCCGTGGCAGGACGCCCGGGCCAGTACGGGCAGGTTTCTCCGGCCGCGTTGTCGCAGACGGTAATGATGAAATCCATGCACGGCGCATCCGGCAGTGCAAACTCATCCCAGCTCTTGCTCCGCATTTCACTTGTTGGGTAGGTAGGATCGAAATTCTTGATTTGTTCAATCGCGAAGGGATTGACTTTACCGCCTGGCTTGCTGCCCGCGCTGAAACCTTTGAAGCGGCCTTTTCCGAGGATTGTGACCAGTGCTTCGGCCATCACGCTGCGCGCGGAATTGCCGGTGCATAGAAATAGCACGTTGAATATTTTGTCAGTCATATTGTTCTCGGCTGTCAATGCGGAAATAGCGGTTTTGTGTTCGTGATGCCCGTTGAATATATTCTATATTTCTAGAATAGTTGAAGTATAAAATGGATTCGAGGGTAAGGTCATCATTAATTTGATATTTCTCGAATTATCGATAATGTTGAAATGCTGCCTTATCGGTAATCCGTGAAGAATCTCAAAAAAAGGGCTGGAAGACATGTATGTCTTCCAGCCCTTTGTACCTGCCGAGTCCGCGTAATATGGCGGCCCGTCCAGCCTTATTTGCCAGTCATGCCCAACAGCATTTCATTCAGGCGTTTGACGAAACCGGCCGGATCGGCCAGCGCGCCGCCTTCCGCCAGCAACGCTTGATCGAACAATATGTGCGACCAGTCGCCGAACTTGGCTTCTTCGTACTTCAGGCGTTGCACCAGCGGATGATCCGGATTGATTTCCAGGATCGGCTTGGAGTCCGGCGCTTCCTGGCCGGCGGCCTTCAGCATGCGCAGCAGATTGCCCGACAATTCATTTTCATCGGCCACCAGGCAGGCCGGCGAATCGGTCAGACGGAAGGTGACGCGCACATCCTTGGCCTTGTCGGCCAGCGCAGCCTTCATCTTTTCAACCAGGTCCTTGAACTGGGTTTCGGTTTCTTCGTGCTGCTTCTTCTCGGCTGCGTCTTCCAGCGTGCCGAGATCGAGGCCGCCCTTGGCCACCGAGGCCAGTTCCTTGCCTTCGAAATCTTGCAGGAAAGACAGCATCCATTCATCGACGCGATCGGTCAGCAACAGGACTTCGACGCCTTTCTTGCGGAAAATTTCCAGGTGCGGGCTGTTCTTGGCAGCCGCATGGGATTCGCCGGTGGCGTAGTAGATCTTGTCCTGGCCTTCTTTCATGCGGCCGATGTAGTCGGCGAAGGACACGGTCTGGGCGTCGCTGTCGTTACTGGTGGAGGCAAAGCGCAACAGCTTGGCGATTCTTTCCTTGTTGGTCGCATCTTCGCCTATGCCTTCTTTCAAGACCTGGCCGAATTCTTTCCAGAAGGTGGCGTACTTGTCCTTTTGCGCCTGCTCGTCGCTGTTTGCCAATTCTTCCAGCAAGCCCAGCACGCGTTTGGTCGAGCCTTCGCGGATCACGCGCACATTGCGCGATTCTTGCAGGATTTCACGCGAGACGTTGAGCGGCAGGTCGCTGGAATCGATCACGCCCTTGACGAAGCGCAGATAGACCGGCATCAGCTGTTCGGCGTCGTCCATGATGAAGACGCGCTTGATGTACAGCTTGATGCCGCTGCGCTTGTTGCGATCCCACAGATCGAACGGAGCGTGGCTCGGGATGTACAGCAATTGCGTGTATTCGCTGCGGCCTTCGACCCGGTTGTGGGTGTAGGTCAGCGGTGCTTCGAAATCGTGCGAAACGTGTTTGTAGAATTCGCTGTATTGCTCTTGCGTGATGTCGGACTTGTTGCGTGCCCACAGAGCGCTGGCCTGATTGACGGTTTCGTATTCGTCCTTGACCACGGTTTCTTTTTTCTCTTCGTCCCATTCTTCTTTCTGCATTACGATCGGCAGCGAGATATGGTCGGAATATTTGCGGATGATGGATTTCAGTTTCCAGGCCGACAGGTATTCATCTTCGCCTTCGCGCAGATGCAGGGTGATGGTGGTGCCGCGCGACGGCTTGTCGATCGCTTCGACGCTGAAATCGCCGGCGCCGGCGGATTCCCAGCGCACGCCTTCAGTGGCGGCAGCGCCTGCGCGGCGAGTATCAACCGTGATCTTGTCGGCGATGATGAAGGCAGAGTAAAAGCCGACGCCGAACTGGCCGATCAGGGCCGCATCTTTTTGCTGGTCGCCGGACAGTTTCGAGAAAAATTCCTTGGTGCCGGACTTGGCGATAGTGCCCAGGTGCGAGATGGCTTCGTCGCGGCTCATGCCGATGCCGTTGTCCGAGATGGTGATGGTGCGCGCGGCCTTGTCGAAACCGACCTTGATTTTCAGCTCGGGGTCGTTTTCGAACAGGGCGCCGTTGTTGATCGCTTCAAAGCGCAGCTTGTCGGCGGCGTCGGATGCATTGGAAACCAGCTCGCGCAGGAAAATTTCCTTGTTGGAATACAGCGAGTGGATCATCAATTGCAGCAGTTGCTTTACTTCTGCCTGAAAACCAAGGGTTTGCTTTTCGGATACGGCCATTGTTTCCTCTGTCCAAATAAAAAGTGAGATTATATAAAAAGCTTAATGCTATTCGAAGTGGGGTGCTATCGGGGTTTTTCAAGGGCGGCATCGCATCATTGCGCCTGCAATATTGCCTTATTTGCCACATTCGCTTTCGAGAAAGCGCCAGATGCCGGGATCCGACATCGCCGCCACATTGATACGCATGCGCGAGGACGGCAGTTGCTTGGGCGAGAACAAGCTGCCGGGCGCCAGCAGATAGTCTTGCGCCAGCGCTTTTTCGGTCAGCACATTGGTATCGCAGCCGGCGTCGGCCCAGACGAACATGCCGGCCGGCGTGCTGATATCGACCGTCATGCCGATGCGTTCCATCTGCCGGATGGTGCGGTCGCGCACGCCGTCGAGTTTGTTGCGCAAGCGGTCGACATGCTTGCGGTAATGGCCCTCCGACAGGATCTTGTAGATCACCCGTTCGCCGATTTCGGCGCTGGTCAGGGTCGACAGCATCTTGCGGTCGGCAAAATGCTGCGCCAGTTCGTGCGAGGTGGCGATGAAGCCCGAGCGCAGATTGGGCGACAGCGTCTTCGAAAAACCGCCCATGTAGATCACGCGATTGAGTTGGTCCAGGGTGGCGATGCGGGTCGCCGGCTGTACTGCGGAACCCGGATGGAGATCGCAATAGATATCGTCTTCGACGATCATGAAATCGTGTTCCTCGGCCAGCTTGAGGATCTGGAACGCCTTGGCTGCGGAGAGCGAGGTCGAAGTCGGATTGTGCAATACCGACACCATCACATACAGCTTGGGTTTATGCAGCGCGCTCAGCTCCGCCAGCTTGGCCATATCCGGGCCGTCCGCCAGGCGCGGTACGCCGACCAGTTTGGCGCCGAGCGCGGCAAACGAGGCGAACATCAAGAACCATGAAGGATCGTCGACAAAAATCACATCGCCCGGCTGGGTAAAGTGGCGCGCTACCAGATCCAGTCCCTGGGTGACGCCGGTGGTGGTGACGAATTGTTCCGGCGTCGCAGCGATTTCCAGCTCGGCCATTTTCAGCTGCAATTGCTGGCGCAGCGGCAGGAAGCCTTGCGGGTTGCCGTAGGAGAGAAGCTGGGCCGGATTCTGCCGGCTGATGCTGCGTAAGGCATTGGCGATCAGGTCGGCATCCAGCCAATCAATGGGCAGCATGCCTGAGCCGGGCATTTTTTTGGTCGGCAACTGGCGAAACATATTCCGCACCAGCCACACCACATCCATCAGCGGCGGCCGCTTGTCGCTGGAGCCGTTGCTGTTGTCGCTGGCGATCAGCGGCGCCCGTTCGCGCACATAAAAGCCGGAGCCGCGGCGCGATTCCAGGCAGCCTTTCGCTACCAGCCGGTCATAGGCTTCCACCACCGTAAAGCGCGACACGCCGTGAGTATCGGCAAACTGGCGGATCGACGGCATGCGGGCGCCGGTGCGCAACAGGCGGTCGTTGATGCGGGCTTCGATGGTGCGCACGATCTGCTCGACCAGCGAGGTGTCGCTATCGCGTGACAAGAGCTGGGGCGCGGCCGGCGTCTGGCTGCGGTTCAGCTTGCGTGGGGAGAGTGTGTTGGTCACTGTATTGGTAGTTTTGCCGGGACAATGTTAGAAATTACTTGATAAAGTGTATTGGTACTGTATTGGATTTGTCGATTAGCATAGACCTAAATTCCTGAAGTCACAATACCTGAAGCGACTTAACCATGCAGACTCTATTTAAACAACAGACGCATACCATGACGGCCGGCAGCACCTTGTCCGGCGTTACCGACAGTCACTTAACCTTGCGCGTAGTCAGCGGCCGTGTCTGGGTTACCTTTGAAGGACAGCCGGAAGACCATTGGCTGCATGCGGGCCGCTCGCTGAGGCTGCTGCCTGGCCGCATGGTGGTGGTCGAGGCGGACCCGGGAAATAGCCGGATTACCCTGAACCGCAAGCCGCAACGCGGCGGGATGACTGTGTTGCGTCTGATGCTGGCGCGTCTGCGCGGCCTCGATTTCCATCCTGCGACGAGCGTTTCATGATGCTGGAGACCTTGCTGCCGCTGGCCGTATTCGCCTTCGTGTCGTCGATCACGCCGGGGCCGAACAACATCATGCTGACTTCTTCCGGCATCATGTTCGGCTTCAACCGCACCATCCCGCACATGCTCGGCGTTACCTTCGGTTTCGGCGTGATGCTGGTGCTGTGCGCAGCCGGCATCGGCGGCCTGGTGCTGGCCTTGCCATCGATTCACGTGATCCTGAAAACCCTGGGCTCGGCCTATTTACTGTATCTGGCCTGGAAGCTGCGCCATATGTCTTTCAAATCGGAAGTCGGCAGCAGCCATAGACCGATGACCTTCCTCGGTGCGGCGGCATTTCAAGCGGCCAATCCGAAAGCCTGGATCATGGCGATCACCAGCGCTTCGGCATTTATGCCGCCGCTGCAGCCGATCTGGCTGTCGATTGCCATCTATTGCATGGTGTTCTGCGTCATCAACCTGCCGTGCGTGAGCGTCTGGGCCGGCGCCGGTTCGGTCTTGCGGCGCTACCTGGCGCAGCCTCTGTGGCAGCGCGTGTTTTGTACGGTGATGGTGTTGTTGACGATCTATTCCGCGGTTTCGATCTGGCTTTGATTTTGGCTCCGCTTTTTGCTCCGATAACCATTCGAAAGACAAGCGCCATGACGGACGAATCCAAGGGCATGTGGCTGGGGCTGGTCGGCGTGGCGGTATTCAGCCTGACCCTGCCGTTTACCCGGATGGCGGTGGCCGAACTGAATCCGGTGTTTGTCGCATTCGGCCGGGCCGTGGTGGCGGCCTTATGTTCCATGCTGCTGCTGTGGAAGCTGAAAGCAACACTGCCAACCGCTGCGCAATGGAAAGCACTGGCGGTGACAGCCTTGGGCGTGGTGATCGGCTTTCCTGTGTTTTCCTCGGTGGCGATGCGCTATGTGCCAGCAGCGCACGGCGCCATCGTGCTCGGCATCTTGCCGCTGGCGACCGCCATGGTTGGCGCCTTGCGGTTTGGCGAACGGCCCTCGGCCGGATTCTGGATTGCCGCCGTAATCGGCAGTGCCATTGTTATCGTTTTCGCACTAAGCCAGGGTGGCGGTGGTTTACAGCTCGCTGACCTGGCCTTGCTGGCGGCAGTGGCGGCGGCTGCCATGGGCTACGCGGAAGGCGGGCGCTTGTCGCAAACCATGGGCGGGCAGCAAGTCATCGCCTGGGCGCTGCTATTGGCTTTGCCGATCGTGCTACCGATAACCGTGTGGCTAGGCTGGCGTTACGGGGTTAACGCTTCGCCCAAGGCCTGGCTCGGATTCGCCTACGTATCGTTGTTCTCGATGTTTATCGGTTTCTTCTTTTGGTACAAGGGCCTGGCGCTGGGCGGGATTGCGCGGGTTGGCCAGGTGCAATTATTGCAGCCGTTCCTGACCTTGCTGGGTGCGGCGCTGTTGCTGGACGAGGCTCTCGACGGCAGCAATCTGCTGTTTGCGCTGGCAGTGCTGATAGTGGTGGCGTTTGGCCGCAAGATGGCGGTGCGGCGGCAGGCGGCCTAAACCCGCATGGCAAAATCTCAAGCCAGGCTTTCGCAAACTTGACGGTAAGTGAGATAATCGCTCATTGGCCGTATCAAACCGGCTGTATCTCATTTATCCCGTCATTGTTGCTGGCGCCAAAAGCGTCGACAAATGATCTTTTTTCGGAGTGTCAGATGTCTGTATATGAAAAGTTGCAAGCCCTGAATATCACATTGCCTGCGGTAGCCGCACCCGCTGCCGCTTACGTGATGTACGCCCAAAGCGGCAATACGGTTTACCTGTCCGGTCACCTGTCAAAGAAAGACGGCAAGATCTGGGTCGGCCAATTGGGCAAGGACATTACTACCGAAGAAGCCAAGCTGGCCGCGCGCGGCATTGCGGTTGACCTGATCGCGACCTTGCAAGCAGCTTGCGGCGGCGATCTGAAGCGCGTCAAGCGCGTCGTCAAACTGATGAGCCTGGTCAATTCAACACCTGATTTTATCGAGCAGCATCTGGTCACCAACGGCGCTTCCGAATTGATCGGCGAAGTGTTTGGCGAGCAGGGCAAGCATGCCCGTTCGGCATTTGGCGTAGCGCAGCTGCCGTTGGGCGCCTGCGTGGAAATTGAAATGATTGCTGAAATAGAGTAGTCCGCACAACGTAGCGGCATAGTCCTGGTAGCGCTATCCGCTGCCAGCCCAGGAGACGGCAGATCATAAAAACCGCAGGCTGTTGCAATATGCATCCGGCTCCGGCCGGAGCGATTGGCGACAGTCTCTCAGAACAAGATCACTTGAAGAGAATAGTATGAAAATCGAAAATCCAACGCCGCTGCAATGGCATTTTTCGCAGCGCGCACAGAAGTTGCAAAGTTCGGCCATCCGCGAAATCCTCAAGATCACCATGCGTCCGGAAATCATTTCCTTCGCCGGTGGCCTGCCGTCGCCGGCTACGTTCCCGGTCGAACCGTTGAAAGCGGCGTTTGACAAGGTGCTGTCGCTGCAAGGCAAGGTAGCCTTGCAATACGGTCCGACCGACGGTTACGGGCCGCTGCGCGAGTGGGTGGCCAATTCCTTGTCGACCAGCGACGCCAAGATCATGGCGAATCAAGTCATGATGACTTCCGGTTCGCAACAGGGCCTGGATTTGCTGGGTAAGGTATTGATCGACGAAGGCAGCAAGGTGCTGGTCGAAACCCCTAGTTATCTGGGCGCTTTGCAAGCGTTCTCGCTGTACGGCCCTGAGTTCGTTTCGTTGCCTAGCGACGAAGGCGGTTTGATCCCGGAAACCGTGGCAACCCTGGGACAGGGCGCGCGCATGTTGTATGCGCTGCCGAATTTTCAGAATCCTACCGGCCGTACTTTGTCGGTAGAACGTCGTCACGCTTTGGTGGATATCTGTGCGCGGCTCGGTTTGCCGCTGATCGAGGACGATCCTTACGGCGCACTCAGTTATCGCGCTGAACCGCTGCCTAAGATGCTGAGCATGAATCCGGGCGGGGTGATTTACATGGGATCGTTCTCCAAGATCCTGACGCCGGGAATCCGCCTGGGCTACGTGGTAGCGCCGCGGCCGCTGATCGAAAAGCTGGAGCAAGCCAAACAAGCTACCGATCTGCATACCGCCCAGCTGACGCAGATGGTGGTGTACGAGACCATCAAAGACGGCTTCCTCGATCAGCATATTCCAACCATCCGCAAATTGTATTCGGATCAATGCGACGCCATGCTGGATGCGCTGAAAACCTATTTTCCAAGCGGTACCAGCTGGACCAAGCCGGAAGGCGGCATGTTTATCTGGGTGACCTTGCCCAAGCATATCGACAGCGTCAAGCTGCTGGCGGAAGCGGTGGAACAGCACGTGGCGTTCGTGCCGGGCGGACCGTTCTATGGCAATACGCCGGAGCAGCATACCTTGCGCCTGAGTTTCGTTACCGTGCCGCCGGCCAAGATACGCGAAGGAATTGAGCGGCTGGGCAAATTGATTGCGTCGAAACTTTGATGCCGATGTAAGTATCTTTGCAAGCGCCTATGGCCTATTCATCAGGCGTCAGGCCAGCCGAAAAAAAGCCGACTTGAATGAACTGAACCCCAAAAGTTGGACACCAACTTTGGGGGTTTTTCATTGGCGAAA
>NZ_JAGQEG010000061.1 GCF_018305005.1 Collimonas silvisoli
GAAGAAACATGTTTGGACATAGAAGAGGTTGCGACCGCAGCCGTATGCATCAGGGCCATGAAAGGCAACATCGTGGCGGCGGTCTGTTTGAACGAGGCGGGCGACGTGAAGGCGGGCGTGGCGGGCGCATGTTTGAGCAGGGCAGTTTGCGGCTGGTGATTCTTAATTTGTTGCAAGAAAAGCCACGTCACGGCTACGAGGTCATCAAGGCGATCGAAGAACTGGTTGGCGGCGATTACAGCCCAAGCCCGGGCGTGATCTATCCAACTTTGACATTGCTGGAAGAGCTCGGTTACGCAGCCATCGAGGCTGAAACCGGCGGTAAAAAGTTGTATCGCATCACACCGGAAGGCGCTGCGTTTTTAGCTGCCAACGGCGAAGCCTTGGCCCTGGCGCTGCAGCGTCTGGAAACTGCACAACGTGCATCCGGCAGCTCCGCCCCCGAGTTGCGGCGCGCGATCCAGAATTTCCGCATGGCGCTGCATACACGGCTGGAACGCGGCGAGCTCAGCCAGGAACAAATCCGCGCCATGGTCGACGCCATCGATCTGGCAGCGGTGAAAATCGAACGCATCTGAAGCAAGCCACCATGCCGCAACAGGCAAAAGCACGTCGTTAGGAGAGAAGGAGCCGTTATGCGTGAACACCGTTACCGCATCACCCTGGAGCATCTGGCCACGCCGAAGCAAGACGCGCCGGCCCATGCCGCCATCAGTTTTGAGACCGGCAACCACGACGATCTGTTCGCGATCGTCGGCAAGGTACGCAGCAAAGGCCAGTTTGACGCTGATAGCGCTGCCTCATTGGCGCTGGGCTTGAAGCTATTCACTGAAGTGATGATAAAAAATCGCAGCAATCCGCTGTTCGCGGATATCCATCAGCCCATGCGCGATTTTATCCAACAGCTGAAAGCGCAACCGCAAGTGGTGGCAACGCAAACGCCGTCAGCAATGGCGTCGGAAGTATAGAATGAACACCGAGCCTGGGCGGGACGCCGCTCGGGTCGTTGAAGTATAAAAAAGCAGGGCCAGGATAATTTTCGTAGGATCGGAAATTATCCTGGCCCTGTTTTGTGTTTGCAGTCTTCCCGGGCCAAGCAATGGCGGCGGGCTTATTCGCGCGCGGGCGCGATCATCTCGGCATAATCATACAGGGCGCCCAGAATTTCTTCGCCGCGTTCATCCGCCGATTCCGATAAATTATCGATCTCTTCAAACAGCATATCGACCGTGCGCGCCTTGCCCTCACCCTCGAACAGGCGCGCGGCGCGATGCTCTTCCCAGCGTTGCTGATCATCTACGCTCAAGGTTTCAGGGAAATTACGGGCACGGTAGCGGAATGCCAGCTCTTCCAGGCGCTGATCGTCAAAGCTGGTACGGGCGGCGGCCAGTTTTTGCGGCGACAGCGCGCGCAACTCGTTCAGTTTGCGGCGATCGGTATTGCCGACGAAACCGCCGTACAAGTCTTCATCGACATCGTTTGCCGCCTCTTCTGGGCGCTGGAAAACCTGGCGCCACAGGCCGTTGAGGTCGGGAGCCTGTGCCGCAATTTCCGCATGGCGCAGCGCTTGCGGGATATCTATGCCCCAGCGCGCCGCCATGTCAGTCGATAGCGTCTGCAGTTTGTTGATCACCATCGGCGATTTGTTCAGATGGACCGACTTCAACGGCAGACGCGTCACGCCTTCGGGCAAATCATCGGTTTTGCTGAACAGGCGGGTGCGCACGGTATCTGCATCCAGGGAAAACAACTCGCTGGGATCAAACGCCAGATCCCAGGCCAGTATTTCATTCTTGTTGGTGGGATGCACGCCAAGCGGCCACATGACGGCGAGGCAGCCGCGTTCGGCCGGGAACATGCCGGAGATATGCAGGAATGGCCGCGGCGTCGGCAAGCCGATTTCAGCGCCGACGCGGTCTTTTTTATGCAGGGCGAGGCAGAAATCGAACAACCTCGGCTGATGCTGCCGGATCAATCGCGCCAGGCCGATCGTTGCCCGCACGTCGGACAGCGCATCGTGCGCGGCTTCGTGGCTGAGGCCGTTGGCGGCGGTCAGGTGCTCCAGGCGAAAACTCGGCCGTCCCTCACCGTTGAGCGGCCACTGTATGCCGTCCGGCCGCAAGGCATAAGCGGTGCGCACCACATCCAGGATATCCCAGCGGCCGCATTGATTCTGCCATTCGCGCGCGTAAGGATCGATCAGGTTGCGCCAGAACAGGAAACGCGTGACCTCGTCATCGAACCGGATCGTGTTGTAGCCGACGCCGATGGTGCCGGGTTCGGAAAACGCCTTTTCGATCTGCGCCGCGAACTGGTACTCGGCCACGCCGCGCTCCAGGCATAGTTGCGGCGTGATGCCGGTAATCAGGCAAGACTGCGGGTCCGGCAAGAAGTCATTTGCTGGCTGGCAATACAGCATGATCGGTTCGCCGATTTCATTCAGCTCGGCATCCGTGCGGATGGCGGCAAATTGGGCCGGGCGGTCGCGTCGCGGCTGGACGCCGAAAGTTTCGTAGTCGTGCCAGAGGAAGGTGTGGGTAGACATTGGGCTAAGGCTTGCGCATGAGGAAGGTGCAGCAGTTTACAGTCATCTTTCGATGCCTGTATAGCAGTTTTACAACGCTTTAAGTCAAATCGTAAGAAGGCTCGAAATAGCGCTTTTAGCCCCTTAAATTCACAAAACTGATAACTGCTATTGGCAATCGAAATTGGATAATTAATGGGGAAACGCTATTCTGATTGTGCGACGCAACAATTGGCTTGCGGTGAACGCAAAACGAAAGAGGAATTTATCATGTCTACAATGACAATCAGCAACAGTTCTAGTATTTCCCGTCCAGCTGCTTTGGTACAAGCTGCCGGTATTTTGAGCAGCATCTCGGCTTTCTTCAAGCGCGTTGGCACTGCTTACGAGCGTTCGGAAGCCGCACGTAAAGAAGCTTACCTGGCAGAAGCCGTCGATTTGTATGATCTGGAATATCGCATGCAACGCCTGGACCGTGAAAGCGCCGAGACTGCAGCATGGATCAAAGGTTTCTGAGTTTCAGTTTGAGTCTAGCGTTAGGTTTGGCGGCAGCTAGTTGCCAGCAGTAATGGTATCTGCAATTGTTTGCAGTCAGAAGTAGTTTCAGCATCTTGTAGTTCATCTATACCGCTGCGTAGCAGTCGGGCATCCCGCCGGCACAGGCCGTCAGATCGGGTTGCCCCGCTGCTCACACAGTGCATCTCAGTTCACGCGCTGCTATGTATTCAGTGCGATTCCGTCAATAGCGTGAAATGCTCGACGGTTGGCGGCACTGCAAAAAACGGTCCGACCAGCGCACGCCACTCGGCAAATGCCGGCGATTCGCGAAAATCCACAGTGTGATTTTCCAGTGTCTGCCAGGAAATTGTCAGCACATAGCGTTCCGGCGATTCAATTCCCTTATGTATCTTGAAGCCGGAAAATCCCTTGGCTTTGCTGATGACTTGTTCGATCCCGCGTTGAATGGCGGCATCGAACTCCTGTTGTTTACCGGGTTGGATACGGATATCGGCTAATTCGAGAATCATGGGATTTCCATCGTTGTTGGTTGGCGGAATCAGGATTGTCGCATTTTTAGCTGGATCAGGCGGCAATCAACCTTTGTGGATTGCCTGCCGATTGACTATGCTGAAAGCATAAACAGTCATAGGAGGCCATCATGGTGGGCAGAAAAAGACTTTACTTCATGTTGCCGGATGTTCCCAGTGCACGCAGCACGCTGGACGAGTTGCTGTTGGCCCGGATCGGGATTCGGCACATTCACTTCTGGGGCGCCGAAGGAAAGCTGCCGGCTGATATGCCTGAAGCCAATGTGTTGCATAAAACCGATCTTGCCAACGGTGCTGAAGTCGGTTTGCTGGCAGGCGGCGTGATAGGTTTGGTGCTGGGCATGTGGCTGGTGTATTTCCCGCCGGATTGGGTGCATCTGAATTGGCTGGCGCTGGTCGCGCTGACATTGGCAGGCGCAGTGCTCGGCAGCTGGATGTCGGGCATGGCGGCGGCGGCGATTCCCAACTCCCGCCTGAAGGAGTTTCACGCCGGGATTGAAGAGGGCAAGATACTGCTGCTGGTCGATGTGCCGTTCAAACAGGTGCCGGCGATAGAAGAATTAATTGAAAAGCGTCATCCGGAAGCTGCTTTTTCTGGAGTGGAAAAACATATTCCTATGTTCCCATGATTGCATCGGACTAGCGACAATCAGACACCGGCCATCCCGCCGGTGTTTTTTTATGCATTCGCAATACATTTATTTCCTGATCGCATTGTTATTTTGCGGCCGCCTTCGTACACTAGCTTCCGGTCAAAAACAAAATCAACCGTACGGTTTTACGCTGCCCCCGTGTTCGGCTAGCAGCCGATCCAGCCACGACAGGCACGTAAATCGTCACACAGAGAGGAAATTCATGGCGGCTTCTTATTTTCCCAGATGGCGTCTGCGCGCCAGTCCGGCCGACGGTCAGGGGCAGGTTATCGCTGCCGACGAACGTTTGCCGTGGCCGCAGACTTTCGCCATGGGGGTGCAGCACGTTGTGGCGATGTTCGGTGCGACGGTGCTGGCGCCATTGCTGATGGGTTTCGATCCGAATCTGGCGATTTTCATGTCAGGCATCGGCACCTTGCTGTTTTTTGTGCTGGTCGGCGGCCGGGTGCCGAGCTATCTCGGTTCCAGTTTTTCTTTTATCGGCCTGGTGATTGCGGTCAGCGCCTACGGCGGCCATGGCCTGAATTCCAACCTCGGCGTTGCGTTGGGCGGGATTATCGCCTGCGGCGTGTTGTACGCGCTGATCGGCTTGCTGGTGATGGCGATCGGCACGCGCTGGATCGAAACCTTGATGCCGCCGGTAGTCACCGGTGCGGTGGTGGCGGTGATCGGGCTCAATCTGGCGCCGATTGCGGTCAAGGGCGTCAGCGGTAATAACTTCGATGCCTGGATGGCGCTGGGAACGGTCTTGTGCGTCGGCGGCGTCGCCGTGTTTGCCCGCGGCATGGTGCAGCGGCTGCTGATACTGGTCGGCCTGATGCTGGCCTATGTGATTTATGCGGTGCTGACCAACGGCGCCGGTCTCGGCAAGCCGATTGATTTTGGCATAGTCGCGCAAGCTGCCTGGTTCGGCGTCCCGCATTTTTCTGCGCCGGTATTCAAGGCCGATGCAATGGCTTTGCTGGCGCCGATTGCGATTATCCTGGTGGCAGAAAACCTGGGCCATATCAAGGCGGTGGCCGCCATGACCGGACAAAATCTCGATAAATACATGGGCCGCGCTTTCGTCGGCGATGGCTTGGCGACGATTGTCTCGGGCAGCGTCGGCGGCACCGGCGTCACCACTTACGCTGAAAATATCGGCGTGATGGCGGTCACCAAGATTTATTCAACCTTGGTATTCGTGGTGGCGGCTTGCCTGGCAATCTTCCTGGGTTTCTCACCGAAATTCGGCGCCGTGATTCAAACCATTCCTGGCGCTGTGCTGGGCGGCGTCTCGAGTGTGGTGTTTGGCTTGATTGCCGTGGCGGGCGCGCGTATCTGGGTCGAGAACAAGGTCGACTTTTCCAACAATCGCAATCTGATCGTGGCTGCCGTGACCTTGGTGCTGGGGGCCGGCGACTTTACCTTGAAGCTTGGCCAGTTCTCCCTGGGCGGCATCGGCACCGCGACTTTTGGGGCGATTATCCTGCACGCTTTGCTGCGGGAAAAGAAGGCTTGAACCAGGCTTGACAGTTCGTCCGTTCATAAAAAAGTTGGACATTGCGCTAGCCGTTCTGCCAAAGTGTGGCAACGGCTAGCCTACGTTAAGAACTGCGTTTGCGTTGAACCGCCACTGCAGCCGCGGTTCCGGTTGCGTCAGGAGCAATTGGCTTGCGCACGACGGCGTGCAGCATGTTCGCTTTTCGCTTGCCCAGCCAGATATGCAGCCATAATCCGGCCGCTGCAGCAGTACCGGCGATCCAGTGGATCAAGCTGATCCACGGACGGGATTGTTCATCTCCCGCATAGTACAAGCCGTACCCAGTCAGCAACAATACGGCGACAAGCGCCAGCATAAACAGGCCGCTGCGATGGTTTTTCCGTAGCCGCCAGGCGCTAGCAATGTGACCTGGCAGGAGAGAGCCGATGACCATCAGGAACCCCATCGCCGCCGCGCCATGCAAGCGCAGCCACCACGGCTCGGACGGATGGTGCGCGTCACCGAATTCTCCAGGAGCGGCAAGGAAATTGTGGGCGATCAGCCAACCGAGACCAGAGAGGAAGAGTATTGCGCCTATCAGATAAATCCAGCGCTCGTGTTGCCGGCTCAATCGTATCGGCATAGGTGGAATACGTGATTTCATGGCGTTATTTCTGTTTGCAGCAGTCTTGCCCCGCACGAGCGGACGGCCTGCCCGTCGGTCACGATTGCTTGCGCATTAAAGCGCTCAAGAATAGCCGGCGCATCTATTGGCGCAAGTCGTACAACCTTGGTCAACGCATCGGCGGTCATGCAGTCAGGCGCGACGACACTGACACTGTCGCCCCATGTGGTGCAAATCCGTTGTTGCGGGTCGACTAAAGGATCGATCCGATGTTTATCGCTGCCAATGCCCGCAAAATATCCGGCTGAGGTAGCAATCGCATGGTTGGATAGGTATCCCAGCGGGATCAGCGAGGCAGGCTGGTCCGGCTGCCGCACATGAATCGCTTGCGGTTCGCCGAAGCAACGTAAATCTCCGCCCGCATTGACCGTGCCGCTGGCAATGCCGTGCGATTGCAGTGCTGCAATCGCACAATCAACGGCATATCCTTTCGCTATGCCGCCCAAGTCGATGCATCCACGGCGCTGCCAACGCACGCGGTGGCCATTGAGCAATTCCAGATCGCGATAAGTGACATCGATAGCTGCCGACTGTTGCAGGCGGTGCGCAGGCAAAAATCCGTTATCCACCAGAACCGCGGCGGTCGAGATGTCGAAAGCGCCTGCGGACAGGTCGCCCAATTGATGCGCGAATTCCAAGACCTTGAAAGTATGTGGATCAACGCAAATTTCACATGCCGGATCAGCTGCATTAATTCGCGAGACATCGCTGCCCGCGTCGTGAAAACTCATCAGCTGCTGGACCCGCTCAATGGCTGCATATGCCGCGTTGCATGCTTCGGACAAGATCGCAGGATCGCCGGCGATCTTGATTTCGACCAGCGTTCCAAGCAGCGGGCGTGCCCGGCGCAGGCTATTTGAGGGCAACGGCATACGTTGCCAGCACGCGCTTGACGCCATCGGCGATGTGCTTGGATGAGAGCGTTGCTCCGCTGATGTTGCGAATGTCTTTTTCCAGCTTTAACGAGTCTGCCGCGGTCTTGCCGACAAACTGCTTGCGCCATTCCGGATTGCGGACCTCGTAGCCGTACGATTCCCGGTACTCCATGATTTCGATCTGCTTGACGCTGCCATCTGCGTTCAAGCCGACTGCATACGTAATGAATTCATGCTTGCCGACCACCTCATCGAGAATAAACCATCCGCCGCCGGCAACCTTCCACGCCTTGATCTCTTTATGACGGACATTGACGTCTGTCATCTTGTCGATTTGTTTAGCTTGCTCGTCGCTCAGGGTGATAAACGCGGGTGTGAATTTTTCATTCGGAAAGATGGCTTGCTGCGCCTGTTCCGGCGTGAAATAGGTAGTGGCGTAAACCGATGTCGAAATAGCTGCCACCGGAAGCCATATCCATGGACTGTGTTTCACTTAAGTTCCCTTAGCTTGGTTTCGTTTAAAAGTAGTAGCCGGCCTTGATGCGAAGGCGGCGTCTTTCAAAATCGTTATCGTAGGTTCGGCCGCCCACCAGCGTGCCTGGAACCGTATCGGCATGTGCATGCGCCCAAGGCATTTGTTCCAAAAAGGTCGCCGTCACAAAGAATTGCTTGCCGCCATAGTGCACGGTCGGGCCAAAATAGTAGCCGCTATTCGATTCGTTTTTGAAGTTATAGCTGTTGTACTCATGTTCGTTCAAGAGTTCAAATCCCGCCGCCCAGTTCGGCTTGAAGCGATAGGACACTGCGACGTTCGCATTGACATCGGTTTCTTCCTGCCAGCTTCTGCCGGATGCTCTGGAGTCATCCGACAGATTCCGCCATTCAGGCGCATAGGTAAAGTTAAAAGCCATGGTCAGGCGGTCATCCAGGAAATTCTTTTGCAAGATGAGCTTGGTTTCCACTTCGCGGAAGCGGGGGCCGATGGTCGGCTCCACATAGAGCGCTACCCCGATGCCGTCGGTGTAGGGGCTAAGCAAACGGTAGATTGCTTCTGCCGAGACGCCGACAAAGCGTTTGTCACGGTAGCGCGCATTCGGATCGGGCTGATCGTCGGCAAACTGTTCGGGCGGTGTTGTCGCGCCATCGGGACCGTTGTGGTAGGCCGATGTCCAGTTATAGTTGCCGTACAGGGCCACCTGCAGCCGATCGGTAAGTCCGTATTCAACCTCGGTACGTCCTTCTACCTGGTCATAACGGCCGGCGATTTTCTGGTGACGCCAGGTCATCCACTGCTCGACTTCCTTAGCTCCCTTTGGCAACAGGTCCGTCGTATAGACGTAAGCGAACTGACTTTCCTCGGCCAATGCAACGATATTGAATCCGCAATACAAGGTTAAGGCAGTGATAAGGAATGCGCCGCCGAAGCGGTGAGAGAGTGTCATGATAGTTTTTATTGCGGGCTGGAAAAACAGAATAATAAACGCGAATCATTCTTTTTTACAATCAAAGAATTGTAAAAATCCGCGATGCTGCGTTTGCGGCTTAATCTGTTTGAGGAAGGGGTGTTTGCTACAGCCAGGCAGGTTGTTTGGGGCATTCCATCGGAGATGGTTAAAGTCTCATAGCCGGTCCCGGTGACTAGACTAGAGGGGGCACGGAATTTTTGTAATTCTTGCATTGAAAAATTTCTCCACGAAAATTCCGTGGAGAAATTCTGACAGCTTGCTAGTATCAACTAAGCTTGCCTGGCGACCTTCACAGCGGTTTTTACCGCAATTGCGGGTTTGAATTCCATGCGCAGAGTCTTCAACAGGCAAGCCATATACAGCACCAGCACCATGGAAAACGGCAGCGACGCCAGTACGATCGTGGTTTGAATCGCACTGATGTTATCCGCAAACATCAAGCCGACGGTGACCGCCATGATCAGCGCCGACCAGAAAATACGCAGCCAGTGCGGCGCATCGGCGTCGGCATCATGATCACTGCCGCTGCCGCGCACCGATAAATTGGCCAGCATCACGGCGCCCGAGTCGGCCGGTGTCAAAAACAGCACGAAGCCGACGAAAATCGCCACGCCCGACATCGCCGTGCCAAACGGGTAGTGCGCCAGCAGCATGTACATGGTCATGGCCGGCTGCTCCAGTGCGGTCCGGCTCAATTCAGTGGCGCCGTGGCTAATCAGCAGATCCAGGGCGCTGTTGCCGAACACCGAGAGCCATGCCAGCGTGAACGCCAACGGCAGCAACAGCACGCCGGTCACCACTTCGCGAATGGTGCGTCCGCGTGAGATGCGGGCAATAAACAGGCCGACGAACGGCGCCCAGGAGATCCACCAGGCCCAATAGAACAGCGTCCACTTGCCGAGCCAGTCGCTAGGCCGGTCATAGGCATACAGGTCAAAAGTCTTGCCGACGAAGTTGCTGATGTAATCGCCCAGATTCTGGGTCATTGCGTTCAGCAAATGCAGCGTCGGTCCCATGCTCAGTACAAAAAGCAGCAAGCTGGCAAACAGCAGCACATTCAGATTCGACAAACGGCGGATACCGACTTCGACGCCGGAAATCGCGGCCAGGGTCGCCACTATCGTCATCACGATGATCACCGCCAGCAGCGTGCCATGGCTGTTTTGCAGGCCGAACAGGTGTTCCAGGCCGGCGCTGATCTGCAGCGAACCTATGCCCAGGTTGCTGACCAGGCCCAGCACGGTAACCACGATGCCGAAACAATCGACAGCGTGGCCGGCGACGCCATGGACGCGCTCGCCGAGCAAGGGATACAGCGCGCTACGCAACGCCAGAGGCTGCTTGTGGCGATACGCAAAGTAGCCTAGCGCTACCGCGATCAGCGCATAAATAGCCCAGCCATGCAGGCCCCAATGCAGGAAGGTCAAGGTCATCGCCTGGCTGGCGGCCGCCGGCGTTGCGGCCGCACCCTGTGGCGGATACAGATAATGGGTCAAGGGTTCAGAGGCGCCGAAATAGAGCAGGGAAATGCCGATGCCGGACGAGAACAGCATGCCGGCCCAGGCGCCGTAGCTAAAGGCCGGCTGTTCGTCGTCCGCTCCCAGTTTTATTTTGCCGTAAGGCGATAGCGCCAGCCAGATGATGAAGCCAAGGTAAGCGGCGACCACCAGTATGTAGTACCAGCCGAAGCTGTTGGCCAGCGTGATTTGCGCGCCCGACAGCCAAACGGTCGAGGCTTGCGGGAAGGCGATGATGACAATGGTGAAGGCGATGATCAGTAATGCTGACGAAAAGAAAACAGGGCGGTTGAGTTTGTTCTTGCCCGACTGATGGCCAGCGGCGGTAGCGGCGGCGCTCATTTGCATTGCCCGCGGTGGTTTGGTGTGCTTGCCTGGCCAGGCTGTCTCATCGTTTCTGCGTTTGTTCGATGTTGCATTTAAATAAACCTCATTCCGATTCTGTTGCCGGTACTTTGATCTGATTTTTGTTTTTAAAAAGAACACATTGTGCTGCCATCGACAGCCTAAACTTAAATTGATTGAACGTCCAATCAATTTAAATTATACTGAATTCAGGCAACGGCTGGGCAGGCCGCTTTTCGCCGACGTTTTGGGAGAGTAAGTTGAGGAAAAGAAACGAGATGCTGCCGCTGCGCCGCAAGCAGCTGATCCAGGCCACGCTGGAAGTGATAGACCGGGTTGGGCTGGCTGATGCAACGATTGCCCTGATTGCCAAACAAGCCGGTTTGTCGACCGGGATCATCAGCCATTATTTCGGCGACAAGAGCGGCTTGCTGGAAGCCACCATGCGCCAGATCCTGCGCGATCTGAGAGAAGACACCCTGCGCCGCCGCAGCGAATCCACGGCAGACACCGCCACCCATTTGCGCGCCATCGTCGACGCTAACTTTAACGACAGCCAGGTCAGCGGCCCGGTCATGAAAACCTGGCTGGCGTTCTGGTCGTCCAGCATGCATCAGGAATCGCTGCGCAGATTGCAGCATGTGAATGACCGCCGCCTGCATTCCAACCTGTGCTGCCAGTTTTTACGCGAACTGCCGCTGGCGCAAGCGCGTCATGCCGCGCGCGGCCTGGCGGCGATGATCGATGGCTTGTGGTTGCGCGGTTCCTTGTCCGGCGCCGCCTTCGACGCCGGTGCGGCACGCCAGCTGGCCTACGAATATCTGGATCAACAATTGGCAAAGAAAATCGACGCTGTTGCAGCGGCTTGATCTTTGACCTGTCTGATAGAAACCCTTTGAGGAGAATTTACATGCCTGTTTTCAAGCTACAACAACTATACATCGGCGGCCGCCGGGTCGACGCCAGCGGCAGTGATACTTTTCAGACCATTAATCCTGCCAATGGCGAAGTGCTGGCCGAAGTGCAGCGCGCCACCAAGGCCGATGTCGACCGCGCCGTCGCCAGTGCACAGCAAGGCCAGCGCGAATGGGCCGCCCAAACCGCCATGCAGCGCTCGCGGGTACTGCGCCGTGCGGTAGCGATCCTGCGTGAACGCAATGACGAATTGGCCGAACTGGAAACCCTGGATACCGGCAAGGCCTTGTCGGAAACACGCGCCGTCGATATCGTCACCGGCGCCGATGTGCTGGAGTATTACGCCGGCCTGGTGCCGTCGATAGAAGGCACCCAGATCCCGTTGCGCGAAAGTTCGTTTGTCTACACCCGCCGTGAGCCGCTGGGGGTAGTGGCCGGCATCGGCGCCTGGAATTATCCGATCCAGATCGCCTTGTGGAAATCGGCGCCGGCGCTGGCTGCCGGCAATGCGATGATTTTCAAGCCTAGCGAAGTGACGCCGCTGAGCACGCTCAAGCTGGCCGAAATCTATACCGAAGCAGGTTTGCCGGATGGCGTCTTCAATGTGCTGACCGGCAGCGGCCGTGAAGTCGGCAGCTGGCTCACCGAGCATGCCGGCATCGAAAAAATATCGTTCACCGGCGGCACCGCCACCGGCAAGAAAGTGATGGCCAGCGCCTCCAGCTCGACCTTGAAGGAAGTCACCATGGAGCTGGGCGGCAAGTCACCGCTGATCGTGTTTGCCGACGCCGATCTGGAGCGTGCCGCCGATGTCGCCGTGATGGCCAATTTCTACAGTTCGGGCCAGGTGTGCACCAACGGCACCCGGGTGTTTGTGCATAGCTCGATCAAGGCGGCGTTTGAAGCCAAGGTATTGGAACGAGTAGCGCGTATCCGTCTCGGCAATCCGCTCGACATGCACACCAACTTCGGCCCGCTGGTCAGTTTCCCGCATATGGATAGCGTGCTGTCTTACATCGAATCTGGCCGTGCCGAAGGCGCACGCCTGTTGATCGGCGGCCAGCGCGAAATCGGCGGCGCCTATGCCAAGGGTGCTTATGTGCAGCCGACCGTGTTCACCGATTGCCGCGACGACATGAAGATCGTCCGCGAAGAAATCTTCGGCCCGGTCATGAGCATCCTCAGCTTCGATGAAGAGGACGAAGTGATCCGCCGCGCCAACGACACCGAATACGGTCTGGCGGCCGGCCTGATGACAGAAAACCTGAGCCGCGCGCATCGCGTCATCCATCAGTTGGAAGCGGGTATCTGCTGGATCAATACCTGGGGCGAATCGGCGGCAGAGATGCCGGTTGGCGGTTACAAGCAATCCGGCGTCGGCCGTGAGAACGGTTTGACCACGCTGGAGCATTACACACGCATCAAATCGATTCAAGTGGAGCTGGGCGCTTATACCTCGGTGTTCTGAGCACCGTTCTCCAGCGCAACGTCCATGTTTTACAACGATGCCGCATCGCCGGCATCGGCAAGGAAGGATCATTATGCAGCAAGCAAAAGAATACGATTACATCATCATCGGCGCCGGTTCGGCAGGCAATGTTCTGGCGACACGATTGACCGAGGACGGCGGCACCAGCGTGCTGTTGCTGGAAGCCGGCGGTCCCGATTACCGTTTCGATTTCCGTACCCAGATGCCGGCGGCGCTGGCGTTCCCATTGCAGGGCAGGCGTTATAACTGGGCCTATGAAACCGATCCGGAACCGCACATGAATGGCCGCCGCATGGAGTGCGGCCGTGGCAAGGGCTTGGGCGGCTCGTCGCTGATCAACGGCATGTGCTACATCCGCGGCAACGCGCTGGACTACGATCACTGGGCCAAACGGCCAGGGCTGGAAAGCTGGTCCTACCTGGATTGCCTGCCGTATTTCAAGAAAGCCGAAACCCGCGACATCGGCGGCAACGATTATCACGGCGGCGACGGTCCGGTCAGCGTGACCACGCCGAAGAGCGGCAACAACGTGCTCTACCATGCAATGGTGGAGGCCGGCGTGCAAGCAGGTTATCCGCGCACCGATGATCTCAACGGTTATCAGCAGGAGGGCTTCGGCCCGATGGATCGCACCACGACTCCGCACGGGCGGCGCGCCAGTACCGCGCGCGGTTATCTCGACCAAGCGCGGGCCCGTCCTAATCTGACCATCGTCACGCACGCACTGACCGACCGCATACTGTTTGCCGGCAAACGCGCCGTCGGCGTCGCCTGGCTGCATAACGATCAGCCAGATCAACAACATACGGCGCAAGCCAGGCGCGAAGTGCTGCTGTGTTCGGGTGCGATCGCCTCGCCGCAGATCCTGCAGCGCTCCGGCGTCGGACCGGCGCAGCTGCTGCGTCAGCACGATATTCCCGTGGTGCTCGATTTGCCCGGCGTCGGCGCCAATTTGCAGGACCATCTGGAAATCTATCAGCAATACGAATGCAAGCAGCCGGTCTCGCTGGCGCCGGCGCTGAAACCGTGGAATCAGCCGCAAATCGGCGCCGAGTGGTTGTTGATGGGGACCGGCATCGGCGCCAGCAATCAATTCGAAGCCGGTGGTTTCATTCGCAGCGACGATAGTTTCGAGTGGCCGAATATCCAGTATCACTTCTTGCCGGTAGCGATCAATTACAACGGCAGCAATCCGATCAAGGTCCACAGCTTCCAGGCGCACATGGGATCGATGCGTTCGCCGAGCCGTGGCCGGATCCATCTGCGCTCGAAAGATCCGCGCCAGCATCCGAGCATTTTGTTCAACTACATGTCGACCGAGCAGGATTGGCAGGAATTCCGCAACGGTATCCGGATCACGCGCGACATCATTGCGCAACAGGCGTTGTCAGCCTATGCCGGCCGCGAAATTTCGCCGGGCGTCCAGGTTCAGACCGATGCCGAGCTGGATGCTTTCGTGCGCCAGCACGCCGAAACCGCTTTCCATCCATCCTGTTCCAACGCCATGGGCTACGACGAGATGGCGGTGGTGGATAGCGAGGGGCGGGTGCATGGCTTGCAAGGCCTGCGCGTGGTCGATGCCTCGATCATGCCGCAGATCACCACCGGCAACCTGAATGCACCGACCATCATGATCGCTGAAAAAATCGCCGATCAGATTCGCGGGCGGCAACCGTTGCCGCGGGTGGAAGTGCCGTATTACGTCGCTGGCGACAAGCCGGCACGGCAATAATCTTCCGTGTCAGGCCTGTTGGAATGTGGCGATGAGCAGCGCTGCCATGGCATAGGCGATACCGGCCAGGCAGACGCCGCTCCAGCCGCCCATGACCCAGGCCAGCGCCGCGCTCGCCGCGCCCAGTGCGCCGCCAACGAAGAAAATGCCAACGAACAAACCGTTCAAACGGCCGCGCGCTTCCGCTTGCAGCAGGTTGATGGCGCGCCGGCCCAGGGTTTGATCGGTGGTTACGCCGGCGTCCAATCCGACGGCGGCGAGCACCAGCATGCCTAGCGCCAGCCAGGGATGCAGGGCGATGGCAAAACCGCCCCAGCCGGCGCCAGCCACGCCCGCCAGCAGCAGCGCAGCTATCATCAGCAGATGCGCGGCCAGGGTGGCGGGCCGGGTCCAGCCGCGATCGCCGATGCGGCCGGCCAGTGGTGCGGCTACTGCGCCGGCAGCGCCTGCCAACGCGAACAAGGCGATATGGCGCTGGTTCATGTCGAAGGGCTGCTGCGTCAGAAGCAGGGCGACCGCCGTCCAGAACAGGCTGAAGGTGGCCATCCCCAGCGCTGCGGTAAGCGCACGCCGGCGCAGCACCGGCTGGCTGCACAGCAAACCCCATAGCGATTTGAGCAAAGCCAGATAAGACAGGCCGGCCGCAGGCTGGCGTTGCGGCAGCGTAAGGCTCAGGGTTGCCGCTACCAGGGAGATCGAGATCGTCAGCACCAGGTATAGCAGGCGCCAGCCGCCCGCATCCAGCAACAGGCTGGCCAGCGGCCGCGACAGCAAAATGCCGAACATCAGGCCGCTCATCACATTGCCCACCACCTTGCCGCGATGCGCTTCGCAAGCCATCAGGGCCGCCAGCGGCACCATGATCTGGATTGCGCTGGAGGCAGCGCCGGCCAAAAAAATCGCCAGCAGGAACAGCCAGCCGGAAGTCGACAGCGTGGCCGCCGCCAGCGCCAGGGCGCAGCAAGCCAGCAGGCGCACGATCAAACTGCGGTTTTCCAGCAGGTCGGCTAACGGCACCAGCAACACCAAGCCAGTGGCATAACCCAGTTGCGGCAACATGGCGACCATGCCGCTCAAGTGCGCATCCAGACCCAGCGCAGCGGCAATAGGGCCGATCAGCGTCTGTGTCGCGAATAAATTAATCACGGTGATACCGACTGCGGTGGCGAACAACAGTTGCAGCGCAACGGGAATGCCATTGCCGGCGCTGCGGGTGGCGCTAGATTGGGAGGTAGCGTAGGTGGCGCTTGAGGGGAGTCGAGGTGCGGTCATAGCATTCTTCGCGAGGGCGGGCAGCGGTGTCGGCGGAGTCCTATTCCTGGCAGCCCGTTTCAATGCACCGATTGTGCATCTGCGATGTTTATGCTACAAGTGAATTATTGTCATAAATATTATGCTAATTTGTTTGTGAAAATTCATCCATGAATACGCATGACATCGAAGCCTTCGTCGCCGTGGTCGAGACCGGTTCCATCGTCGCTGCCGCGACCCGCCTGCACCTGACCCAGCCCGGCATCAGCCGGCGTGTCCAAAGCCTGGAAGAGCGGCTGGGGGTGGCGTTGCTGGAGCGGCAATCGAAACCGCTCAAACCGACTGCGGCTGGCCGCGAGGTTTACCAGCGCGGCCGCCGTGTGCTGGGATCGGTTGCTGATTTGTTGGCCGGCGTGGAAACAGGGTCGGAGGCAAGCGGCGAATTCCGCCTGGGAGTTGCGCCATTTCTGGCCGAACTGGCCCTGACTCAGCCCATCGATCGCTTGCGCAGCGAGTTCGTCAAGCTGACCTTGCGCATTACGACCGGCTGGTCGCCGACGCTGCTGACTCTGCTGGAAAGCAATGCGATTGACGCGGCTGCAGTGGTCTTGCCTGACGATGTGATGCCGCCCAATACACTGACCACGCATCTGCTTTGTCATCAAATGCCGGTGATCGTGGCGCATCGTGAAGCACCACTGCGCAAGGGCCGTTTGTCGTTGCTGGAACTAGCGTCGCAAGCCTGGGTGCTGAATCAGGATGGCTGCGGCATACGCCGCTCGATCCGCCATACGCTGGACGCAGTGCGTTTGCCGATGGAGATTGCGGTGGAAACTTTCGGCACTGAGTTGCAATTGTCGCTGGTGGCGCGCGGCGTCGGCATCGGCATGGTGATGCCTGGCGCTTTGGCGCGTAGTGCATTTCGCGATGAGTTGCGGGTGTTGCAGGTGCCTGAATTCAAGGCCGGCGTGAATACCTGGCTGGTGCATGCCCGGGCGCCGGGGCGGCTGGCTGCGCCGATTGAACGCTTGCGTCAGGATATGAGTGAGATGCTGGATGCGGAGGAGGGCTTGCCGCTTTGAGCCGTTGGTAGCGAGTAGCGACCAAGCGCAAGCCATGAAAAACGCGACCCGAAGGTCGCGTTTTTCATGCAAGGCAAATACGATTTACCGCCGGGTCAATAAGCGCCCATGAAATCGCGCTTGCCGATTTCCACGCCGTTGTGGCGCAGGATGTCATAGGCGGTGGTCACGTGGAAGAAGAATTGCGGCAAGCCGTAACCCAGCAGATAGGTCTGGCCAGTCAGTTTCTTTTCTTTCGGCGTGCCAGGACGCAAGACGATTTCGAGTGCTTCGCTGCCGTCGATCTGCGCCGCCGTCAGGCCGTCGATGAATGCCAGCGTCTTCTTGATGCGGGCATGCAAATCGGCAAAAGTCTGTTCGCTGTCTTCATACGCCGGAACTTCGGCGCCGGCCAGGCGTGCCGGTACGCTCTTGGCAAAATCGGCAGCGATCTGCACCTGGCGGACCAGCGGGAACATGTCCGGGAACAGGCGTGCCTGCAGGAAGGCGTTGGGGTCGATTTTCTTTTCAGTTGCGTGCGCTTCGGCCTTTGCCAATACGTCGTTGAGCGCGGTCAACATCTGCTTGAAAACGGGAATCGAGGCGCTGTACATGGAGATGGTCATGGGTGTTCCTTGGTTGGTATAGCTAGGGAAGGTGCGTGATTATAGTCCTTGCGCGCCGGCTCCGCTGCGCACGTGGCACAGGGTTAAAGTCCCAGCAGTTTTTTCTTGGTGCTGATCCATTCCGAACGCGAGATCAGGCCCTGTTTGTATTGTTCCGCCAGCTTGTCAAGCTGGTCGAAATCTATGACGGCAGGAGCGGCTGCCTTGGCGGCAGCGATTTTTTTCTCGATCTGGCTTTTAAGATTCGCGAATTCAGCGAATTGCCTGGGATTGAACAGCACCGTATTTTCATCGCTGGCGGCACGGATAAGGGTGTTGCCGGTTTGCTGGCCATCGGTTAAATAAAAATGGATATAACCATTGGTCAACAGACCGGGCAACTGGATCCGGACCGCGCTGAGATCGGAAATCGGGATGTCCTTGCCGCTATTCCTGGCTTGCGTCCATCGCGCCATGACACCAGCGCGTTTGATCTGGACTCGGTCGCTGAGCAGTGTTACTTGGCCATTGATACCGCGTACCTGTATCTCTACTTGTATAAGCGCTGGCTCCACGTTCTATTACTTTCTATTTCAATCTTCTCAGCAGCGATTGCTGTTGCCTGTAATTGGATAATGTAACACTGCCTCTACAAGTAATAAAGACGCGGCACCGAATTTACGATGCCGCGTCTTTTGCGTGCCAAAAATCGAATCTAAGCGGGTTTCGAAGCGCTTTCCGAATGGCTTTGTTACTTGCCCCAGCTGTCTTTCAAGGTAACAGTCCGGTTAAATACCGGCTTGCCAGGCAGGGAATCAATCCGGTCGGCGATGAAGTAGCCATGCCGTTCGAACTGGTAGCGATCTTCTGCCTTGGCGTCTTTCAAGCCGGGCTCAAGGTAGGCTGTAATCACTTGCTTGGCGTTCGGATTCAACGCCGCCTTGAAGTCCTTGCCGCCGGCATCCGGATGCGGATCGGTGAACAAGCGGTCGTACAGGCGTACTTCGGCTTCCAGCGCATGGGCGACGCTGATCCAGTGAATATTGCCTTTGACCTTGTAGTTGGCGCTGCCTTCGGTGCCGCTCTTGCTGTCGGGGAAGTAGGTGCAGTGGACCGCGCTGACCTTGCCGTCCGCGTCTTTATCGAAGCCGGTGCATTCGATCACATAACCGTGGCGCAGGCGCACCCGGCTGCCCGGCTTGTCGGCGCTCGGCGGGAACAGGCGGAAATACCCTTTGACCGGGGTTTCCATGAAATCTTCCTGTTCGATCCAGAGCGTATTGCTGATCGGGAAGTGGCGCAGTGCGGTGGCGTGCTCGGGATGCGCCGGTGGATAGACCGGGGCATGGCAGGCCACGGTTTCACCTTCCGGGAAATTGTCGATGATCAGTTTCAACGGGTTCAGCACAGCGGTGGCGCGCGGCGCTTTGGGATCGAGATCCTCGCGCAGGGCGCCTTCCAGCGAACTCATGTCGATCCAGCCGTCGGATTTGGTGACGCCGGTGCGATCGCAGAACAATTGCAGCGATTCCGGCGTAAAGCCGCGGCGCCGGATACCGACCAGGGTCGGCATGCGCGGATCGTCCCAGCCGTCGACGATGCCTTCGTCCACCAGCTGGCGCAGCTTGCGTTTGCTGGTGATCACGTAGGTTACGTTGAGGCGCGAGAATTCGTATTGGTGCGGCACCGGTTTTTGCAGGAAACCGGCGGCGCTCAGATGTTCCAGCACCCAGTCGTAGAACGGCCGGTGGTCCTGGAATTCCAGAGTGCAGATCGAGTGCGAAATGTTTTCCAGCGCATCCGAAATCGGGTGCGTGTAGTCGTACATCGGATAGATGCACCATTTGTCGCCGGTGCGGTGATGATGGGCATGGCGAATCCGGTAGATCGCCGGGTCGCGCATGTTCATATTGGGCGACGCCATATCGATCTTGGCGCGCACGATGTGTTCGCCATCCTTGAATTCGCCGGCCTTCATGCGGCGGAACAGGTCCAGCGATTCGGCCGCCGGACGGTTGCGGAACGGCGAATCCTTGCCGACTTCACCGAAATTGCCGCGATTGGCGGCCATTTGCTCGGCGCTTTGGCTATCGACATAAGCCAGGTCGGCGCTGATCAGGTATTCCGCCATTTCATATAGCTTGTCGAAATAGTTGCTGGCGAAGTACAGATGTTCGCCGGTACTGTCTTTCCAGTCGAAGCCCAGCCAATGGACGCTGTCGATGATGGTGTCGACGTATTCCTGTTCTTCCTTTTCAGGATTGGTATCGTCGAACCGCAAGTGGCAGCGGCCGGCGTAATCGCGCGCCAGGCCGAAGTTGACGCAGATCGACTTGGCATGGCCGATATGCAGGTAGCCGTTCGGTTCCGGCGGAAAGCGGGTGACGACCTGCGGCAATGGCTGACCCTGGCTGTCCTTGCGCTCGGCGTAGGCGCCGGCGGTCAGATCGGTTTCGATGATGCCGCGCAAGAAATTGGACGAGGCAGGTGCAGGTGGGGTATGGCCGTTGGTGTGATCGGTGCTCATGGAGAATTGGTTTATACGCTTTGCTGAATGGTAGGAATGTGCTTCATTCTACCGTAGCACGAGCGGTTTCAGGAGTGGCCGGGCAGATTTTGTTGCACTGCGGGCGCGGGAATGCGCGAGGGCTGTCGGGCGGCTTCCAAAGGCGGGCAGCGCTGATAGAGTGATTATCAAAAAGATATTTGTTGATCAAGACTGACGAATCGAAGCCGGCATCCGCCAGTCCTGAATATCCCTTACATCTGCCGGAACAGGTGTGCAAACACGCGGCTCACCGTCAGCACCTCCGTGCGGCCGCGCAGCTTGAGCGACAGTTTGCCGCTTTCGTCGCGTATCGCCATCTGGATGCATTGGTGATTGACAATGGTGCCGCGATGCACCTGCCAGAACTGGCGGTTGTCGAGTTGCGGCAGCAAATCCTTGAGACTGGTGCGGATCAGCGACTCGCTGTCGGCGGTGACGACATTAATGTATTTGTCACTGGCTTCGAAATAGATCACTTCGCCGATCGGGATCATGCGGATCTGGTTGCCGACGGCGGCGCGGATCATGGTCAGCGGCTCGGCGCCGGCCTTGGGCTGCATATCGTGCAGTTGGCCGATCAGGCGGTCCAGTGCGGCGTTGCTGTCGCCGTTTTGTCGCAGGCGCTGCTGCAGGCGGGCGATGGTCTTGCCCAGGCGGGCGTCGCTGATCGGCTTCAGCACGTAATCGGCGGCGGCATGCTCGAAGGCGCTGATTGCATATTCGTCATACGCGGTGACAAACACAATCAGCGGAAAGGGGGCGTTCTCCGGCCATTCCTCGGCCAGTTCCTGGGCTGCTTCAAGCCCGCTTTTGCCAGGCATCTTGATATCCAGGAACAGGATGTCGGGGCGCTGCCGCAGGGTTTGTTCGACCGCCGCCTGGCCGTTGTCGACGCTGGCGAGGATTTGCAGCTCCGGCCACAAACGCTGCAAAGCCTGCAGCAGCGCGGCCGCCAGGATCGGTTCGTCTTCGGCAATCAGGGCGCGCAAATTGGATGGCGTAGTCATGGCAGGATGGGCAGTTGGAGTTGGGCGATGACGCCGTGCGGCAGCTTTGGCTTCAGAGTCAGGCTGGCCTGTGGACCATACAGCGCCTGCAACCGTTCGTGGATATTGCTGAGACCGATGTGGCCGAGGTTGCCTGCCTGAGCGGCCGGCTGCTGCAGCGGCTCAGCCGCCAGGCCGAGACCGGTGTCGCTGACGTCGAGCAGCAGCAGCTGGCCCTGGCGACGGGCGGCAACCTCGATCCGGCCGCCTTCGATCTTCGGCTCCAGACCATGCTTGATGGCGTTCTCCACCAAGGGCTGTAGCAGCATCGGCGCAATCACGGTGTCGCGCAGCGCAGCCGGCAGTTGCAGATCAAAACTGAGACGATTGCCCATGCGCAGCGACATCAGTTCCAGGTAGGCTTCCATCAGGCCGAACTCCTGCGCCAGCGTGGTTTGCTCGATGCGCGACGAGGAGAGCGAGGCGCGCAGGAAATGGATCAGCTGGTCCAGCATCTGCTGCGCGCGCGGGGCGTCAAGCGCAATCAGGCTTTGCAAGGTGGCCAGCGTATTGAACAACATGTGCGGTTCGATCTGTGCCTGCAGCATCTGCAGCTGCGCTTGCAACGCCTGTTTCTCGATGGCGACGGCGCGCGCTTTTTCAGTAGCCGCCTGGTTGCGCAGCTCAGCCAGTGTGCTGAGGTTCCAGAAAAACAGCGTGTCGCCGATGCAGATCGACACCGTCAGGATAATCAGGCCGAGACCGCCAACGTTCATATACATGGAAAAACTATTTGTGGGCAGCCCGAGCAGCCAGCTGGCCAACTGGCTGCCGAGGAATAGGGCGGCGCCTGCCGCCGCCAGTATGAACGCAAGAAAATGCATTTTCCGAGGCGTAGCGTTACGCCAGAACAGATAGCGGCCGCCATCAATGAGCACCATCGCCAGCATGCCGATGCACAGCGAAAACACCAGATTCGGCAAGAACCGGTCGCTGATGCGCATCACATAAGTGACAATCACGGCGCAGATGACGTCGATGCCGAGGTTGATATACAGGCTGCGCAGCAGGCGCCGCGCCAATGGCTCGGTGGTTTGCGGCAATGCGGTGGCTGGTTTCATGCGCGAGGAGTGTGCTTATTTTTGTCGAGTTTGTTTGTCTAATTCTCGTTCTATCATGCGCCGTTTCCATTGCGCGCCAGGGGTGTTGAGGAACACCGCCAAGGCGTGGAATAGTAACCCGATTCCCCAACCCAGGAGCGGCCACATTGCCCACGGCTGCCCCGGATTATGCAAGAAATTCAGCAGCGCCAGGCCGCTGTTGACAATCAAATATGCCGCCAGGTGCACGAAAAAACCGATTTTCCTTTCTACCTGGCGCTTTGCGTCCTGACAGCTTGGGCTGGTGTCGTTCATTGCCGTCCTCCGTGACGTGGGAATGAAGCGATTGTGGCTTGATCAGCTGCCGTGAAAAAGCGGAATGCGACGAAACCGGGATTGCATGGCGCGAATCGCGGCCAGCGGTCGTCAATAGTCACGGATGGCCGACGATTGCCAAATCAGTCAAATCCATTAAGATTGGTACTGACGGCAAGCAAAGGCTGTGGCTTTGTTTTCAAAACACTCCTGTCATGCATGCTGATTTATTTCCCTATTATTTCTTTATTTATTCGATGGAAAGAGAAGATTTATGTGGCCCTATCCAAAAATAGTCGCGCATCGCGGCGGCGGTACGCTGGCGCCGGAAAATACGCTGGCAGCGCTGCGTTGCGGCCTGGAGCATGGATACCGTGCGGTTGAGTTCGATGTCATGCTGGCGCGCGACAGTGTACCGATCCTGATGCATGACGCAGTATTTGGCCGCACCGTGCGCGGCGTCGACAAGGTTGCCGATTTCACCGCGGATGAGTTGACCGCGATGGATGCGGGAAGCTGGCTGGGGCCGCAGTTTGCCGGCGAGCCGGTATGCACTTATCGGCAGGCACTCGATTTTTGCCGGCAGCACGGTATCTGGATGAATGTCGAAATCAAGCCGGCCGAAGGGAAAGAGGTGGAAACCGGACGCATCGTGGCCCAGGTCACAGAGGAATTTTTTGCGGATGAGGTGGCGGCGCACGTGGCCGACGGACGTGGCACCTGGGCCGACCCGGCTCTTCCTTTATTTTCGTCTTTCTCGTTTGAGGCGCTACGTGCGGCACAAGTCGCGGCGCCCGATATTCCGCGCGGTTTTTTGACTGACGTCATCGAAGATGACTGGCAACAGCGCCTGCAGGAGTTGGATGCGGTTGCTCTGCACACCAACCACAAATACCTGTCGCCGATGCAGGCGCAGGCGGTCAGCCAGGCGGGCTACGGTTTGTTTTGCTATACGGTGAATACGCCGACAAGGGCCAGGGAGATCCTCGGCTGGGGCGTGGATGGGTTTTGCACTGACCGGATCGACCTGATCGGCGCCGATTTTTCCTGATCCGGGCGGCTGGAGCAAAGCCAAAACCAGCCGTAAGCTCATGTCAACCAAATCAACAAGCTGGCGTTAATAGAGTGCAGAACCGAGTTTCAGGCCATATCCACCGTGATCAGGCGAATGGTTGATCGTCAGTTTTATGCGTAAAGCATCAAATTTGCTTGTTTTTACAATAACCGAAAGGAAGTCAAAATGAAGATCAATAAATTACTGGCTGCCGTAGTTATCGCTGCTTTCGCTTTGCCAGTCATGGCGCAAAACGCTCCAGCAGCACCTGCTCCTGCCGCGCCAATGGCAGCTCCGGCCCCTGATGCCGCAGCAGCACCTGTAAAAAAAGTGAGCAAAAAACATCACCACAAGAAAAGCCACAAGATCGCTCCTACACCAACCAACAAGGGCGCTTAAAAGCTCGCTCTAGAGCTGATAGGAAGCTGAAATCAGGCGGAATTTCGCCGGAATGCAGGCTTCATATCATTCAAAGCCCGTCGGGAGAGATCCTGATGGGCTTTTTTCATCGTGCCGCGGCGGAATGGCCGGGCCGGTATCACGTATAATCAAGGGTTTGCAAAAGGACATACATCTACCGTATTACGGATAGCTCTCGGATCCGCGTATGGTGTTGAGCCTGTTCCCTTGCCTTTTTTCCTTGCCCCGTTTCATTTTTTGCCCAAGAACATGAACTCAGCCGAAATCCGCGAAAAGTTTCTCAAATTCTTTGAATCCAAAGGCCATACCATCGTACGCTCGTCGAGCCTGGTGCCAGGCAACGATCCGACATTGCTGTTTACCAACTCCGGTATGGTGCAGTTCAAGGACGTGTTCCTGGGCACTGAAAAGCGCAACTATGTGCGGGCTACCTCGGTCCAGCGCTGCCTGCGCGCCGGCGGCAAGCACAACGACCTGGAAAATGTCGGCTATACCGCGCGCCACCACACTTTTTTCGAAATGCTGGGCAACTGGTCGTTCGGCGACTATTTCAAGCACGATTCGCTGGTTTGGGCCTGGGAACTGTTGACCAAGGTGTATGGCCTGCCGGCTGACAAGCTGTGGGCCACGGTGTATGAAACCGACGATGAAGCCTACGACATCTGGCACAAGGTCATCGGCCTGCCGAAGGAACGCATCGTGCGTATCGGCGACAACAAGGGCGCGCCGTATGCGTCGGATAATTTCTGGCAGATGGCCGATACCGGTCCTTGCGGTCCTTGCTCCGAAATTTTTTACGATCACGGTCCCGATGTCTGGGGCGGCCCTCCAGGCAGCCCGGAGCAGGACGGCGATCGTTACATCGAAATCTGGAACAACGTGTTCATGCAATTCGATCGCCAGATCGATCCGAAGACCGGCGAGGCTACCTTGACGCCGCTGCCGAAGCAGTGCGTCGATACCGGCATGGGCCTGGAGCGTCTGGCTGCGGTATTGCAGCATGTGCACAGCAACTATGAAATCGATCTGTTCCAACGCCTGATCAAGGCAGCTGCGCGCGAAACCAATATCACCGACCTCGAAAACAATTCGCTGAAAGTGATCGCCGATCACATTCGCGCCTGTTCTTTCCTGGTGGTCGACGGCGTGATCCCTGGCAATGAAGGCCGCGGTTATGTGTTGCGCCGGATTATCCGCCGCGCGCTGCGCCACGGCCACAAGCTGGGCCAGACCAAGCCGTTCTTCTACAAGCTGGTCAAGGACCTGGTGCTGGAAATGGGCGCTGCCTATCCGGAATTGCCGGAAGCCGCAGAGCGCGTCGAACAGGTACTGAAGCAGGAAGAAGAACGTTTCGGCGAAACGCTGGAACACGGCATGAAGATTCTGGAAACGGCATTGGCCAAGACGCCGAAAAAACTCGACGGCGAAACTGCATTCACGCTGTACGACACTTTCGGTTTCCCACTCGATCTGACCGCGGATATCTGCCGCGAACGTGAAGTCGAGCTGGATGAAGCCGGCTTTGCCACCGCCATGGAACGTCAGAAATCGACCGCACGCGCTGCCGGTAAATTCAAGATGGCCGCCGCCGTGGAATACAACGGCGACAAGACCAGTTTCGTCGGTTACGACGCCCTGGCGCATGACGCCAAGGTGCTGGCCCTGTATGTGGATGGCAGCGCAGTACAAAAAATCGAAGCCGGCCAGGATGCGATCGTAGTGCTCGATACCACACCGTTTTATGCCGAGTCGGGCGGCCAGGTTGGTGATTCCGGCGTGCTGGAAGCCGCCGGTGCTGTGTTTGTGGTTGCCGACACCCAGAAAATCCAGGCCGACGTTTTCGGTCATCACGGCAATCTGAGCAGCGGTTCGCTGGCAGTCGGCGATAAGTTGAGCGCCAAGGTGGATAGCGCGGTGCGCGCGCGCACCGTGCGCAATCACTCGGCCACGCACTTGATGCACAAGGCGTTGCGTGAAGTATTGGGCGGCCATGTCGCGCAAAAAGGTTCTTTGGTGGACGCCGACAAGACCCGCTTCGATTTCAGCCACAATGCGCCGGTCAGCGCCGATGAAATTCGTCGCATCGAGGAAATCGTCAATCGCGAAATCCTGGCCAATGTGGCTACCGAAGCCAAGCTGATGTCGTTCGACGATGCCGTCGGCGCCGGAGCGATGGCCTTGTTCGGTGAAAAATATGGCGACGAAGTGCGGATGCTGGCTATCGGCACATCGCGAGAATTGTGCGGCGGCACCCACGTCAGCCGCACCGGTGATATCGGCTTGTTCAAGATCGTGGCCGAAGGCGGCGTTGCCGCCGGCATCCGCCGTATCGAAGCGGTGACCGGCGAAGCCGGGCTGGCGCTGGTGCAGAGCCTGAGCAATCGTGTCAATGAAGCTGCGGCGGCATTGAAAGCGCAACCGGAAGAACTGACCCAGCGTATCGCGCAGGTGCAGGAACACGTCAAGGCGCTGGAAAAGGAATTGAACAGCTTGAAGTCGAAACTGGCGGCGAACCAGGGCGACGAACTGGTCACCCAGGCCGTTGACGTCAACGGCATCAAGGTATTGGCGGCTACGCTGGAAGGCGCCGATAGTGCAACCTTGCGCGAAACCATGGATAAGCTGAAGGATAAGCTGAAGACTGCCGCGATTGTCCTGGCTGCGGTGAAGGATGGCAAAGTAAGCCTGATCGCCGGCGTTACCGCCGACGCTACCGCCAAGGTCAAGGCCGGCGAACTGGTCAACTTCGTGGCCCAGCAGGTGGGTGGTAAAGGCGGTGGTCGTCCCGATATGGCGCAAGCCGGCGGCACCGACGCCAGCGGCCTGGCGGCGGCACTGCAAGGCGTCGCTGCGTGGGTCGGCGAACGCGCGTAAAAACTTGTTACAGAAAAAGCCGCCACTGAGGTAGTGGCTGGCCAAAGCGGGGAGCATCAAATCGCAGTAGTATCGCGGATTGGTTCTTCCCGCTTTTTTGATTCCGTCTTCACTTAATCAACTCTGCCATGAGCGAATTTAAATTCTGTCCGGTTTGTGCCGCATCCTTGATCCAGCGTGCCGATGAAGGCGAGGCTGGAAAGTTGCGCCTGGCGTGTCCCGAAGGGCACTGGACGCACTGGGACAATCCCTTGCCGGTGCTGGCGGCGGTGGTTGAGATTGACGGCAAGATCCTGCTGGCGCGCAATGCGGCGTGGGAAGAGGGCATGTTTGCATTGATCACCGGTTTCATGGAACGCGATGAAACCCCGGAGCAGGGCGTCGCGCGTGAACTCAAGGAAGAAACCAATCTCGACGCCGAACAGATCACGCTGATCGGCGTCTACGAATTCATGCGCAAGAACGAGCTCATCATCGCCTATCACGTCAAGGCGTCCGGCCGGATTCAACTGTCGCCGGAACTGCTGGAATATCGCTTGATAGAACCGCCTGCGTTGCGCCCTTGGCGCGCCGGCACCGGCCACGCTGTCGCCGACTGGATGCGGGCGCAAGGGCTGGCGGTTGAGTATGTCGACCGGCCTTTGTTGCCGAAGACGCAGCCTGAGCTTGCCTTGAAAACTTGAAATCGCATGGCAGCCAAGGCAGAAGAAAATTAATGTGCAAAAAATAACGCTGCCATGCGGCAATGACTGGGTAAAATTGCACTATTGAAATTTTCTCCTGCTCCTGAGCCGCCATGCTGATTATCCCGGTAGACCGTAAGCCAGACTGGAAGCGCCCGCCGCTGGTCACTATTTTGCTGGTGCTGGTCAACTTGCTGATTTATTTCGGCATTCAGTGGCATGAGCGCAGCCAGATGGAGCCTGCCGCGCACTACTATCTGGTCGAGTCGCGCTTACCTGAATTCGAATTTCCTGCCTATGCGCGTTATCTGGAAAGCGATAACAAGCCTGAGGCCGCCACTGCCATGCGCCGTGCCTTGGCGCGCTGGCAGCAATTGCGGGCGCGCGCCGATCTGGCTGCCGCCCGGGACGGCAAGACTCCTTCATTGAACGACTATCGGCAGCTTATTGAGACCTGGTACGCGCTGGATGCCGACCTTCGTTTTGGCGTCCTGATGCAGCAAGCGAAACCGGCTGTGCTGGGCGCCATCGCTGACGACGATCTGGCCGAATGGAAGGAGCAGCGAGAGCACTATGTGCTGACCCGCAAGCGCAGTTTTACGGAGCGCTATTCATTGATTCCGGCGCAAGCATCCGAGCGCCCGGTCACGCTGCTCACGCATATGTTTTTGCACGCCAGCGTCGAGCATGTGCTGGGCAATATGGTGTTCCTGGCGATGGTCGGCTATGCGGTGGAAATCCTGCTGGGCGGCGGCTGGTATTTGCTGTTTTATCTTTTGTCGGGCTTGTTGTCGGCGGCGTTTTATCTCGTGTTTCGCGGCGATAGCATGATCATGTCGCTGGGCGCATCGGGCGCGATTTCCGGTGTCATGGGGATGTACACCGTGCTGTACGGTTTGCGCAAGATACGTTTCTTTTACTGGTTCTTGTTTTACTTCGATTTTTTCAAGGCGCCGGCCTTGATCATGTTGCCGATCTGGGTCGGTAAAGAGGCGTTTGATCTGTGGTTCGGCGGGCCGTCGAATACCAATTATTACGCCCATATCGGCGGCTTGCTGGGCGGCGCCTTGCTCGCCCTGGTCTATCGTTTGCTGGCGCGGCGCAAGCTGGAGCAGGCGCATGCCAGTTATGTCGCTCCTGCCGACGACGATAAGTTGTTGCGCAGCCTGCAGCAGAGTGCGTATGCGGCCTTGAGCAGACTGGATTTCGAGCGCGCCCGGCGCGATTTCAGTCACTTGGTGAGCAAGACACTGGCGCAGCAAAAAGCGCCGCAGCCGGACTGGTTGCTGCAATTGTTCAATCTGTCGAAACAAGCGCCGGCAGGGGCGGCTTTCCACAAGACCGCCGCGCTGCTGCTGCGTTTGCCGAAAGGCAGCCTGGCCGAAGATAAGATCCATCAGGTCTACCTGGATTATGTAGCGAGAGCCGAGCCGCGGCCACAGCTGAGCAGCGAGCAATCGCTGGCTGTCGCCAAGCGATTCGCCTTGAACGGCCAGCCGCAAACCGCGGCAGCCATTTTGCAGATATTGATGGTGACTGCGCGCCAGCATCAGCAATTGCCGCAGCTGGTGCAGTGCGTCGCCAGGGGTTTCATGGCGGCGGGTTTGCACGACAAGGCGCGGCATTACCAGCAATTGTTGTTGCAGCAGTTTCCCTTGAGTGAAGAAAGCCGGTTGGCGGCCAGTCCGGGCAATCGCTATTGATCAGGTTTGTCCGGAACTCTGCGTCAAGCCTTCGATCACGTTCTTGTATTGCTGTGCTTCGCTGGCCGCCGGGTTGGTCGGCCATTGTGTTATCACATGATTGAACAGGGATAAGGCGCGCGCATCCTGGCGCAGGTGATCTGACAACAGCTTGCCGGCCAAGACCAGCACTGCCGGCACATCTTTATGATGCGCGGCGCGCTTGTGGAAGCCCGACACGATCTCTAGCGCAATCTGATATTCGCGCACCGAAGCGGCGGCCGCTGCAATTTCCAAGACATGATCGGGATTATCGATTTTGAACTCAGGATCGAGCTGGCGCGCTTGGCGCCAGGCATCGCCGATACGGCCGGCTTTACCCGAGCGGGCCAGCGTAAACAGATGGCGCGGTGCATATTCCAGCTGCTTGCTCTTGTCGCCCTTCAGCATCAGCAGTTTGGCGTAATGGCCAGACAATTGCGGGTTGAATTGATCGTAGCGCAGTTCTTCCCACACCATTTCGATCGCCGTGTTGATATCGCCGTCGCGAATCAGCGCACCGATTTGTTGCGCCAGAATTTCATCGTCGCTCAAAGGACGATTGCTGCGGCTGCTGGCGAGCGCATTGGTTTCAAAATTGCGATCCGGCGCATAGCCGATCGCCTGGTGGTATTGGTACATCGTGTAACCCATCAAATTGAAGCCTACCAAAGTGAAATAGGCGAAAGCGAAGATGCTGAGGCCGATCAGCAGGGTTATCGGCAATTTTCCCAGAAAAAGCTCAACCGTAATCGGCGCGCACTGGCTCAATATGAAGCCGAACGCCCACAGCGCCAGATAAGGCCAGCCGCAGGCCTTGATCATCTTGAACACGTTGAACGGATTGATGGCGTGGGTAAAGCTGTGAGTATGTCCCAGCACCATGATGCTGGCCGGTAGCATCAGGTTGGCCACGGCGTTTCCCGACAGACCGAGGAAGGGATGGAGTTCGGCCATGATGCCGATGAAAAGACCTTGTACCAGCATCACAAAGTAGAGCTTGTAGGGCGTCATCTTGTGCATGTCGTCCGGCGCGTCGAAATCGGCATAACGCAGGTTGCCGAGCGAGGTTTGCTCCAGAATCCGGAATGCCTGGCGCATCAGGTCGAGAGAGAGGCCCAGCCCGACCAGTATCGCGATGATGAGAATGATCGGTGAGAAGCCGTCATCCTCGCCGCTCCTGCCTAATAACCATAAACCGCTGCCGATCAAGGCATACAGCGCCGGGCGCCAGATCAGCTGTTGCTGCATCGGATACAGGAAAAAGTGCGGTAAGCGTTGCCAGAACGGAGTAATGTTGTTGTAAGGTTTTTCGCTAAAACTGTCCCGCATGCTGGTTCCTCAGAATGGTTCACCAGGAGTCGCTGGGGGAGCGAAATTATCCCTGATGTGTATCCGTTACATTTAGTTACTTTGTGGCATGAATGTTAGCATGTGAATTGATTAAAAATTGTATTAAAGACATATTTGTTCGTGACGCTGCTGTTGTAAAAATGATTGATGGTTTGCTGCGATGCGTCAAAGGGATCTGCGTTTGGAGTAGAATCATCAAATAGCAGCAAATGTTAAAAATTTTTACATTAAGACGAAGTGGTTATGGAATTTAATAAAGAACTCGACGCACGCGGTCTGCATTGCCCCCTGCCGATTTTGAAAACCAAGAAGGCGTTGGCAGACATGCTGAGTGGCGAAGTACTCCGCGTGTTGGCGACTGATTCTGGCTCGGTGCGCGATTTTCAGGCGTTCGCGAAGCAGACCGGTAATGATTTGCTGGAGCAGAGCGAAGAAAACAGAGAGTTTATTTTCTTCATGAAGCGCAAATAAGAAAGTAGTTAAAAACAGTAGTTAAAAAATAGTTAAGCGCCGTTCTGCCGTAAGTCTTTGCCCATCAATATTTATGCTACAACCAGCGTCCTGCTGGTCGTGCCTTATCTCAGTTTTGCCTTTTTTCGGCCGCCTTGATCCAGGTCGACACATCCTATTCCCAATGCATAAACCAGGTCCAGCCTGCCTTGTTTTACAAGAGGCAGGCGCGATTAGTCGGTTTGCTCTAATATTTAATAGAACGATCGTGCTAAATTTCAGCGTCGGATCGAATTCTCTCTTATAATTCCAATTAGGATTTACGTTAACGTCAATTCGCGTCGATTCGCGTCGATTCACGCGGATTTGTATTGGCCCGCATCAACCCAGATTTTTTATTTCAATAAAAGGCATAACGATGAAAGTATTAGTACCAGTCAAGCGTGTCGTCGACTACAACGTCAAGGTGCGGGTGAAGTCGGACGGTAGCGGCGTAGATATTGCTAACGTCAAGATGTCGATGAATCCGTTTGACGAAATCGCGGTGGAAGAAGCCACACGCCTGAAAGAAGGCGGCAAAGTGACCGAAGTGATCGCGATTTCCTGCGGCGTGACGCAATGCCAGGAAACCTTGCGCACGGCGATGGCGATTGGCGCCGACCGCGGCATCCTGGTCGATACCGCTGACGCCGATCTGCAACCGTTGGCGGTGGCCAAACTGTTGAAAGTCGTGGCTGACAAAGAACAGCCGCAGCTGATCATCCTCGGCAAGCAGGCAATCGACGACGATTGCAATCAAACCGGTCAGATGCTGGCCGCGCTGCTGGGCTGGCCGCAAGCGACCTTTGCATCCAAGGTCGTGCTGGAAGAAGGCAAAGTCACTGTCACGCGTGAAGTCGACGGCGGCCTGGAAACCATTGCCCTGACGCTGCCAGCCATCATCACCACCGATTTGCGCCTCAATGAGCCGCGCTATGTGACGCTGCCAAACATCATGAAAGCCAAGAAGAAAACGCTGGACGTGTTCAAGCCGGCCGATCTGGGCGTGGACGTCACGCCGCGTCTGAAGACGCTGAAGGTGGTGGAGCCAGCCAAGCGCAGCGCCGGTATCAAGGTGCCTGACGTAGCGACTCTGGTCGCCAAGCTGAAGAACGAAGCCAAGGTCCTATAAGCGAGCAGCGGCTTAGCTTATCGAACCACAACCTATTCAAGAATCAAGCGCCGCGCCGCGTCCCGTGATGCAGGCGAGCGTACACAACACAGGAGCCCACATGACAGCCTTAGTCATTGCTGAACACGATAATGCCTCATTAAAAGGTAGCACTCTCAATACCGTCACTGCCGCCAGCCAATGTGGCGGCGAAGTCCACGTTCTGGTTGCCGGCAGCAACTGCGGCGCAGCCGCTCAAGCCGCAGCGCAACTGGCTGGCGTGAGCAAAGTATTGGTAGCGGACGCCGCCTATTTTGCTGATGGCCTGGCCGAAAATGTCGCCGAGCAGGTACTGGCCCTGGCTGCCGCCTACAGCCATATCCTGGCGCCGGCTACAGCCTACGGTAAAAACATCTTGCCGCGCGTGGCGGCCAAGCTGGACGTCGGCCAGATTTCCGAAATCACCAAGGTCGACAGCCCAGACACATTCGAACGTCCTATCTATGCCGGTAACGCAATCGCCACCGTGCAATCGAGCGATGCGACCAAGGTCATCACCGTTCGCACCACCGGTTTTGATGCCGCTGCAAGCGGCGGTTCTGCTGCCGTGGAGAATATCGCGGCCGCAGCCGACTTCGGCAAGTCCGCATTTGTCTCGCGCGAGCTGGCCAAGTCGGATCGCCCTGAACTGACGGCTGCCAAGATCATCGTATCCGGCGGCCGCGGCCTGGGTTCTGCCGACAATTTCAAGATCCTGGAGCCGCTGGCCGACAAGCTGGGCGCTGCAATGGGCGCTTCGCGCGCTGCGGTCGATGCGGGTTTTGTGCCTAATGACTGGCAAGTCGGACAGACCGGCAAGATCGTCGCGCCGCAGCTGTATATCGCGGTCGGCATTTCCGGCGCGATCCAGCATCTGGCCGGGATGAAAGATTCCAAAGTCATCGTCGCCATCAATAAAGATGAAGAAGCGCCGATTTTCTCGGTGGCGGATTACGGTATCGTCGGCGATTTGTTCGAGATCGTGCCGCAATTGGTGGCGGCACTGGGCTAAGTCACTAGCGTTTTACACGGCGTTGATTGCAACGCTTGGTTAAAAATGGAAAGCATACGGGTGGTATCGCGGGTACTGGCAATGTCAGGCCAAGTGGTGCCGCCCAATTTTTTGGAGTAACTCATGAGTTATGTCGCCCCGTTGAAAGACATGCTGTTCGTGCTCAACGAACTGGCGGGTCTGGAGCAGGTCAGCACACTGCCTGGTTGCGAAGACGCGACGCCGGAAACCGTTGAAGCAGTGCTGCAAGAGAACGCCAAATTCTGTAGTGAAGTGGTGGCGCCCTTGAACCGTAGCGGCGATCAGGAGCCCAGCTATTGGCATGACGGCGAAGTCACTACCAGCAAGGGTTTTAAAGAGGCATTCAAGGCATTTGCGGAAGCGGGCTGGCAAGGCGTGCAGCATCCGGTCGAATTTGGCGGCCAGGGTTTGCCCAAGCTGGTGGCGACTCCGTGCATAGAGATGCTGAATGCAGCCAATCTTTCTTTTGCCTTGTGCCCGCTGTTGAGCGACGGTGCGATTGAAGCTTTGCTGACAGCCGGCAGCGACCAGCAAAAACAGATCTATCTGGAGAATCTGGTATCCGGCAAATGGACCGGCACCATGAACCTGACCGAACCGCAAGCCGGCTCCGACCTGGCGCTGGTGCGCACCCGTGCCGTGCCGCAGGGCGACGGTACTTACAAGATTTCCGGCACCAAGATTTTCATCACCTACGGCGAGCACGATATGGCTGAAAATATCGTCCATCTGGTGCTGGCGCGCACGCCGAATGCACCGGAAGGCGTGAAGGGCATTTCGCTGTTCATCGTGCCGAAATTCATGGTCAATGCGGACGGTTCGCCGGGCGTGCGCAACGACGTCCATTGCGTCTCGCTGGAACACAAGCTCGGCATCAAAGCCAGCCCGACCGCGGTGCTGCAGTTCGGCGATCACGGCGGCGCTGTCGGCACCTTGGTGGGTGAGGAGAATCGCGGCCTCGAATATATGTTCATCATGATGAACGCTGCGCGTTTTGCGGTGGGCTTGCAAGGCATCAGCGTCGCCGAGCGTGCTTATCAAAAAGCGCTGGCCTACGCCAAAGACCGGGTGCAATCGCGCGATCTGGCGGGCTCCGCCGGTGCGGTGACGATTATCCACCAACCCGATGTGCGCCGCATGCTGATGAGCATGCGCTCGCAGACCGAGGCGGCGCGCGCGCTGGCTTACGTCACCGCGGCTGCTCACGATGCGGCCCATCATCATGGCGACGAGGCAACGCGCAAAGCCAATCAGGCGTTCTATGAATACATGGTGCCGATTGTCAAAGGCTGGTCGACCGAGATCTCGATTGATGTGGCGTCGACCGGCGTGCAGATCCACGGCGGCATGGGTTTCATCGAAGAAACCGGCGCTGCGCAGTTCTATCGCGATGCGCGGATTCTGACGATTTATGAAGGCACCACGGCAATTCAGGCCAACGATCTGATCGGCCGCAAGACAGTGCGCGACGGCGGCGCAGTCGCCAAGGGCATCGTCGCTCAAGTGCGTGCTACGCAAGCGGAACTGGCGAGCAGCGGTGCGGCTGATCTGGTTGCCATCGGCAAGCAGCTGGCCAGCGGTGCTGATGCGCTGGAGCAGGTTGTCAGCTACGTGGTCGACAATCTGAAGAGCGATATCAAGGGCGTGTTTGCCGGTAGCGTGCCGTATCTGAAACTGGCCGGGATTGTGCTGGGCGGCTGGCAGCTTGGGCGTGCAGCGCTGATTGCGACGCAAAAACTGCAGTCGGCTGCGGGCGATAGTAATTTTTATCAGGCCAAGATCGGTACGGCGCGTTTCTTTGCCGAACACATACTGTCCCAGGCTGACGCTTATCGCATCTCGATTGTCGAAGGCAGCAGCGGGGTGATGGCGTTGACAGAGGATCAGTTCTGATTCTGATATTTTGTCGATGTAAAAAAAGCAGCTTGGGCTGTAATGCCGTTCAGTTAAGCCCAGAACGGCATTCTTTAGATGGACCGATGCGGTCATTCCGTCATCCCCGCGGACGCGGGGATCCATGTTGCAGAGCATGGTGATTAAAAATGGATTCCCGCGTTCG
>NZ_JAGQEG010000062.1 GCF_018305005.1 Collimonas silvisoli
GTCTGGCTCCTCATGGCATAGATCAAGCGCGGGCAGACCGTTATTGGGCTTTCGGAAAAGCCCTTGAACACAATCCAGATCTACGCTTCCCCAACCTCGACAAAGTCTTGCCATTACCACCGGCTAAACTACCGCAATGGAATGGCAAGCCGGAAGACCTGCTCAATGCAGCCAAGCCGGTCATGCCGATGCCAGCGCCGCCGGCCGCGACACCCGGCGCTAACCTTTCCGGTCGCGCCCACATTCCGCAAGGCTGGGTGCTGCCGAAAGAGGCCATGCCGCTGGCTGCTGAAACAAGCGATGGCCGACAAGTCTCGTCGCAATACGAAGGCACCGCCGTCCGGTTCACCGGTTATTGGCTGCCGCAATTGCTCAGCCCGCGCACGCAAGCCCATCACTTATGGAATCAAGATCAAGCGCCGCAACCGTCGGCGCCACCAACGTTGCCTGTCCAGGTACGCAGCGGCCTCTGGCCAAGCTGATAGACATGTATTCGTTTTAACTATTTGAAAGACTCTGATTGCCATGCCACCAGATATCAACCAACTATTGCGGACTGGAATATTCCACATCGATGAGCTCTCTTGCACAGCGAACATCAGCAAGCAGTGGCTGCTGGAAAATCGCAACGCGCCTGACGGTCATCCGATTTCGGCAGACAACCATTTGCAATTCTACGTCTGCGCGTCCGAGACTTTTCCGCATATCGTCAAGGATATCCGTGCTGCAAAAAAAAGCGTCGACCTGATTTGCTGGGGTTTCGATCCCGGCATGGAGGTTGGCGAGCGCCAGGGTGAAACCTGGCCGCGTGGCCTGACTTACGGCGATCTGCTGTCTCAAGTTGCGGCTGCGGGTGTTCGCGTCCGGTTGCTGGTGTGGTATCCCGCAGGGACAGGCAAAGAACTCGGATTGATGGCCAATAACTTGCCGGGTTATACAAATCGGAAGCAGCTTCAACGTGTTGTCGCTGCATTCGCCGATAAAAATAATCCGGATCTCGCTAATTTTCATCTCGCCTTTCATCAAACGCCAGATCGTGCGAAATACTGCCTGGATTGGTGGGACAAAGTCACGACCGGGAAGATGCCGAATGTGCATGTGCGCCATCGTTGCCCGAGCGCGGCCGCTGTTGCTGCCAACCTGCAAGGCGAGACTAGCGGCTTTACGCCGGCAGAAATCGCAGGGTTGAAGAGTGTCGCCACGCATCATCAAAAGCCCATCCTGATTGATTACGATCTTCCCGGCCCGACATCGGTCGGCTACGTGATGGGCTTGAATTCCACGACGGATTACTGGGATACGCCTGAACATGTTTACGACGATCCGCTGAGAGGTTACGCCTGGGAAGGTACGGCCGATGTCGCCAATCCTTATCTGCATTTGAAGCCGTATCGGGATTATGCGATCCGGGTGCAAGGCAGAGCGTTGCACTGCCTGAACCGGAATTTTTCGAGCGCCTGGGATCGCGCCGAACGCAACTGGGATCTGAAGGCTGAAACAGGTTCGCTTGCCTGGGTAAGGCAAGCATTTACTGCCGCCCAGTTCACGCTGCCAGCCGGCAAGGACAGGCATATCGCCCAGATCGTGCGCACCCAACCGGAGGAGGACGATAAAACCATCCAGGAGGCCTATTGGCTGGCGACCAGCCAGGCGCGTAATTACATTTATATCGAGAACCAGTATTTCCAGCACACGCCGTGGGCGGAACATCTGAAAGAAATGCGCCGCAAATATGTCCAGGGTATGCAAGCGGCTTGTGTCACGCCGCCGATTCCCGATCTGTATGTGTTTATCGTCATGCCGGAGCCGGAGAAAGGCGGCATGGTGCCGCGTACTTACGACACCGTGGCGGAACTGGGACAGGGAGGCACCATCAAAAAATACGATGCGAATGTGCGTGATTTTAGGGAAATGCAGCCGCAGGATCGCGATTCAATGATCGCCCGGCTGGCGAAGAATGTCCGGCAGTTAGACCCGGCAACGCTGGTCAGAACCCATATCATGGATGCGGATATTGCGGACTCCGCCAGTCGCCCGCCGGTCAGCGCCGCCGATCTGGAGACGCTCGGTATCAAGGTCTTGATCGCCAAGCTGTATACCCAGGGCAGCAAGAACAGATGCCGCGAAATCTATATTCACAGCAAATTGATGATTGTTGACGATGTGTTCTTTACGCTGGGCAGCGCCAACCTGAATCTGCGCAGCATGGCGGGGGATAGCGAGATCAACATCGCTTGCATGCACAAGGATTTGCCGAAGACGATGCGGCAGAAGGTGTGGGCTAATTTGGCAGGATCCAGATTCAATGGTGGGGATGGGAACGGTGTTTCTATTGAAAGTACCCATACCAAATGGATCAGGAAAATGAAAAAAAACGCCGCTATTGTCGATAAAGCCATTAAAGGCAGCAAGGATATCGGCCGCATCGAGAATCACATTGTCACTTTCTCCGATCCGCGCGGTTCCACCGGATTGGGATTTCGTATGGCGCAGGCGCCTGTTGCCACTGAGGATAGGGAGGTTGCCGCCGCATGATGCCATTTTCTACCTCATCCAACATGCATGGCGGCACATGGCGCCGTTGCCTGCCGCTGTGGCTTCTTTGTCTTTCACTTTCTCAAACGGCCTGTTCCATGGATAACGATATGCCCCGCAACCAGATTCCCGAGTTGTTTCATCCGCATCGTACCGAGTTCACCTGCAAGCACGAACTGACGACAGCACCACCGCTGGACCCGCAGGCAGAGGCCTGGTATCAGGAGGCGCTGGCGCTGGATACCCCGGATCTGTGGAAGGACGACCGCAACTGGCCGCGCATCATCGAGCTGTATACCAAGGCCGCAGAGCGCAAACACTGGAAAGCCATGAACAATCTGGCGACGCTGTACCAGACCGGTGTGTGGGGCTTGCGCGACTCTAACAAGGTACTCGTAGCGCGCAATGCTAGAGCAGCGATCGCGTTGACGGAGGACGCCATGCGGATGGGAGTACCGCTGGCTTACGCCGTGATGGGTAACTATTATGCCGATGGTTTTGTCGTCAAACGAGACGCGACTGCCGCCTGGGCGTTCTGGCAAAAGGCAGCTGACATGGGCAGCAGTTATGCGCAATTTACCTTGGGGCGTAGTTTGAATGCGGTGCTGGAAAGAGATGAGCCGGAACGTGATCGCTGGAACAATGAAGTGATCGGCCTCAAGATGCTCGAATGTGCTTTTGCGCAGGGAAATGGTGACGCGGCTGAGGCGCTGGGGATCGAGTATGATGTCATTCAAAATAATAAACCACGCGCACTTCTCTATCTCCACGAGGGGGTGAAATTCGGCAGCGCCGGATCTGCAAATGCGTTGTTTGTAGAATTTGAACAAATTGGTGGTCTCGCCCCAGATGGTATTGATGAGTCAAGAAGTCGCCGCTACCGTGTTTTTGGGAAAGCCCTTGAACACAACCCCGATCTACGCTTCCCCAACCTCGACAAAGTCTTGCCATTACCACCGGCTAAACTACCGCAATGGAATGGCAAACCGGAGGACCTGCTCAATGCAGCCAAGCCAGTCATGCCTGTGCCAGCACCGCCGGCCGCGACGCCTGGCGCCAACCTATCCGGCCGCGCCCACATTCCGCAAGGCTGGGTGCTGCCGAAAGAGGCCATGCCGCTGGCTGCCGAAACAAGCGACGGCAGACAAGTCTCGTCCCAATACGAAGGCACCGCCGTCCGGTTCACCGGTTATTGGCTGCCGCAATTGCTCAGCCCGCGCACGCAAGCCCATCTCTTATGGAATCAAGATCAAGCGCCGCAACAGTATGCGCAAGGCGATCTGTTTGAAGACCTGCGCACCGGCCTGATCCCGGCCGACGGCCGCATCATGTGGCATTACATGGGCATGCCGCAACAGTTGGCGCTGCCGGCATTGGCCGCCCAGGTGCGCAGCGGCCTCTGGCGCATCGCCAGCGCGAATCCCGCCGCCATGACCTTGTGCGACGGCGCAGATCCGTGCCCGCAAAGCGGCATCTGGCAACCGACGATACCGGCAGAGCATCCGCTGAAATCCCTGGTGAACTGGCGCTGGCGGCAGAGCGCTGTGTTGCAGGGACAGCGCTTTCCGGAGCCGGATAAAGATTGGCTGGTGGATGTCGCCAGCGATATGGTGACGTGGCAGTTGGTCGAGGCAGGGTAAGGCGCCACCGCATGATGCCATTTTTTACCTCATCCAGCAGGCATGGCGGCGCATGGCGTTGTTGCCTGCCGCTGTGGCTTCTTTGTCTGTCACTTTCTCAAACGGCAAGCCGAAACCATACTGCACCACAAACGCACCTGCAAAAATGGCCAGGGCCAGACCGGTGCTGACGCGGCCGGCCAGATGTGCGGGAAATTCGCGCAGCAGTGCTGCATATGACAACCCGCCCGCAGTCCCGATCCGATGGATATCCTGCTTGCTTATCGCGCCAATCCGCGTGTCGACGGCGGCGTCACCTTCGGCGTCAATGCAATCTTGCTGGAAGGAGCGGGCGCAATCTTGCGCTGCGGACAACAGATCGAGCTTGAACTGGATTTCTGACCCTTACTTGCCTTACCTTTACTTGCGCAACTGACCGTCGCGACGCTGCCAGATAGCCAGCGGATTGGCGTCTTGCACGGCCTCGGGCAGCAAATCCTGCGCCAGGTTCTGGTATGACACCGGACGCAGGAAACGATAGATCGCCGCACTGCCGACCGATGTGCTGCGGCTGTCCGAAGTGGCGGGGAACGGACCGCCGTGCACCATCGCGTGCGATATTTCGACGCCGGTCGGGAAACCGTTCGCCAGGATCCGGCCGGCCTTGCGTTCCAGCACCGGCAGCAAGCGGCGCGCCAGGGCTTTGTCGCCCTCATCCATCTGCAAAGTGGCTGTCAGCTGGCCTTCCAGGTGCTCGGTCGCCTGCAACAATTCCGCTTCGTCTGCACAGGCGACCAGCAGAGACACCGGACCAAACACTTCTGCTCCCAGAACCGGATTACTCAAAAATGCAGCCGCGCTGGCGATAAACAAGGCCGGCGCCGCCTGGCAGCCATCTGCAGCCGCGACCCGCCCCAATTGCCTGACCTCGGCTTGCGCCGCCAGCGTCGCGACTCCCTGCTGGTAAGCGGCATGAATGCCGACGGTCAACATGGTGGCCGCGCTGCGCTGCGCCAATTGTTGGCTGGCCAGCTGTGCGAAACGCTCGAAATCCGCGCCGGCCAACCCCAGCACCAGCCCTGGGTTGGTGCAGAACTGGCCGGCCCCCATTGTGACTGAATCGACGAAATTCCCGGCGATGGCCTCGCCGCGCGCCGCCAGCGCAGCCGGCAGCAGGTAAACCGGATTGATGCTGCTCATTTCGGCAAACACCGGAATCGGCTGCGGCCGCGCCGCTGCAGCTTGCATCAGAGCCAGGCCGCCTTGGCGCGAACCGGTAAAGCCGACTGCCTGGATCTGCGGATTCTGCACCAGCGCAATACCGAGCGCATTGCCGACGCCGGTCAGCAATGAAAATACGCCTTCCGGCAATTTGCAGCTGGCGACTGCCTGTTGCACTGCGCGCCCGACCAGCTCCGAGGTACCGGGATGCGCCGGATGCGCCTTGACCACTACCGGGCAGCCAGCTGCCAGCGCAGCAGCTGTATCGCCGCCAGCCACCGAAAACGCCAGGGGGAAATTACTGGCGCCGAACACTGCCACCGGCCCGATGGCGATATTGCGCAGGCGCAGATCGACGCGCGGCAGCGGCTGCCTTTCAGGCAAGGCCGGATCGATGCGGGCATCGTTCCACGAACCTTCGCGCAACACGGCGGCAAACAGGCGCAGCTGGCCCACTGTGCGGCCGCGTTCCCCTTCCAGGCGCGCGCGCGGCAAGCCGCTTTCAGCCATGGCGCGGAGAATCAGTTCGTCGCCGATATCGAGAATCTGCTGGGCTATCGTCTCCAGAAACCGGGCGCGCGCTTCCTGGCCGGTCTCGCGATAAGTATCGAACGCGGCTTGCGCCAGGGTGCAAGCGCGTTCGATGTCTTGCCGGTCCGCGCTGTGGAAGTCGGGCGCTATCGGCTTGCCCCGCGCCGTATCGAAAGCCTGGAATACAGCGCCCTTGCTATTGCTTTGGCTGTTGCCGATGATCGATTGTCCGCTGATGGCCATATTTCCTCTTGCTTGCTACCTTCCTAGCTGTCTATGACTTTGCGTGCAAACAGTTCCAGGTAGTCGATCAGGGCGTTGGCGCCTTTGACCGCTTCCTGCGGATCGCCGTCAGCAATCGAAGCAGCCATCAGCATGTGGCATTTGGCGCCCTCGACGACGTCGCCTTCATGCTGGAAGGCATACCAGAAACGCCGGCACTTGATGATCAGCGGCGTCACTGCCGCCACCGCCGAGGGATTGCGGCAAGCCGCGTGGACCACGTGATCCAGTTCCTGATCGGCTTGCATGTATGCGCTCAGGTCGTCTTTTTTTGCCGCCGCCACCATGCGTTTTGCACAAGCCAGCAAATCCTTGCGCTGCTGCGGCGTAGCCCGGCGCGCGGCGCTTTGCGCGATCAACTGGTCCAGCACGCGCCGGGTTTCGATCAAGGTCAGATGTTCGGCAGCTTCGATGTCGCTGACGATCAGGCCGCGTCTGGGCATCTGTTCGATCAGGCCGTTCGAGGTCATGCGCATTAATGCTTCGCGCAAAGGCGTGCGCCCGTACCCCGTGATTTCGACCAGATCGGCTTCGACAATGGGCGCGCCAGGCTGGATCTGCAGTGTGACGATCAGGTTTTCCAGCGCGTCGTAGGCGATATCCGCCGCCCGCAATTTCGGCGGCGGCAAGCTGCGTTCAATTTTTTTACTGCTGACCATGGTGCTTTACCAATCCCTATTCTGCTTACCGTGTGCAGGCAAAACCAGATGATAGCAGTCCGGCTGTAGCATGCGGCAGATTAACGGCTTAGCGGCCGAGCTTAAACTGGCTCAGGTCGGGGCGCGTATCGATTGCCTTCTGGATGATGGCGGCGACCTTTTCACGTTCTGCTCCTGCCAGCGGCTGCCGCGGACGGCGCACGATTTCATTGCCGACGCCGGCCATCGCTTCGATCAGCTTAAGGTTTTGCACCAGCTTGGTCGACACATCCAGATGCAGCAGCGGCGTCATCCATTGATACAGCTTGAGCGCCTCCTCGTAGCGCCTGGCTTTCATCAGCGTGTACAACGCTACCGTTTCCTTCGGAAAGGCGACCACGACGCCGGCCAGCAAGCCATCGGCGCCTATCGCCAGCGCTTCGAAAGCCAGGTCGTCCACCCCCATGAACAATTGATAGCGGTCGCCCAAGGCATTGCGCAGGTCGGTGATGCGGCGGATGTTGTCGGTCGATTCCTTGATCGCCACCAGCCATTTGCAATCGGCAAGTTCGATGAAATCCTGCGGCGTCAGGTCGACCCGGTAGGCAACCGGATTGTTGTAGACCATGACCGGCAGCTGTGCGGCATTGGCGATGGTGCGCAAATTGTCCTTGGCTTCACGAGCGTCAGCCGCATAGAGCACCGACGGCATGACCATCAAGCCTTGCACGCCCAGCTTGGCGGCCTGCTCGGCGAAATGCACGGCGTCTCTGGTGCGCAACTCGGAGACGTTAGCCAGCACCGGCACGCGGCCGCCTGCTGCCGACAATGCGATCTTGGTGACTTCCAGCTTTTCATTCAGCGACAGCGTGCTGGCCTCTCCCAGCGATCCGCAGGTGACCAACCCATGCACGCCGCTGTCGATCTGGAAGGCGTAGTGCTTTTCCATTTCGGCGTGGTCGAGATCTTCATTTTCCTTGAATTTGGTAGTAACTGCTGGAAATACACCTTCCCATTTTGCTGACGACATGTGCGGCTCCTTGAATAAAAAAAATCAGGCTGGTACGAAAATCAGACTGGTACGACGGCCAGTGCTGGAAACGATCATTTTTAGCGATACTAATATCTTGCAAATATATTTGCAATATATTTAAATGGCATACCTGCACAAGAAACAGAAGGAGAAAAACGTCCGCAAAAGCCGGCGCCGGCAGCATCGCCAGCACTGTGCAGAGTTCAGCATGGATCTTGCATAGATCTGTACAAATCCACGGAAACTAATCGGGAGTAAAGAAAATGAGCTTTACCATCAAAGCAATTTGTCTGGCCTGCAGCTTGGTAATCAGCGCTGCATCCTCGGCGCAGGAAATCGTCAAGATCGGCCTCTCCAGTCCGTTGACCGGCCCGCAGGCGCCAGCTGGAAAGGATAATGAAAGCGGCGCCCGGATGGCGATCGACCAACTCAACAAGAGCAAGTTCACGGTAGCCGGCAAAGTGCTGAATTTCCAACTATTGACGGAGGACGACCAGGGCGATCCGAAAGCCGGCGTCGCGGTAGCGCAAAAACTGGTGGACAGCAAAGTCAAGGCCGTGCTCGGACCTTATAATTCCGGCGTGGCGATCCCGGCGTCCAAGGTCTACAACGATGCCGGCGTGGTCATGGCGACCGTCGGCACCAACCCGCGCATCACCCAACAGGGTTACGAACATGTATTCCGCCTCGATCCCAACGATAATCAGCTGGGCGGCAACATGGCTGTATACGCGGCCAGGCAGCTGAAGCTGAAAAAGGTCGCAGTCATCGATGACCGTACAGCTTACGGTCAGGGTGTCGCCGATGCTTTCCTGAAGGCGGCCAAGGCCAGCCAGATCGACATCGCCAGCCGCGAATTCACGAACGACAAGGCAAGCGAATTCAGCGCCATCCTGACTTCGATCAAAGGCAAACAGGTCGATGCGATTTTCTACGGCGGCTACTTTGCCCAAGCCGCCGCCATGAAACGTCAGATGAAGCAGCTGGGTCTTGACGTGATCCTGATGGGCGGCGACGCCATCTGCAATGCGGAAACCGGCAAGCTCGGCGGCGACGCCGTCAACGACAAGCTCTACTGTGTGCAGGGCGGCACCGTGCTGGGCAATAAGGCGACCGAAAAAACCTTCCTCGGCGATTTCCAGAAAATCTACGGCAAAGCCCCGCTGACTTATGCACCGTATTTCTACGACGGCATGCTGATGATTGCCGAGGCCATGAAAAAAGCGGGTTCAACCGAACCCGCCAAATTCGGCCCGGCGCTGGCGAGCATGAAATATACGGGCGTAGTCGGCGACTATGAATTCGACGCCAGTCGCGATTTGAAGAATGCCCCGGTTACCATTTATCAGTTCAAGGGCGGCGAGCCAGTTGCCGTTCCTGCGCACTGACAGCTTTACGCAACTGCCGGTGTTGATACACCGGCAGTTGCCGCTCCTGTCCAGCGGGTATGATGTTAAAACTCATTTCACAGCGATAACTGCCGCGCTACCAGCATGAACCAGTTCGCCGCCCCGACCGACACCCTCATCCAGAGCGACCGCAGCTTGCTGGCGGCGTCGCTAGGCAATGTGTTTTTTGCCGAAGCGCTGTTTGACGTCTTGCCGGATGTCGTATTTTTCGTCAAAGGCAAACGCGCCGAATACCTGGTGGCCAATCATGCGCTGGTGACGCGTTGCGGCCTTGCCGACAAGGCGGCTTTGCTGGGACGCAACGCCAGCGATATCTTCCCGCCGAGTCTCGGCGCCGGCTATCTGCAGCAAGACTTGCAGGTACTCAGCACCGGCATCGATATCCACGACCAGCTGGAACTGCATCTGTACCCTAACCGTGCTCCCGGCTGGTGCGTCACGCATAAAATAGTGCTGCGCGACCACGCCGGCGGCATTGCCGGCATGGCTGGCATTTCACGCGACCTGTCGATGCCGGACAAGAACCATCCGGTCTATAAGCGCGTCGCCGCCGCGGCAAGTTTTATCCATGATCACTACGACCAGCCATTGCAGATAGCCGGACTGGCGCAGCTGGCTGAACTGTCGGTGTCGCAGCTGGAACGCTATTTCCAAAGGATTTTCTCCCTGAATCCGCGCCAGATGATTATCAAGACCCGGCTCGATGCAGCGTCGTCTATGCTGGCCGGCCAGTGCAGCATCACCGAGATCGCCGCCGCCTGCGGTTATCACGACCATAGCGCCTTCACGCGCCAGTTCAAAGCCACGGTCGGGATTACACCGCGGGCTTACCGCGCACTGTTGCAAAGCGGGTAAATCGGCTGCCCGAGTCGCACTCAGGATCGCACTCAGGATCGCACTCAGATTCAAGCGGATGCAAGGCCATCAGGCTGGCGATGCGCGCCGGCGCGATCGGCAAACGTACTGAATCCGGCTTCCAGCCGAACAGGAAGTCAGTCGCGCCGCCGCAGACACGACCCTGGCACGGCCCCATGCCGCAGCGCGTATGCAGTTTTGCGCTGCGCCAGCTGGCATGCGCTTGCAAGGCATCGTAAGCCACATCCTCGCAACGGCAAACCAGGGTTTCCGGCGCGCACAAGCGGCGCAACTCAGGGCGCAGGGCGAACGCGCTGTCCAGGCGCCTGGCGAACGCTTGCTGACGGCGGCGCTGCGCCAGCCAATGGCTTGCGGGATTGCCTGGCGCGCTGGCATGGATGCCGGCAATATGGCCCTCGGCCAGCGCCAGATCGACGCCGCCAACGCCGCTGCCCTCGCCGGCGCAATAGATATTTTCCAGGCTGGTCTGCTGTCGCTCGTCGACCTGCACCGCGCCCTCCACGATGCGACAGCCGAGCGCCTGCGCCAACTCCGTATTGGGCAGCAAACCGTAGCCGCAAGCCAGATAATCACAGTCCATGCTCAGTCTCCGCCCGGCAACCATCATCTGCACTGCACTTAGCTGCTGCTCGCCTTGCGCCCGCAGCACATAGCTGTCAGCCCGATACGGCACGCCTGCCAGTTGCAGACGCAATTGCCAGGCTTGGCGCAATTTGGCAGGGGTGCGCGCCAACTGCAGCGTGAACCCCGCCAGCTTGCGCCAGCTGCTTTGCTCCAGTATGTGCAGCACCCGCGCCCCGCGCTGTTGCAAAGTCGCCGCCACCGCCAGCAGCAAGGGGCCGGAACCGGCCACAACGATGCGCTTGCCATGCACCGGGTAGCCGCCTTTGACCAGCGCTTGCAAGCCGCCGGCGCCGGTCACGCCGGGCAAGGTCCAGCCGGGAAACGGTAACAGCCGTTCGCGCGCGCCGGTGGCCAGTATCAGCTTGCGATAGCCCAGCCTGAATGCCTGTTGCGGGGTTTCCAGCAACAATTGCGCCGCGGCTGCCGTTCCTATCACGCGGCTCTGCATGAACCACTGGACATTGGCCATCTGCTGCAATTCAGCCCAAAGCTGGCTTGCCTGCGGGTTGTGCTGCGGACCGCCACGCCAGATCTGGCCGCCGGCCAGCGGATTGTCGTCAACCAGCGCTATCCTGGCGCCGCTGCGCGCAGCGCTTCTGGCCGCAGCCAATCCGGCCGGACCGGCGCCGACGATGACGATATCGGCATTGTGCATCATGCGGCAGCCTGCACGGTTTCTATCTGCATCCCCGCGACGCACAAGGTCTGGCAAGCCAGGCGATGCGCACGACCGTCTATGCTGACCCGGCACTCCTGGCAAATCCCCATGCCGCACAACGGCGCCCGCAGCATGCCGCTGACCGAACGCCGCGTGATGCCAGGCGCGCCCGCCACGGCCAGCGCCGCCGCCACGCTGCAACCGGCGACCACCTTCACGCTGCGGCCATTGACGCATACCGAAATGTCGTCTTCATTCATGGTGCCTTCCCAGTTGCTCAAAGCGCGCCGGCAAATACGGCGCTATCGGTATCTGCGCCGGCTTGCCGGCAATCTGTGCAGCCAGCAGCTGGGCGCTAGCCAGCGAGGTGGTAATTCCCAATCCTTCATGGCCGGTGGCCAGCCAAACATCGGCGCGCGACGGATGCGGCCCGATCAGCGGCAAACCGTCGCTGCTGGCAGCGCGCAAGCCGGTCCAGCAACGCAAGGCGTTGAGGCCGGCCAGCGCCGGCACGAAGTTGGCCGCGTGCGCCAGCATGCGCGCCAGGATCGCCGGCTCGACCGCCTTGTCCGTAACATCGAACTGGCGTGAAGAGCCAATCAATAATTGTCCGGTCGGGCGTGGCTGCAAATTGAAGGCTACCGAATCGCCATCGGCTGCGTGCGCGCTTTTGATATAACCGAGTTCAACCAGCTGATGGCTAATCAGCCCGGGATAGCGGTCTGTGACCACGATATGGCCTTTCTTCGGCCGAATCGGCAATTCCGGCAACAGCTGCAGCGACGCGCTGCCGTTCGCCACCAACACTTTGTCGGCGCGCAGTTCAGCGCCGCCAGCCAGCAGCACACCGTGTCCGGTTATCGCCAACGCTTCGCCGTTGCGCATCTGCGCGCCGCGGCGCTGCGCCCGCGCCAGCAGCAATGCGGCGCTTTTCGGCGGATAGACTATCGCATCAGCATCAACACACAAGCCGCCGCACAGCCCGGGGCGCAACTGCGGCTCATGCGCATACAAGGCTGCCGCATCCAGCAGTTCGCAAGCGATGCCGTGCGCGCTCAAGCAGACCTGCTTGTCACGCGCCGCCGCCATTTCCTCGTCATCGGCGGCAATCCACAGCGTGCCGCAGCGGCTGTACTCATGCGGTGCGGGATCGGCAGCGGCAAGCTGCCGCCACAGCGCAAGCGAATAGGAAGTCAGCGCCAGTTCGGCAGGATTGTCATCCATCACAACCAGATGGCCCATGCCGGCTGCGCTAGCGCCGCTACCCACTGCTTCGCGTTCCAGCACCGTCACTGCCATGCCCTCGGCTGCCAAGGCATCGGCGCAAGCGGTGCCGATAATGCCGGCGCCGATCACCAGCACGTCGATGCTCAAGCAATGCCCCAGGCGAAGGGGTCGTCCTGGCTAAAGATGAAGCTGCTCTCGGCGTTGACGTACGCAGTACCGCGGATGATGGGCAGGATCTGTTCACCCTGGCGCCGGTAGGACGCCTCGAATACGCTGCCGATGATGCTTTCCTGGCGCCAGACTGCGCCTTCGGCCAGCTTGCCGTCGGCCGCCAGGCAGGCAATCTTGGCGCTGGTGCCGGTGCCGCAGGGCGAACGGTCGTAGGCTTTGCCCGGGCAGAGGACGAAATTGCGGCTGTGGTTGCCTGCTTGCCGGGCCGGGCCAAACAGTTCGATATGGTCGATCAATGCACCGTCCGCACCTGTGACCCCGGCCCGTTCCAGGCTGGCGCGCAGCGCCCAGCAGAAATCGGTCAAGGCAGCGATATTCTCCTGCTGCAGATCCTGGCCATGTTCGCCAACCAGGAAAAACCAGTTGCCGCCCCAGGCGATGTCGCCGCTCACGCGACCATAGCCAGGCACTTGCAACTCGACGTCCTTGCGCAGGCGATAGGCGGGAATGTTGTGCACGATTACGCTAGAGTCTGCATGCAGTTCGGTCTCGACCACGCCGACCGGAGTCTCGATCTTGTAGCGGCCTGGACCTATGCGCCCCAGGTAAGCCAGCGAAGCGATCAGCCCGATGGTGCCGTGGCCGCACATTCCGAGGTAACCGACATTATTGAAAAAGATGACGCCAGCCGCGCAAGCCGGGTCTTGCGGCTGACACAGCAGCGCGCCGACCAGCACATCGGAGCCGCGCGGCTCGCACACCACCGCCGTGCGCAAGCGATCATGTTGCGAGCGCAGCAGTTGCAGCCGCTCGGCCAAGGGACCATTGCCCAGATCGGGAGCGCCGGCCAGCACCAGACGGGTAGGTTCGCCGCCAGTGTGAGAATCGAGAATCGAGATTTTTTCCATACCGACAGCGTAATCGGGGCCACCGCCGCTGTCTTGCTACTATGCGCCGCAATAGATGACGAAATCGGCATAGTGCCGGCGGCCGGATTTGCTGCGCGCCGCAGCGGGATTTATGGCTGCTTGGCAGCGGCCGGCGCCGCCAGCTCGGCCTGCAAGCGCTCGTACTTGGCTTGCAGCTGTTCCTTGGATTCACGCCAGGCCGGATCGAAAGGAATGCAGCTGACCGGACAGACTTGCTGGCACTGCGGCTCGTTGAAATGGCCCACGCATTCGGTGCATTTATGCGGGTCGATTTCGTAAATCAGCGGCCCCATGTAAATCGCACCGTTCGGGCACTCCGGCTCGCATACGTCGCAATTAATACAGTCGTCGGTGATCAATAAAGCCATTGCACTACTCTTTTAAATCAAGTTGCAGCGGGATCAGGCGATCCCGCCTTACTGCCCTGCCGTCATTTTATGCTTGTTGAGGATTTGCCGCTGCGAAGCCGCTTAAGGCTGCTGGGCGTCCAGCTTTTCCTTGAGCCATTTTTCGACCGAAGGGAAGACGAATTTGGAGACATCGCCGCCCAGCGTTGCGATCTCGCGGACGATGGTGCCGGAGATGAACTGGTACTGATCCGACGGCGTCAGGAACAGGGTTTCCACATCCGGCAGCAGGTAGCGGTTCATGCCGGCCATCTGGAACTCGAACTCGAAGTCAGAGACGGCGCGCAAGCCGCGCACAATCACGTTAGCGTCGTGTTGCCGCACAAAATCCTTGAGCAGGCCGGAGAAACTTTCCACCTGCACATTGGGATAATGGCCCAGCACCTCGTTCGCAATCGACAGGCGCTCCTCCAGAGAGAAAAACGGCTTTTTGTTTTTGCTGTCGGCGACGCCGACCACCAATTTGTCGAACAGTCCGGATGCCCGGCGCACCAGATCTTCATGGCCGCGTGTGAGCGGATCGAACGTTCCTGGATAAACTGCAGTGACCATCTTCTTCCCCCAATCAGATCGCGCATTATGCCTGAATTTGCATCAGGAATAATGCCCTTGCTTTTTAAGCAAGTGGTAAAACACTATACCCGCCTTATCGGCCCGGAGCAGTTGCCAGCCGCTTAGCCATGGCGGCAAATCGTCCTCCTGCAGCGCGAATTCGGACTCCAGGTACAGCAAGCCATGCGCGGCCAGCAAACCCTGGCACAACGGCAACACCTTTTCCAGCCAGCCCTGCTGATACGGCGGATCGAGGAAAATCAGGTCGAAGCGCGCGGCCTCGATCCCGGCTTTACTTAGCCAGGTTAGCGCATCGCTGCGCAGAATCCGCACCTGGCTGGCGTCCAGCTTGGTCTTGGTGGCTTCCAGCTGGCGTGCTGCCGGCGTATTGTGTTCGATCATCGTTACTTCCAGCGCACCACGGCTGGCAGCCTCAAAACCTAAGACGCCGGTGCCGGCAAACAGATCCAGGCAACGAACCGTGCTCCAATTGCCGTCCAGCAAGTGGGACAGCCAGTTGAACAAGGTTTCGCGTACCCGGTCCGGCGTCGGCCGTAAACCTTCGCTATCCAATACAGCCAAAGGCGTGCGCTTCCAGGCGCCGCCAATAATCCGGACCTGGCGCGCCAACGGCGGTTTGATGGCGTGTACCGGTGTCTTCGGCGGTTTTTTGCTACTTGGTTTTTTCATTAAGTTTAATAAAGATGGGGAAATTTGCTGGAATTCTATCAATCGTCATGGCCGACAGGGCTATTTTAGGACTTACGCAAAACTGTCCCGGCAACGAGCTTGCCAAACCCTGACGACGAAGACAGTACGACTGTACGGCCAGGAGGAGTAACGCCGCTGGGGCAGTTTTGCGTAAGTCCTTCCGCCTGGCTCTGATAGAATGCCGGAGATTGTACCTCTTGTGCAGCCAGCCCCGGCAAGCTGCTGCAGCGCCCTATTTCACCGCCTTACAGATCAGGCCTCAGATGTTTAGTTTCTTCAAGAAAAAACCAAAACCCGAAGTTGCTCCCTTGCCAGAATCTTCTGCGCCAACGGAGTCGCCGCAGATAGAAGCCGTAGTGGCGACTGCAGTCGCTACGCCAAGTTCGGCGCCTCCTGCCGCGCCAGCCGCACTGATTGAACTGCCGGCCGAGACCGAGATCGTCTCGGCGCCGGTGGCGGCTGAACAAAAACGCTCCTGGTTGTCGCGTTTGAAAACGGGGTTGTCGAAAACCTCCTCCAACTTGAGCATTTTGTTCGTCGGCGCCAAGATCGACGACGATCTGTACGAGGAGCTGGAATCGGCGCTGCTGGTCTCTGACGCCGGTGTCGACGCCACCCATTTTCTGCTCAACGCCTTGAAAAAGAAGGTCAAGGAAGACAAGCTGACCGAAGCGGCCCAGGTCAAGGCGGCACTGCGCAGCTTGCTGATCGATTTGCTCAGCCCCTTGCAAAAACCGCTGGTGCTGGACCAGCATCAGCCGCTGGTGATGATGATCGCCGGCGTCAACGGCGCCGGCAAGACCACCACCATCGGCAAACTGGCCAAGCATCTGCAAGCCCATCAGCAATCGGTATTGCTGGCCGCAGGCGACACCTTCCGCGCCGCCGCGCGCGAACAACTGACGATCTGGGGCGAGCGCAATAACGTCACCGTGATCGCGCAGGAATCCGGCGATCCGGCTGCGGTGGCCTTCGACGCCGTGCATTCGGCGCAGGCGCGCGGCACCAATGTGGTGATGGTCGATACCGCCGGCCGCCTGCCGACCCAGTTGCACCTGATGGACGAGCTGAAGAAAATCAAGCGCGTGATCGGCAAAGGCATGGCCAGCGCCCCGCACGAGATATTGCTGGTGATCGACGGCAACACCGGCCAGAACGCGCTGGCGCAAGTCAAGGCTTTCGACGATGCGCTCGGACTGACCGGCCTGGTGATTACCAAGCTGGACGGCACCGCCAAGGGCGGCGTGCTGGCCGCCATCGCCACCACCCGCGCGATCCCGGTATATTTCATCGGCGTCGGCGAACGGATTGAAGACTTGCAGCCGTTTGACGCTGCCGATTTTGTGGATGCACTACTTAGTTAATTGCGAACTCATTCGAGCTAATTGATGACAGGCCCTAGCCACTCCATGATTGAATTCAACCAGGTATCCAAAAAATACGGGCGTGACGTGGTCGCGCTGCGCGATATCACGCTCACAGTCAACAAGGGCGACCTGATTTTCCTGGCCGGCCCGTCCGGCGCCGGCAAAACCACGCTGCTCAACCTGATTGCGGCGATTGAACGCCCCAGCAGCGGCACGCTGACTGTCAGCGGCGCTAATGTCGGCAAGTTGAAATCGTCCGGCTTGCCTTATCTGCGGCGCAATCTGGGATTGATCCTGCAACAGCAAAAGCTGCTGCAGGATCGCACCGTGCTGGCCAATGTCATGCTGCCGCTGCTGGTTACCGGCGCCACCCGCGCCGAAGCGGAAAAGCGGGCCCGGGCCGCGCTGGATAAAGTCGGCCTGCTGGACAAGGCGGCGACCGATCCGAAAGCTTTGTCCGGCGGTGAACAACAGCGCGTGTCGATCGCCCGGGCGATTGTCAACCGGCCGCAAATCATCCTGGCCGACGAACCGACCGCCAACCTCGATCGCGACAACGCCAACAAGGTGCTGGACGCGCTGCGCTCGTTCCACGCAGTCGGCGTGACTTGCCTGATTTCCACCCATGACGAGCAGTTCCTCGGCAGCGCCAACCGCGTGGTGTTCCTGGATCAGGGGCAGATTGTCGACCACTGGCAGAATTCCGCCGTGCGCAGTAACAGTAGCGGAGGTGCAGCATGAACAGCTGGCTGCGACAACACCTGTTTGCCATCGGCGACGCCTTCACCCATCTGCTCAAGGCGCCCGGCGGCTTTGCGCTGAACGTGCTGGTGGTAGCGATTGCGCTGGCGCTGCCGTTCGGCGGCCTGACCTTGATCGAGAACGTGCGCCCGGTCTCCGAACAACTGGCGGTGGAACCGGAAATCAGCATCTTCATGGCGCAGGATGCGGTGCGTGACAAGGTGACCGCGCTGGCCAAGCCTATCGATAGCGTGTTGCAGCGCCATCACAGCTCAGCCAAAGTTCTGTTCATTCCGCGCGAAGACGCCTTGATCAGCCTGAAAAACAAAACCGGCATGGACGACGCCCTGACCACCCTCGGCCAGAATCCCTTGCCGGATGCTTACGTGCTGAAGCTGGCCGGCTTCCACGATGCGCCTGACGCTGCTCGTATCGACACCATTGCGGCCGACCTCAAAGCGCTGCCTGGCGTCGATACCGTGCAAGTCGATTCGGAGTGGGTCAAGCGGCTGGCGGCCCTGCTGGGCATCTTGCGCCTGGTATTGCTGTTCCTGGCGATCACGCTGGCGGTGGTGGTAGTGGCCGTGGTGTTCAACACGGTGCGCCTGCAAGTGCTGACCCAACGCGAAGAAATTGCCGTCGCCAAGCTGGTCGGCGCTACCGACGCCTTCATCCACCGGCCGTTTTATTACACCGGCGCGCTGCTCGGCCTGTGCGCAGGCGGCCTGGCGCTGGGTGCGGTGGCGCTTGGCTTGCAGCCGCTGAACCAGGCGATTGCCGAATTTGCCCGTTTGTATGCGTCGGAATTCCGTTTGTTGCCGCTGAACTGGGTAACCAGCCTGGCGCTGCTGGCGATCAGCGCCGGCCTCGGCCTGGTCGGCGCGGTGCTGTCGGTGCGGCGCCATCTGGCGCGGCTGGCCTGAGCTGAGTATTGACGTGTTCCACCATCCGTCCGAATTTGTCACCTTCAAGACCAGCCCGCATCTGCCGGGCGTGGAATTGTATTCGGCACGGCTGGTCGATCACGAATTTGCGCCGCATGTGCACGACGCCTATTCGCTGGGCGCTATTGAAACCGGGGTCGAGCGTTTCCGCCACAAGGGCTCGCAGCATGTCGCCCCGGCCGGTACGCTGGTGCTGTTGAATCCCGATGAATTGCATGACGGCCACGCCGAGATCGCCGCCGGCTGGACTTATCAGATGCTGTTCATCGAACCGCAGCTGCTGCGCGAACTGACCGGCAGCGAGGCTTATTTCGCCGCCGCGACCGCCCATGATCCCTTGCTCGCCGACAGCTTCCAATTGCTGTTCAAACGCATGTGGCAAGCGCCGGACGATCTGGCGTTTGTGTCGCATTTCACGGTATTGATAGACGCTGTCACGCAACGCTATGGCAAGAACCTGCGCCCGGTGCCGATGCCGGCGAGCCGCCAGCCGCAACGCATGCTGGCGATGCGGCGGGTGCTCGATTGCATCGAGGCCAATCTGGATCAGACCTTGCATATCGACACCCTGGCGGCCGAGGCCGGCATGTCGATATTTCATTTCGTGCGAGCCTTCTCAGCCTTGTTCCACGCCACCCCGCACCAATACCTGCAAGCGCGCCGCACCACCCGCGCCAAGACCTTGCTGGCGCAGCGCAGCACGCCAACCGACGCCGCCGCCGCGGTCGGGCTGACCGACCAAAGCCACCTGACGCGCTGGTTCAAGCGCGCCTACGGCGTCACGCCGGCACAGTATCAACAGCAAATTGGTACAAGACCGCTGAGCTAAAGATGGGCATGATGAGTAAGACAACCACTCTTGCGTATCATTGATTTTTCCATGCCATCACCTCAATTCATTGCACTATCGTCGCAGCACCTAAGCGCAGCTGCAGCATGCTGACCGGCCTGTTATGCGCTCTCGGCGCCGGCCTGATGTGGGGGCTGGTATTCATCGCGCCGTTGATGTTGCCCGATTATCCGGGCCTGATGCTGTCGTTCGGCCGCTATGTCGCGTTTGGCCTGATCGCGCTGGCGCCCGCCATGCTCGACCGCAAGCGCATCGCCGCGCTGAGCCGGGCCGACTGGCGCGCCGCCTTGAAGCTGTCGCTGGTCGGCAATCTGTTGTATTACGCAGCGCTGGCAAGCGCGATCCAGCTGGCCGATGCGCCGCTGCCGACCATGCTGATCGGCACCCTGCCGGTGGTGATTTCGGTGTTTTCCAACTGGTCGCCGGGGCATGCGGCGGAAAGCGTGGCCTGGCGCCGGCTGGCGCCGTCGCTGGTGATTATCCTGATCGGCATCTTGTGCGTTAACGCCGCCGAGCTGGCGCATATGCGGCTGGCGGGCAGCAGCAACCCGCGTTCGCTGGGCGACTATGTGCTGGGCTGCCTGATCGCGCTGGCCGCGGTCGCCGCCTGGACCTGGTACCCGATCGTCAATGCCCGCTATCTGCGCGCCAATCCGCATATCAGCCCCTCCACCTGGGCCACCGCACAAGGCCTGGCGACCTTGCCGCTGGCGCTGATCGGCCTCTTCGGTTATGGCGCTTATCTGCAACTGGCAGGCGGCTCCTATGCCTTCCCGTTCGGCCCGCGGCCGCTGCAGTTTGTCGGCTTGATGCTGCTCATCGGCCTGTGCGCTTCCTGGATCGGCACCCTGCTCTGGAACAAGGCGAGCCAGCATTTGCCGACCGCGCTGCTGGCGCAACTGATCGTGTTCGAAACCTTGTCGGCCTTGCTGTACGCCTTCATTTTCCGCGATGCGGTGCCAGGTCTGCAGGTCATGGCGGGAATCGCGCTGTTATGCATAGGCATAGTTTTCGGTGTGCGCATCTTTCAGCATCAGATACCATAGAGGCTGCGTTCATTTCTGCAGCCTGCTGCGCTATCTCGTGAAACCTGCACTGACTTTATCTGCCCGCTTGCTCGCTGTTTGCACCGTACTGGCATTGTGCGCTTGCTCGCCCAAATTCAACTGGCGCGAAGTGCGTAGCAAAGACGCACCGTACAGTGTGCTGCTGCCGGCCAAACCGTCGACGGTCGCGCGTCCCATCGATCTCGACGGCATGCCGCTTACCATGACCATGACCGCCGCCAAGGTCGACGACGCGGTATTCGCCGTCGGCAGCGCCACCGTGCCCGACGCCGCCAAGGCGCAAGCGGCATTGATCGCGATGAAAACCGCGCTGGTGAAGAATATCAACGGTACCGTCAAAGCGGAGAAGACGACCGCTGCGGCCAGCAATGCGCAGGGACTGTCGGCCAGTATCGATGTGGAAGCGGTCGGCAGCACGCCCGGCGGCATGCCGGAAGTCCTGTTCGGGCATTTTGTCAGCAAGGACAAGGAAATCTATCAGGTGATCGTGATGGGGCCGGAAAAGACCGTTTCGCGGGAAAACGTCGAGACTTTCATCTCTTCATTCAAACATAATTAGCATTAATGCAATCCCAGGATTGCTGCCTGCTGCGCCGTCACGGCCGGCCGCCGCTGTAACCACCAGTGACAGCAGTGGCGAGCACCTCGACAAAGAGGTATTCTGTACAATGTCGTTTTTCACCAAAAACAATATTTTGAGGTTTTATGTTAGTTACATTCAAATCCAAGGCGTCGCCCGAAGTCATTATGTTCGAACAAGACGCCAAGCGCATCCTCGATTTGCTGCATAAGGACGTGAAAATCGGCGTCATCACGGCAGCGGAAGGTGCGGCAGCAATTGCCAAACTGGAAGCAGAAACCTCGGAAAGCCGTGCCCACCCGGTATCCGACAGCGTACAGCACGATATCGCAGCCCATCACAACGAAGCAGGTGACGACACGGGCCATGAGCCGGTGCAGACAGTCACCTTTGCCAGCCGAATTCATCCTTTGCTGGAAATGCTGCGCGAAGCGCACAAACACAACGACGACGTACTCTGGGGCGTTTAATGGCCTCCGGTCTTGAGCGACAGCTTACGACCGAAGACGGCATTTCTCTCTCCGTGACCGACTGGCCGCCGGCTGCCGGCGCGCCGCTCGTCGGCAGCATCCTGCTGATGCATGGACTGGGCGAGCATGCCGGACGTTATGCCCACGTAATACGCTTTTTCAATCGCTGCGGCCTGCTGGTGCGCAGCTACGATCACCGCGGCCACGGCCGCTCCGGCGGTCCGCGCGGCGATGTGCCGGACGACGGCGCCTTGTTGCGCGACGCCAAGCTGGTGCTGGACGACCTCAGCCGCCAACAGCAACTGAGTTATCCGCAGCTGGCAAACAGCCCGCCTTTATTGTTCGGCCATAGCATGGGCGGCTTGTTCGCTGCGCGTTTTGCGGTAGCTGGCATGTCGCCGTTGCGCGGCTTGATTTTGTCCTCACCGGGACTGGCCTTGCGCTTGAACCGGCTGCAACTGGGCTTGCTCAAATTGATGTCGGTGCTGGCTCCCGCCCTGGCGGTCCCGAACGGCCTGGATGTCAACCATCTGTCGCACGACCCGGCGGTTGCCAAAGCCTATGGCGACGATCCGCTGGTGCACAATAAAATCAGCGCGCGCTTGTTAAACAGCATGTTGCATGCCGGGCAATTCGCCTTGAATCAGGCACACACCCTGGCTATACCCACGCTGCTGGTGATTGGTGGCGACGACCGCATCATCGATCCCGACGGCAGCCGCCGGTTTTTTACCGCCTTGCCGCCTGCCATCGCCACGCTGCGCGACTACGACGGCATGTTTCACGAAATTTTCAATGAAATCGGCGCCGAGCGGGTATTTGCGGATGTGCGCCGCTGGCTTGAGGCTCAGCACATGCTGCAGCCTTTGGCGAGTTCAGACCCGGCCTTGGTGGATTGACACTGTTTGGCCGTGATGAGAAAAACCACCTGTTTGACATCTAGCATCATTACCGTCAAGCAATCTGAAATTTTACTTTTTCCTGCCACAATCACGCCCTAACTGTAGGTGAGCAGCCATATCCCCGCTACAATCGCATTGTTACCATACTGTCTAGCTGCGTCGCCATGATTTCCTTCGGCATTACTGATTTCGGCCTGTTTCTGATGGCTGTCCTGCTGCTCAACGCCACCCCCGGCCCGGATACCGCTTATATTGTCGGCCGCAGCGTGGCGCAGGGACGCCGCGCCGGTTTGCTGTCGGCGCTCGGCATCACGGCCGGCTGCTGCATCCATGCGACTCTCTCGGCCTTCGGCCTGACGGCGCTGCTGGCGGCTTCCGCCACAGCCTTCATGGCGGTGAAACTGGCCGGCGGCGCTTACCTGATCTATCTCGGCATCAAGATGTTGCTCAACAAGAAGACCGTCGCCAGCGAAAATCTGCCGCAGCCGGATCTGCGCTCGCACAAGACCATTTTTCTGCAAGCCCTGATCACCAATGTGCTCAATCCCAAGGTGATCTTGTTTTTCCTGTCATTCTTTCCGCAGTTCGTGCGCCATGATTCGCCGCACAAGATCGCTGCCTTTTTGTTGCTTGGCGCGGTGTTTTCCGTCGTCACGCTGTGCTGGAACAGCAGCACAGCCATGCTGGCCGGTACGCTGACGCGCCACGCCGGCAATAATCCCCAGATCAAGCATTGGCTGGAACGCACAGTTGGCGCCGCTTTTGTTGCCCTTGGAATAAAACTGGCACTGACAAAGAACTGATTCCTTAACCACAATCACCGACAGAAACGACCTGAACCATACAGTGACCTATTCGACCCTCAAAAAAGATTCTCTCGCCTTCAGCCTGTTAGGCGCGGCCCAAGCCATTGCCCTGGTGCGCGACGGCGCGGCGCTGCCGCAGGCGCTGATCCAGGTATTTGCACAATCGGCAGCACCGGCGCCGACGCGCGGCGCCATCCAGGATATCGCCTACCGTACCATGCGCGGCATCGGCCGTGCCGAAACCTTGCTGAGCAACCTGGCCAGCCGGCCGCCGGAACCGACCTTGCTGCATTGTCTGCTATGCGCCGCGCTGTGCCTGCTGGCCGATGTCGACGATCCTGCTTATGAGAATTTCACGGTGGTCGATCAAGCTGTCACCGCGGTCTCTTCCGATCCCCAGATGGCCCATGCCAAGGGCATGGCGAATGCAGTGCTGCGGCGCTTCCTGCGTGAACGCGAAGCCTTGGTGGCGATCGCCGTCAAAACGCCGTTCGGCTTATGGAATTATCCGGTATGGTGGATAGACCGCATGAAAGCTGCCTACCCGCAGCAGTGGCAAGCCATCCTCACCGCCGGCAATACAGCGCCGCCGCTGACCTTGCGCGTCAATCGCCGCAAAACCTCGGTGGCCGCGTATCTGGAAACGCTGGCAAGCCACGCGATAACCGCCCGGAAAATCGGCGCGGACGCCATACGGCTGGATACGGCAATGCCGGTGGCCCAGATTCCCGGTTTCGAAGACGGCCTGGCGTCGGTGCAAGACGCCGCCGCCCAGCTTGCAGCGCCGCTGCTGGACTTGCAAGACGGCATGCGGGTACTGGACGCCTGCGCCGCGCCTGGCGGCAAGACCGGCCACATCCTGGAAACCGCCGATGTCGAACTGACCGCGCTGGACAACAATCCCAAACGTTTGCAGCAAACTGCAGCTGGGCGACGCCAGCATCGGCAGCCAGGGCAAGGACTGGTGGGACGGCCAGCCGTTCGATCGCATCCTGGCTGACGTCCCTTGCACCGCCTCCGGCATCGTGCGCCGTCATCCAGATATTCGCTGGCTGCGGCGCAAGACCGATACCGAGCAACTTGCAACACTTTCGGCAAAGATTCTGGACAATCTTTGGCAGATGCTACGCCCGGATGGTAAATTGCTACTCGTAACATGTTCCGTATGGCCACAAGAATCAGAGGCCCAGGCCGCGGCCTTTGCTGCGCGGAATAATGCGCGCAGACTGCCGGCGCCCGGTCAACTGCTGCCTACAGCCGATGCGGAACGCGACCATGATGGTTTGTTTTACGCGTTGTTCCAGAAGTGCTGACGCCCTTTCCGCGATAACTTTTTAACATATCCGAAACCAGTGACACGACCATTGCCTCAATTCATAAAATACTGGCTGCTGGCCCTGCTGCTGGTTCTGTCTTTTAGTCCCCCGTCCAGCCTTGCATCCGACGGCGTTGAATTGAGCCAGGCCCATATCGAAGCCGGCGACGACGGCTACCGCTTGTCGGCGACGTTTTCATTCGATCTCAATCGCGGCCTGGAAGATGTGGTCAATCGCGGCGTCACTCTTTATTTCACGACCGATGTCGAGCTGACCCGGCCGCGCTGGTACTGGTTCGATGAAAAGGCCATTACTGCAACCCAAACCATCCGTCTGCAATACAACGTCATCACGCGGCGCTATACCGTGGCCATCAACGGCAGCCTGCAACAGAGTTTTACTACGCTCGACGACGCCCTGTCCCTGATCCGCCGGCCTAGCCGCTGGCTGATCGCCGACAAGAGTGCGCTCAAGAGCGGCGAAGTGTATCGCGTCGCGGTACGCATGGGCCTCGATCTGGGGCTGCTGTCCAAACCGTTTCAAATCAACGCCCTCAACAATAGCGATTGGCGCTTTTCTTCCGACTGGAAGAGCTTCAGCTACAGGGCAGAATAATCGTGTCGCGCGCGCTACGTTATTTGCTGGTGGTCGGCGGCGCCATCGTCAGCATCCTGCTATTTCTTCTTTCTTCGGCGTCGGCCAATTCGGATTTTTTCGATAAGCACTATTCATGGCTGCTAGGCATGAATGCACTGGTGGCGGTGGCGCTGTTTGTGCTGGTCTGCCTGCTGCTCGGACGCTTGTATAACCGTTACAAGCGCGGCAAATTCGGCTCCCGGCTAACCGCCAAACTGGTGTTCATGTTTGCGCTGATCGGCATCTTGCCGGGGGTTGTGATTTATCTGGTGTCGGTGCAATTTGTGTCGCGCTCGATCGAATCCTGGTTCGATGTCCACGTTGAATCGGCATTGCAGTCCGGCTTGAACCTGAGCCACGCTGCGCTCGAATCTTCCCTTGGCGATCTCAGCACCAGGGCGCGCACGCTGGCGGTGGAATGGTCGGAATTGTCGAATTCGGCGCAGGCAACCCAGCTGGGCCGGCTCAGCGACCAGAATCTGGAAGCCTCGATAGTCACCGCCAACGGCCAGGTGATCGCTTCCGTCGGCGGCCATCTGGGGACGCTGGTGCCCAATCTGCCGTCGCCCAATATGTTGCAGCAGGCGCGCCTGCCGCGAGGCTTTTCCGCCATAGAAAGCGCTCAGGATAATCCTGATGGCGGCAAGGCTACCTCAGCCACCAGCAACGACAGCAGCGACCTGCGCTTGCATGTGGTGGTTGAAATCCCGCCGCCGCTGAGAAGTGCTTCCCTGCAGAACGAAACGCATTTTTTGCAGATGATACAACCGGTGCCAACGTATCTGGCAACCAACGCCGAAGCACTCGGCTCAGCCTATAGCGAATACCAAGAGCGCTCCCTGGGCCGTTCCGGCCTACGCAAGATCTATCTGGTGACCTTGACGCTGACCTTGCTGCTGGCGGTTTTCGGCGCCATCGCCAGCGCCTTCCTGATTGCAACCGACCTGGCCAAGCCCTTGCTGTTGCTGGCGGAGGGAACCAAAGCCGTGGCCGAAGGCAATCTGTCGCCGCGGCCGATTGTCGCCACCTCGGACGAACTCGGCACTTTGACCCAATCATTCAACCTGATGACACGTCAGCTGTACGACGCGCGCGCCTCGGTTGAAAAGAATCGCAGCGAATTGGAAAACGCCAAAGCCTACCTGGAGTCGGTATTGGCCAACATGTCTGCCGGCGTGATGGTGCTGGACGGCGATTTCCGGCTGGTCACCAGCAACCAGTCGGTAGAGCGCATCCTGCAATACGATTTTTCACCGCATATCGGCCAGCCGCTTACCATCATCGACGGTCTGGCGCACTTCGCGGAAGTCATCATCAACGCCTTCTCCGAGCAGAACGCGCAATTCGCCAGCGGCAAGATCGGCCCCGAGCTGCTGCACTGGCAACAGCAGATCGAGATCCCGCGCCGGGTCGACAGCGGCGAGAGCAACGATAGCGACGACATCACCTTGCTGACGCGCGGCTCGCGCCTGCCGGTTGAAAACCGTACCGGCTACGTGGTGGTGTTCGACGATATTTCCGACGTCATCTCCGGCCAGCGTTCAATTGCCTGGGGTGAAGTGGCGCGCCGCCTGGCGCATGAAATCAAGAATCCGCTGACGCCGATCCAGCTCTCGGCCGAGCGCTTGCAGATGAAGCTGGAAGACAAGCTGATGACCCACGATGCAGCTATCCTAAAGAAGAGCACCGCCACCATCGTCAACCAGGTAGCCGCCATGAAGCGCATGGTGGACGATTTCCGCGACTACGCCAAGACGCCGCCGGCGGTATTAGGCGAGCTGGATCTGAATGTGCTGGTGGCGGAAATCCTGCATCTCTATTTGGCAGGCGACGAACGCGATATGATTCATGCATCGCTGGCGCCGGGTCTGCCCAAGATCATGGGCGACGCCACCCAGTTGCGGCAGGTGATCCATAATCTTTTGCAAAATGCCCAGGATGCGGTCATGGATCGCAGCGACGACTCTGCGCCGCCGCGCATCGACCTGGTGACCGAGCGCATCAGTTATCAAAGTTCGGATGGCTTGTCGCGCACCGCAGTGCGGCTTTCGATTGCCGACAATGGCTCCGGATTCTCGCCCAAGATACTGGCCAGGGCGTTCGAACCTTACGTCACATCGAAGCCGCGCGGCACCGGCCTCGGCTTGCCGATGGTGAAAAAAATTATCGACGAACACGGCGGCCGCATCGATCTGCAGAATCGAAGCGATACAAAGGGCGCAAAAATCCTTATTTTGCTGTTAAAGTTAGCCACGAATGAGGATTCGGCCATAATTTGATCAAGAACAGCTGCAAATTGGCGATTCGCTGATATAGCATACGTATCCGGACGCGGAAATAAAACAAAGAGACATTGATAACTTAACTGGGCTGTCCGAACAGCCCATACAGTGGGATTTGATGCAACAGGAAATGGGAAGGCTACCGCATGGCTAACATCCTAGTCGTTGACGACGAAATGGGAATTCGGGAATTGCTCTCGGAAATTTTAGGTGACGAGGGGCATGTAGTAACCGCCGCGGAAAATGCACAACAAGCTCGCGAATTTCGTCAGGGCGGCGTGCCCGATCTGGTGCTGCTGGATATCTGGATGCCCGACACCGACGGCGTCACGCTCTTGAAAGAATGGCAGCGCGACGGCTTGCTGACCATGCCTGTCATCATGATGTCCGGTCACGCCACTATCGATACCGCGGTGGAAGCAACCCGTATCGGCGCCCTGAATTTCCTGGAAAAACCAATTGCTCTGCAGAAGCTGTTGAAAGCGGTTCAGCAAGGCTTGTCGCAAGGCCCCAAGACTGCCAGGGCGCCGACGCTATATCCGCAGCCGGTGACTGCCGCGAATGAATTGAACGACGCGGTTGTCGCTGTCGGCGGCTTCAACAGCGCGGCATCGCCTGAAACGGCGCACATCACTGCCTTGCCATCGGTCGCTGTCGCATCCGAAAGTTTATTTTCGTCCTCGTTCGGCCTGCCCTTGCGCGAGGCGCGCGATGCTTTCGAGCGCGCCTATTTTGAATATCACCTGATCCGCGAAAGCGGCAGCATGACCAGGGTGGCGGAAAAAACCGGGCTGGAACGCACTCATCTGTACCGGAAATTGAAACAGCTCGGGGTTGACCCGGGGAAGTTGTCGAAAAAAGGCGGATAGAAGGCGGATAAAAGACGGATGACCCTCACCACACTGGTCAGCGGTGGCTCAGCCAATGCACGCGAGGCCGCCATCCATACTGCCGTCGAGGAAGACTTGCTACGCAGCGGCGTCCACCTCAACACTGCGCTCATACTGGAAGGCCTGTCTGACGGCAAACTGGCAACCTTGCCGCATGAGCTAGACATCAAACGGATCGCGCCCGGCTGCTTTTGCTGCATTGGCAACTTGACCCTGCGCGTCACCTTGAACCGCCTGCTGCGCAAACCGCCGGCACGGCTATATATCAGCATTGCAGACAATACGCACCTGCCGCAACTGCGTGATTTCCTATGTCACGCCCCGTATGACGCCTTGCTCCAGATGACCCCGGACCTCGTGGTTTGACAAGCGTCGCTCAAGCCGCCATGCGGCTGCGCAGCATTTCCTTAGGCATGGACGCAACTTTCCCCGGATTTACCCGTCTAAATCGATGCACCGAACAATCAAAAGAATTACATCGATAGCAACAGACTATATACACTCTTTAACAAATCCTATTAGCACTCGATAATAGAGAGTGCTAATATATTCGAGTCAAACGTCTGATCGTTGATCTACCGGCAGTTTTAGCTGACCGGACAGCAAGGAGAAAGAATGAAGAATCCATCAGTCAACACAGCTTTAATTCCCGTCGATACCAATGCCTTGGCGCTCGGCTTTTCCGGCACGCTGGGGAATATCGACGCGTATATCTCGGCGGTCAATCGCCTGCCGATGTTGACACATGATGAAGAAATTTCCCTGGCCCAACAATTACGCGATAAAAACGACCTCGGCGCAGCTCAAAAGCTGGTGCTTTCGCATTTGCGCCTGGTGGTCTCGATCGCGCGCGGCTATCTCGGCTACGGTTTGCCGCATGCCGATTTGATTCAGGAAGGCAATATCGGCCTGATGAAGGCCGTCAAACGTTTTGATCCGGACCAGGGCGTACGGCTGGTGTCGTATGCGATGCACTGGATCAAGGCGGAAATGCATGAATACATCCTGAAAAACTGGCGTCTGGTGAAGGTAGCCACCACCAAGGCGCAACGCAAGCTGTTTTTCAACCTGCGCAGCCACAAGGAAGGGTTGGACGCCATGACCCCGACCCAGGTCGACGCCTTGGCCAAGACCCTCAACGTCAAGCGCGAAGAAGTGATCGAGATGGAAACCCGCCTGACCGGCCGTGACATCGCGCTGGAAGCGCCGACCGATGACGACGATGATAAATTCGCACCGATCGCCTATCTGTCGACGGAAGCGCAAGAGCCTAGCAAAGTGCTGGAAGCGCAGCGCTACGACCGCATGCAGTCGGAAGGGCTGGAATCGGCTCTGAGCAAGCTGGATGACCGTTCCCGTCGCATCGTTGAAGCACGCTGGCTGGCCAACGATGACGGTTCCGGCGCCACCTTGCATGAACTGGCGGATGAATTTGGCGTGTCGGCAGAACGGATACGGCAAATCGAAGCGGTTGCACTGAAGAAGATGAAGGGTTCCTTGGCGGCGTTTGCCTGATAAGACATTGCTGACCGGACCTGCAAAGGCCCCTGTAGCCGACGCTACAGGGGCCTTTATTTTATATCCTCTGTCCCGTCCTGATGAACCGGAAGAGATCACCATATGATTATTGTGTTCGATGCAAAATGCCTGGTCTGCTCCAGCTGGGTGCAATTCCTGCTGAAGCACGACCAGCAACGGGTATTCCGGTTTGTGTCGATTCAGTCCAGGGCGGGGATGGACTTGCTGGCCCGAGCCGGCTTGAACATCACCACCCTTGAGACGCTGTTGCTGGTTGACGGCGAACGCCATTATCGGCACACGGCCGCGATATTAAGGGTTCTGCACCAACTCGGTTACCCATGGAAGCTGGCTTGGATAGTGTGGCTAGTGCCGTCGTTCATACGGGACGCCGCTTACCGTTGGGTAGCCCGCAACCGCTACCGCATATTCGGTCGCAGCGATGCATGTTTCCTGCCCAATGCCGAGCATCGCCTGCGCTTCATGGAAGACACGGCAGAGCATCGTTAATCGCTGGATAAAAAAGAAAAAAGCAGAACCTTGCCAGATTCTGCCTTGATTGCGCGGGGACGACAGAGCGCCCCTAACGATTATTTCAACAACAGTTTCAGATCGTGGGCGATCGGGTCAGGCCCCTGGCCGTGGCGTACGAACAGGCGAATGTGGCCTTCCGGATCAAACACATAGCTGCCGGCGGTATGGTCCATGGTGTAGCTGCCCGGGGTCTTGCCCGGCACTTTCTGGTAGAACACACGGAATTCCTTGGCCACCTTGTCGGTCGCTGCCTGGTCGCCATACAGGCCGACAAAACTTGGATCGAAAGCCGGTACATACTTGGACAGCAAGTCCTGCGTGTCGCGCTCCGGATCAACGGTGACAAACAATACCTGCACCTTGCTGGCCAAAGGCCCCATTTCTTTCATGACATTAGCCATCTCAACCATAGTGGTCGGACAAACGTCAGGACATTGGGTATAGCCGAAAAATACCAGCACCGCCTTGCCCTTGTAATCGGCCAGTGTGCGCGGCTTGCCGGTATGGTCTGTCAGGGCAAAATCGCGGGCGTAGCCGAGGCCGGTGACGTCGGTGTTGATGAAAGCGCTATTGGCCGGCGACAGCGTCATTTCCTGGCCGCCGCCGGCCGGCTTGTCGCCACAAGCGGCTAGAGACAGAGCCGTCAGCAGGCCGGCAACAATGGAGACGACAGAAGTAACACGCTTCATGTTTGCTTTCAGAATTTGAGATAGTGATCGACCAGCAGAGCGGCGAACAGCAGCGACAGGTAGACGATCGAATAGGCGAAAGTCTTGCGCGCAATCAGATCGGTGTAATGTTGATAGATCTGCCATGCATACCAGAGGAAAATCAGGCCCAGCACAGCCGCGCTGGCCAGGTAGATCGGGCCGCTCATGCCGACCGCAAACGGCAGCATGGTGGTGGCCACCAAGGCAATCGTATAGAGCCAGATCTGGAACTGGGTGAATTTCATGCCATGCGTGATGGGCAGCATCGGCAAACCGGATTTGGCGTAGTCGTCGCGCCGGTACATGGCCAGCGCCCAGAAATGCGGCGGGGTCCAGACGAAGATAATCAGCACCAGGATCCAGGCTTGCATCGGCACGTCGTTAGCAATCGCGGCCCAGCCCAGGGCCGGTGGCATAGCGCCGGCAAGGCCGCCGATGACGATATTCTGCGGCGTCGCCGGTTTCAAGATGATGGTGTAGATAATTGCGTAGCCGACAAAAGTGGCAAAGGTCAGCCACATGGTCAGCGGATTGACGAAGTTGTACAGCACCCACATGCCGAGCCCGCCGATCACGCCCGAAAATACCAGGGTCTGGGGCACGGTGATTTCACCGCGCGCCATCGGCCGCCGCGCAGTGCGCGCCATGCGCGAATCGATTTCGCGCTCGACCAGGCAGTTGACGGCAAAAGCAGCGCCGGCCAGCAGCCAGATGCCGAGGGTGGCGGCGATCAGGCGTTGCCAGTCGGGCAAACCCGGAGTCGACAGGAACATGCCGATGACCGCGCAAAACACCGCCAGCTGCGTAACGCGCGGCTTGGTGAGCGCCCAGTACTGGGCAATTCGATTGGGTGGTACGGTCAAAGCGGTCATGGATGCGGATTCAGGCGATCAACAGTTACTGGATGGCCAGGCACTGCCGAAACAGAATGCAAGCCAGGCGCGAGTCGAGCTTTGTAGTTTAACATGACCAGCAGCACCAGCAGCAGCGCCGCCCCACCGTTGTGCGCCACGGCGATCGCCAACGGCCAGTTCAGGAAAATGGTAGACAAGCCGGTAATCAATTGCAAGCCGACAACGATCAGCAACCAGCGGCCGCTGTTCTGCAAGCCCTGAGTACGCAAGGCTTTGCAGGCCAGCCAGACGATGAAGGCGATCACCACAAACGCGAAGCAGCGATGGGTCCAGTGGATCGCCGTCAATGCCTGGAACGACAGGAATTCGCCGTCAGCCGTCATGCCCAGATGGCGCCATAGCGTGAAACCATTGGCAAAATCCATCCGCGGCACCAGCGCGCCATGGCATAGAGGGAAATCGGTGCATGCGAGCGCGGCATAGTTGGTGCTTACCCAGCCGCCCAGGGCGATTTGCAGAATCAGCAACAGCAGGCCGACCAAGGCTGGCTTCACCAGAGCGGCGGCGCTAGCCGCCACCGGGGCATGCTCGCTTTGGCGTGCGGCCAGCCAGGTCAGCATGGCCAGCAAGGTCAAGCCAAGCAGCAAATGGGTGGTGACGATCACCGGCTGCAGTTTTTGCGTCACGGTCCAGGCGCCGAAAGCGCCCTGCAAGCAGACGAATAAAAACAGCAAAGTCGGATAGCGAGGAGAAAATTTGTTCTCCTGCTGCACCGTCGATTTCCTGGTTTTAAACCAGCGCATCCAGGCAATCACCATCAAGGCGATGATCAGCACCCCGACTCCCATCGCAAAATACCGATGGGTCATTTCGATCCATGCCTTCATCACTGTCACGGGGCCGGTCGGCATTGCTTCCTGGGCTGCGCTGATATGTTCGTGCGCTTGCAACGGATTGGCGTGTCCGTAGCAGCCTGGCCAGTCAGGGCAGCCGAGACCGGAATCGGTCAGCCGCGTGAAAGCGCCGAACATGATCAGGTCAAAAGTCAGGAACAGTGTCACCCATACCAGCTTGCGGTATTTATTGCTGTCGCTGGAAACCCAGACTACGCAGAACGCCAGCAAGGCAACCAACACTCCCATGCTGCCGAGCTGAACTAACATTGGCGTTGTCATCGCAAACTCATCCTATCGCCGAAGCCCGCAATAATTTGGACAGATCTTTTTTGACTTTGCTTGGATCGGCATCCTTGGGGAAGCGCATCATCAGATGGCCGAGCGGATCGATCAGGTAGATATGATCGGCGGCGCTGGTACCGGCCTCGGTCGGCAGCCAGGCTTTCAGCAATGCCGGCTTGACCCGCAACAGCCTGGTGCCGTCATATTCACGCATCACCATGGTTGGCAAAGGTTGATCGTCGGTAATCAGCCAGACCCGTTCCACCCGTTCCATTTCCTTGCCCTGCATCAAACGCAACTGGCGCATCTCAAACAGCTTGTCCTGACAAGCCTTCTCGCAATCGCCGCCATCGGCTTGCACCATCAACCATTTGCCTTTGTAGTCGCCCAGAGTGGCTGGCTTGCCGTCCAGCGTAGTGCTGCCCAGTTCCGGGACCGGATAGTCGCGCGGATCGAGCAGCGCACCGTAGTTGTTGCGGCTTTGCGGCTTGATCACGTAGTACGTGAAATAAGAGGCAATCATGGGCGCCGCGCATACCGCAATCACCGCGAACAATTTCCAGCGGCCGCTCTGGCGCTGTTTATTGCCGGCCGGATTGTCAGCCCGATTGCCGGCCGGCTGGCTTGTTGGTGTTTTTTGATCCACGTCTAAATCCTGTCACAACAAAAAAAATGCATGCCATCACGGCCAGCGCATACCATTGGAATGCATAGCCGCGGTGCTTTTCGATACCGAGCGAAGGCCTGGGCCAAGCGCGCAGCAAATGGTCTTCGGTGTTGCTGGTTTGCTCGATCACGAATGGCTGCAGCTTGAGTTTACTGGCTGCGGCAAATTCGTTGATCGCCAGATTTTGCACAATCGCCTGCGGCCGCAACGGAGCGGCGTCGCCTAATTGCAGGACATGGCCGAAATCGCGCCTGGCCAATCCTTCTATCTCGATCGCGCCGCCCGGCGTCGGGTAGGACGGCAGCTTGCTGCGATCCGCGGGATCGCGCGGCAGCCAGCCGCGCGCTACCAGCACGTAACTGTCCGGCAGCGCGTCCGGCGCCGTCAGCTTGAACGGCATCAGCACATAAAACCCAGCCACGCCGTTCAAGGGACGATTGTCGAGATAGACCGGCCAGCCGGGAATAAATTCACCGCGCAACGCCATGCGCCTGAATTCGAGTTGATCGACGTCCTGCGAGGCGTTGCTGAATTTGATGGCAGGATCCGCTTCACGCTGCAATAATTTGCTTTCGATCGCCTGCTTTTGATCGCCGCGCCGGGTTTGCCATTGTGCCAACATTATGCCTAGTACCACCAGCAAAACGGTCACCACAAATGGAATCAGCCGAAACCGGAATCTGATTGGCATTACAATATCGCCTTAGTCAATTCTTTGGCCCAAAAATGAAAATCGTCGTCGCCATCGCCTTCATCCTGATCATCGGCAGCCTTGCCTCCGCACTGATATTCCTGATGCGCGATAAAGGCAAAAGCAACCGTACGGTGCAAGCCTTGACCATGCGCGTCGGCTTTTCGGTCGCCCTGTTCATCCTGCTGTTGGTCTTATACAAACTCGGCTATATCCAGCCGACCGGGTTGCACTAAGCAGCGCTGCTTCAAGAACTTTGTCCAGTCCTAAAATAGGTTGACAGGTTTTATTACAACACAAACGCTCGATGCACCGCATCGGGCGTTTTGTATTTCAGGGCCGTATGCGGCCGTTCCCGGTTGTAGATCCGAACGGATTGCGCCA
>NZ_JAGQEG010000063.1 GCF_018305005.1 Collimonas silvisoli
CAAAACAGGACATCGAAGGCTTGAAGGTGATCGCCGTGGAGCGTATCGATGACGCTTTGAGCAAAATCCGCGACGCCGAGTAATTAGCAAGTTCACTGTCAGTATCGAATAATCCTGTATTTCCTTATACATTCTGGTAAAGGGCAGCAACATGAAAACCAAAGCAGCTATTGCATGGAAAGCCGGTCAGCCGTTGACTATCGAAGAAGTCGAACTGGGCGGCCCGCGCGCCGGCGAGGTGCTGGTCGAGATCAAGGCCACCGGCATCTGCCATACTGATTACTACACTTTGTCCGGCGCTGATCCGGAAGGCATTTTCCCATCGATCCTGGGCCACGAAGGCGCCGGCGTGGTGGTCGATGTCGGACCGGACGTCAAGAGCCTGAAAAAGAACGATCACGTGATTCCGCTCTATACGCCGGAATGCCGTCAGTGCAAATTCTGCCTGTCGCAGAAAACCAATCTGTGCCAGTCGATCCGTTCGACCCAGGGGCGCGGCTTGATGCCGGACGCCACCAGCCGTTTTTCGATCGACGGCAAGCCGATTTTCCATTACATGGGCACCTCGACTTTTTCCAACTACATCGTGGTGCCGGAAATCGCCTTGGCCAAGATCCGTGAAGATGCGCCGTTCGACAAGGTTTGCTATATCGGCTGCGGCGTCACCACCGGCGTCGGTGCGGTGCTGTTCACTGCCAAGGTGGAAGCGGGTGCGAATGTGGTGGTGTTCGGGCTCGGCGGCATCGGCTTGAACGTGATCCAGGCGGCGCGCATGGTTGGCGCCGACAAGATCATCGGCGTCGATATCAATCCGGCGCGCGAGGCGATGGCGCGTAAGTTCGGCATGACGCATTTCGTCAATCCAAAAGAAGTCGAGAACGTGGTCGACGCGATCGTCGGCCTGACCGATGGCGGCGCCGACTACAGTTTCGAATGCATCGGCAACACTACTACCATGCGCCAGGCGCTGGAGTGCTGCCACAAGGGCTGGGGCCAGTCGATCGTGATCGGTGTCGCCGCCGCCGGTCAGGAAATCAGCACCCGGCCATTCCAGCTGGTGACCGGCCGCGTCTGGAAGGGATCGGCATTCGGCGGCGCCCGCGGCCGTACCGATGTTCCGAAGATCGTCGATTGGTATATGGACGGCAAGCTGAATATCGATGACTTGATTACCCATCGCCTGCCGCTGGAGCGCATCAACGAAGGTTTCGATCTGATGAAGAGCGGCGAGTCGATTCGTTCGGTGGTGATCTACTGATGGAGCTGATCAGCGAACACGCCTGCTTCGGCGGTACCCAAGGCTTTTACCGGCACGCGTCACACGAGATCGGTTTGCCCATGCGGTTTTCCGTGTTCCAGCCGCCGCAAGCCCGGTCTGGTCCGGTGCCGGTGTTGTTTTATCTGGCCGGCCTGACTTGCACCGAAGAGACCTTCATGATCAAGGCCGGCGCGCAGCGCTATGCGGCGCAGCACGGCATCATGCTGGTGACGCCGGACACCAGCCCGCGCGACACCGGGATCGCCGGTGTCGACGCCAGTTGGGATTTCGGCAACGGCGCCGGCTTTTATGTGGACGCGACGCAAGCGCCGTGGGCGGCGCATTTCCGGATGTACTCTTATATATTGCATGAGTTGCGGCAAACCATCGTGCGAGAGTTTCCGGCGCAAGCCGACCGCATCGGCATCTTTGGCCATTCGATGGGCGGGCATGGCGCACTGGTGCTGACCCTGCGTAATCCGGATGTGTTCCGTTCGGTATCGGCATTTGCGCCGATTGCTGCGCCCAGCCTTTGTCCGTGGGGGCAAAAAGCGCTTAGCAACTACCTGGGAGCGGATCGGGCGAGCTGGCAGGACTACGATGCGACGCAGTTGATGCTGCGGCTGCCGAAGCCATTTCCGCAGGAAATACTGATCGATCAGGGATTGGGAGATAAATTCCTGACAGAGCAATTATTGCCGGAGCAGTTCGAGGCCGCTTGCGAGAAGGCAGGGCAGAGCTTGACGCTGCGCCGTCACCCAGCGTATGACCACGGCTATTATTTTATTTCGACTTTGATCGAAGATCATCTGGCTTTCCATCAGCGCATACTGACGGCAGATCAGAAGTCTTGAAGTTGAAAAAGCCCCGCCTGATGATCCGGCGGGGCTTTTAGTATTATTCGGCGATTTTTTCGCTGCCACGTCGTCTGGAGACTGCCCAGCCTCCACCCAGTACGACAGCAAAACCAATTGCGTATGCTACGTAGCTCAGCCCCGGGATGCTATTCCACAAGGGTCGCGCTATCGGCTCCGCGATGATCATGTGCATCGCGGTGTATACCAGAATTGCAGCGCCGATAAAGATCGTGACCGGAAAGCGTTCTATCAGCTTCAGCGCCAGGGTCGAGCCCCAGACCATGATCGGCACCGAAATCAGCAGGCCGATAATCACTAAAGCCATGCTTCCTTTGGCCGCGCCGGCCACGCCCAGAACATTGTCGATACCCATCACGGTATCGGCGATGATGATGGTTTTCAGTGCCGCGGCCATGGTAGTCGCCTTCGCGCCATGCGCTTCGCCGTCATCCGACTGGGTCAGCAGGCGGTAGGCTATCCATAGCAGGGCGATGCCGCCGACCATCAGCAAGCCCGGTACCTTGAGCAGCCAGACGACGCCTATCGTCATCAGTACCCGGGTGACGACCGCGCCCATGGTGCCCCAGATAATTGCCTTGCGGCGCAGACGATCGGGCAGGTTGCGGGCTGCCATCGCAATCACGATGGCGTTGTCGCCGGCCAGCACCAGGTCGATAACGACGATAGCCAGCAGCGCGGCGAAGAATGCACCCGCATTCCAGTCAGTCATGCCCAGCATTGAGAGTAAGCCAGAAAAATCCATAAAGTCTCCAACAGGGTTAATGAATAACCTCTGGCATGGACAACATCAGGAGTGACGAGAGTATACGCGACACATTGCCTGCATGGGATCCATGCTGACAAAGGTCTTGCTCAACAGCGATGCTGCCAAGGTAACCGGGCGCAGGCGTTGTGCCTGTTCCGTGATGACGACTACCTTGCAGAACATCGGGCAATGAATAATTGCCGATCAATGTTCAGGAGCTACTCCCCTTTGAGAGGGTGCCGCAGGCGAAATGCCGTGCGGCTGGGCGCTATTGTACATCAGCAAAGAAAAAATGGGGGCGGGGTTAACCGTGGCGCCAGTAATCAGGCTGGGCATAGGCGCGCCGCAAGAAATCGACAAACACCCGGATCCGTAACGGCAGATGGCGCCGTTGCGCGAACACCGCGTAGATATCGTTGCCCGGCGCGGCGAATTCGTCCAGCACCGTGACCAGTTTGCCGGATTCGATCGCGCTGCCGACTTCCCACATCGAGCGCCACGCCAGCCCTTTGCCGGCCAGCGCCCAGTCATGCAAGACCTGGCCATCGTTGCAGACCATGTTGCCGGCGACCTTGACGGTGACAATCTTGCCGTTTTGGCGGAAACTCCAGCCGCGCTGGCTGCCTTCGCCGCTGATCGCCAGGCAATTATGCTTTTGCAGGTCGTCGACAGTGTGCGGTTTGCCGTGGCGCTTGATGTAGGCCGGCGAAGCTACCACGATACGTTTGTTGTCCGCCAGCTTGGCGCCGATCAGCGATGAATCCGAGAGCGACGCAATGCGGATCGCAACGTCGATTCCTTCGCCGATCAGGTCGACCACGCGGTCGTTCAGGTTGAGGGTGAGCGTGACGTCGCGATGTTCGGTGAGAAAAGACGGCATCAGCGGCGCCACGTGCTGCCGTCCGAATCCGGCCGGCGCCGAAATCAACAAATGGCCGCTGGCGTGCGCGCTGCGCTCCGAGACTGCGGTTTCGGCGTTTTCCAGGTCGGACAAGATGCGCTGGCAATCCTCCAGAAAGGCTTCGCCTTCGTTGGTCAGCGCGATTTTGCGGGTAGTGCGTTGCAAAAGTTTCACACCGAGGCGTTCCTCTAATGCATCCAGCCGCCGTCCGATCATGGCCGGCGCTATCCCTTCGGCGCGCGCCGCCGCAGACAGGCTGCCTTTGGCGGCTACCTCGACAAAAGTGGAAATCTGCTTGAATTGATCCATGTCGCCGATCCGGGTTTGTTAGATGCGAGGGCTGTGCTAAGCTCACTTGTGACTAAAACGCATAGATCAAATGATAAATCGTTTCACCTATGATGATTTGGTTTAAATATACTATATAGCGTAAAAATTAGATAATGCCATTCAGGATTTTGCATATCCGGCATGGTGAAAAACAGAATGTAGCGGCGCACAATAGCTTGTGAGCTGAACCGTTGCAGAAGACATTAATCGATTCATAGAACAAACAGGAGTAAAGCATGACTCAACTGACACTGCCCGCAGGGATGGAAATCAAGGGCGCGATTGAACCTGGATACGCCGAGATTCTGACACCGGATGCGCTGGCGCTGGTCGCCAAGCTCAGCCGTGCATTCGAAACCCGTCGTCAGGAATTGCTGGCAGTACGAGTGGAGCGCGCCAAGCGCCTGGATGCCGGCGAGCGTCCGGATTTCCTGCCTGAAACCGCGCACATCCGCAACGGCGACTGGAAAATCGCGCCGATCCCGGCCGCCCTGGAATGCCGCCGCGTCGAAATTACCGGCCCGGTCGAGCGCAAGATGGTGATCAACGCTTTCAACTCCGGCGCCGACAGCTACATGACCGATTTCGAAGATTCGAATTCGCCGGTCTGGGATAACCAGATCACCGGTCAGATCAATCTGCGCGATGCGATTCGCAAAACGATTTCGCTGGAACAGAATGGCAAATCCTATAAATTGAACGACAAGGTAGCCACCCTGGTGGTCCGTCCACGCGGCTGGCATCTGGACGAAAAGCACGTGCTGGTCGACGGCAAGCGCATCTCCGGCGGCATTTTCGATTTCGCCTTGTTCATGTTTCACAACGCCAAGGAACAACTGGCGCGCGGCGCCGGCCCGTATTTCTATCTGCCGAAGATGGAATCGCACCTGGAAGCGCGGCTGTGGAACGACATCTTCGTGATGACGCAGAACGAACTCGGCCTGCCGCAAGGTACGATCAAGGCCACCGTCCTGATCGAAACCATTCTGGCGGCTTTCGAAATGGATGAGATCCTGTACGAACTGCGCGAGCACAGTTCCGGTCTGAACGCCGGCCGCTGGGATTACATTTTCTCTTGCATCAAGAAGTTCAAGCTGGACAAGGACTTCTGCCTGGCCGACCGCGCCAAGGTAACCATGACGGCGCCGTTCATGCGCTCCTACGCGCTGCTGCTGTTGAAGACCTGCCACAAGCGCAACGCGCCGGCCATCGGCGGCATGGCTGCGCTGATCCCGATCAAGAACGATCCGGAAAAGAATGAAATCGCCATGGGCGGCGTGCGCACCGACAAGGCGCGCGATGCGACCGACGGTTACGACGGCGGCTGGGTAGCCCATCCGGGCCTGGTTGAGCTGGCCATGACCGAATTCAAGAAGGTGCTGGGCGATAAGCCGAACCAGATCAGCAAGCAGCGCGAGGACGTCAATGTCAGCGCCGCCGATCTGCTCGATTTCAAACCGGAAGCGCCGATCACCGAAGCCGGCCTGCGTTACAACATCAACGTCGGCATCCATTACCTGGGCGCTTGGCTGGCCGGCAACGGTTGCGTGCCGATTCACAATCTGATGGAAGACGCCGCCACTGCCGAAATCAGCCGTGCGCAGGTGTGGCAATGGATCCGCTCGACCAAGGGCGTGCTGGAAGACGGCAGGAAAGTGACTGCCGAGATGGTGGTGGCGATGATTCCGGAAGAGCTGGTCAAGGTCAAGGCGCTGGTTGGCGATGGCGCTACCTACGATCGCGCTGCCAAGATCTTTGAAGAAATGTCGACTTCGGCTTCGTTTGCCGAGTTCTTGACATTGCCGCTGTACGAAGAAATCTAAATTGAAGTTTGCGGCTGGTTGAGCCGCATGCCGCGTAAGAAGCCGATCGAGAGGTCGGCTTTTTTTTTGTCTTCAGTTTGAATGTGTCTTCGAACAGAGGTTTTATTGTTGCTTTTTAAATGCAACAATAATATGATGGCGCCATCCCATAGCGATATTTCGCCTTCGGCAGGAAACAAAGTCATGCAATTCACCAAATTCACCGATTTCGGTTTACGCGTCTTGATGTATCTGGCGGCCACGCCGGAACAAGGCGTGATTACCGTTGGCGAGTTGGCGGGTTATTTCGACATCCCGAAGAATCACCTGAACAAGGTGGTCAACCGGATGGTCAAGCTGGGCTGGATCAGCGCAACCCCAGGTCGCAACGGCGGTTTGCGGCTGGCGCAGGCGCCGGCGAGTTTGCATCTGGGCGATATTCTCAGCGCTCTGGAAGGGCACGGCGGCCTGGTCGATTGCGACAAGCCGCCTTGCGTTTTAAAAGGAAGCTGCCATCTGAAGCGCGTGCTGGATGTCGGCCAGCAAGAATTTTATGCCGGCATGAACCGCCACAACCTGGCGGAGCTGGTCACGCCGCCAACCTCCAACGTCATCGCGCGCATGCATTTTCAGCCGACGGCGAGGGCTTGATCCTGTAGAAAACCGTAGCGCTGCAATTGTGTGGCGCGTTTTTTTAACTTAATTGTAGTATTTTAAATGTCACAATAGGAATGTATATATGATTTCCCCCGTGCTTTCCGCCGCTTCCCGTCCCTATATCGCCGCTTCAGTTCCAGTCTTGCGTGAGCATGGCGTCACCATTACCCGTTGCTTCTACCAGCGTTTGTTTGCCGCTCACCCTGAACTCAAGAATATTTTCAACATGCCGAACCAGCAGTCCGGCACACAGCAACAGGCGCTTGCTTCCGCCATCTTCGCTTACGCCGCCAATATCGATAATCCCGAGGCGCTGGCGCCGGTGATCAGCCGTATCGTGCAAAAGCACGTCAGCTTGGGGATCCGGGAAGAACACTATCCTATCGTCGGCAAACATTTGCTAGGGGCGATTGCAGAAATCCTCGGCGCGGCGGCAATCCCGGAACTGCTGGCTGCCTGGGCCGAAGCTTACGGTTTGCTGGCGGCGGCCTTGATCGCGGAAGAGCGCAAGCAGTATCAGGCGCACGGCGTCGAGCCTGGCGAATATCGCTCGGTCACGGTAGTTCGCAAACAAAAGGAAAGCGATAGCGTGACCTCCTTTTATTTGCAAGCGACAGACGGCAGCACGTTGCCGAGTTTCCAACCGGGCCAATATATCAGCGTCGCGGTGAATATCGAACAACTGGCTTTGCGCCAGCTGCGTCAGTACAGCTTGTCCGATGCGCCGGACAATGGCCACTGGCGCATCAGCGTCAAGCGCGAACCAGGCAATGCTGCGACAGATGGCGCCGCAGCCGGCGCCCATCCGGCCGGCCTGGTATCGAACCTGTTGCACGACCAGTATCAGGAAGGCGATGTGCTGTGGGTCAGCCCGCCCTGCGGCGATTTCGTATTGCAGCAAGAGGACCGCCGGCCATTGGTGCTGATCAGCGCCGGCGTCGGCGTCACGCCCATGATGAGCATGCTGCACAGCAGCTTGCAGCAGAGCCCGCAACGGCCGGTGAATTTCCTGTATGCCACGCTGAATGGGCGCCACCATCCGCTCAAGGGCGAGTTGAATAATTTACGCCGCCGGCATGGCCAGGTGCGCTCGCATATCGCCTATGAAAAACCGGCCGACGACGATCACCTGCAAAAGGATTACCAGCAGCAAGGCTATTTGCAACTGGCGCAATTGCCTGACGTCTTGCTGCCGCATGACGGTTCCTACTTCTTGTGCGGGCCGGCGCCATTCATGCAGATCCAGCGCGATGCCTTGCTGGCGCGTGGCGTAGCGGAGCATCAGATTCAACAGGAAGTATTCGGCCCATCCTTGCTGCAGCACCTGCAATAGCACGCTGCAGGCCGATGATGACGCATTATGTTTCAATGTGGTAATGTTTTACTCCTAAAAATTTATTAACGTTAGGGAAGACGATGCGAATTCATTGGCTTTTTGCAGCACTGCTGGTTCCAGGCATGACGATGGCAGCGGAGGGGATGTGGACTTTAGATAATTTGCCGAAGGCGAAGATGCAGGCCGAATACGGATTTACCCCGAGCGAGGCCTGGATCAAGCGCACCATGCTGGGTTCGGTGCGGATTGCCGGCGGTTGCTCGGCATCCTTTGTGTCGAAAGATGGATTGGTGATGACCAATCATCATTGCGCCTCCGAGTGTCTGGACCAGTTGTCGACGGCAAAAAAGAATCTGATCAAGGATGGCTTTTTGGCTAAGGGCCGCGAGCAAGAATTGAGCTGCCCGGAAATCGAATTGAACCGGCTGGAACAAATCACCGATGTGACTAGCGAAGTGAAGAAGGCGACCGCCGGCCTGGATGGCGCGGCATTCAAGAATGCGCAAAATGCGGTCAAAGCCAAACTGACTTCAGCCTGTGTCGGCAACGATAAAGAAACCGTGCGCTGCGACGTGGTCGACCTGTATCACGGCGGCCAGTACCAGGTCTATAAATACCATCGCTTCCAGGATACGCGTCTGGTATGGGCGCCGGAAAAGGCTGCCGCATTCTTCGGCGGCGATCCGGATAACTTCAACTTCCCGCGCTACGATCTCGACATCACTTTGCTACGTGCCTACGAAGGCGGTAAACCGGCCAAGATCGAGAATTATTTCCCGTTCAGTAAAAGCGGCGCGGAAGACGGTGAAATGGTATTCGTCACCGGCCAGCCAGGTTCGACGCAGCGTCAGTTGACGGTGTCGCAGCTGACCACCTTGCGCGATCTGACGCTGGTCAATAATCTGATTCGGCTGGCAGAAATGCGTGGCGTGCTGGAGCAATACAGCAAGACCAGTCCAGAAGCAGCGCGTAATGCCGAGCATGCCTTGTTCGGTGTGGAAAACGGCTACAAGGCGTTCAGAGGCCGTCTCAGCGCTCTGCAAGATCCGGTGCTGATGCAGCAAAAGCAGGACGAGGAAACCGCCTTGCGTCAATTCGTGTCGCAACAGCCCGCGCTGCAAGCCAAGGTCGGCGGCGCCTGGGATGCTATCGCCGCGTCGCAGCAGGCTTACCGTCAGATCGAAGCGCCTTACGGCATGATCGAAAGCGGCCGCGGTTTCAACAGCAAATACGCCAGTTACGCACGGGCCTTGGTGCGCGGTGCGGAAGAGCGCAGCAAGCCGAACGGCGAACGATTGCCGGAATATGCCGACGCCAAGCTGCCTGAGCTGGAGCAAGAGTTGTTTTCCACCGCGCCGGTGTATCCGGATTACGAAAAGGTGATGCTGGGATTGTCGCTCACCAAGCTGCGCGAAATCCTCGGCAGCGACGATCCTTTCGTCAAGCAGGTGCTCGGCAAGCAGTCGCCTGATCAGCTCAGCGCCGCTTTGATCGACAATACCAAGCTGGGCGATCCGGCGGTGCGTAAGGCACTGTGGCAGGGCGGCAAAGAAGCCATCCTGAAATCCGATGATCCGTTCATCAAGATGGAACTGGCGCTCGATCCGGCCGCGCGTGCACTTCGCAAGCGCTATGAAAAAGAAGTGGAATCGGTACAGCAAAAGAATTCCGAGCTGATTGCCCAGGCGCGTTTTGCGCAGCAAGGCACTAGCGTCTATCCGGACGCCACTTTCACCTTGCGCCTGTCATACGGTGAAGTCAAAGGCTGGCAAGACGGCGATAAAAAAATCGCGCCGTTCACCACAATCGGCGGTGCGTTCGAGCGCGATACCGGCGCCGATCCGTTTGCCTTGCCAGCATCTTGGGATGCCGCCAAGGGCAAGCTGAATCTGGCGCAACGCTACAACCTCGCCACCACCAACGACATCATCGGCGGCAACTCAGGCAGCCCAATGATCAATCGCAGCGGTGAAATCGTCGGCCTGATTTTCGACGGCAATATCCATTCGCTGGGCGGTGCGTTCTGGTTCGATCCACGCACCAACCGCTCGATTGCGGTGCATAGCGGCGCTATTCTGGAAACCCTGGGCAAGGTCTATGGCAGTGGCGACCTGGTCAAGGAAATCCAGGCGCATTGAGGCATTGACAGAAGCTGGTAAAACAGCAGCAAGGTTTTGGAATTAGTATTTATAATGAATCCCTCCTGGCGGTGACGCCAGGAGGGATTTTTTCATTGCACATGCTGGCCGGCCTTGGCCGCCGTTCGATTCTCATGCAAGGAGAACGATTTTGGAAATATTGATCCTGGGGCTGCTGCTCTTTCTTGGCCTCCATCTGATTCCCACTGCACCCGCTTTGAAAGCACCGCTGGTCCATGCTTTTGGTGAAAATCGCTACAAGGGCCTGTTCGCCTTGCTAGCAGCGCTAGGATTTATTCTGATCATAGTCGGCTACGCCAGAGCACCCGGTGGAACCAGGTTATTCGCGTCGTCCATCGGCGCCCGCCATGCCGCGCCATTGGCCATGGTCATCAGCTTCATACTATTTGCCGCCGCCAATATGAAAACCCATATCCGAGCCTGGGTAAAACACCCGATGCTGCTGGGGCTGGCAATCTGGGCTCTGGTGCATTTGCTGGCAAATGGACATGGCAAAGCCACGTTGCTGTTTTCTGCTTTTCTGGCTTATGCCGTGATCGATTTGTTTTCCGTGATTCATCGGAAAAGTTACAAGCAATTCACTCCGGCGTGGAAGTTTGATGTGATTGCCGTTATCTCGGGCCTGCTGCTGGCTTTACTCGTGATGACGTTTCATCGCCAACTGATGGGCGTGGCGGTGGTGCCCTGGGGGGTATGAATCAGCGATCCTGCAGCAGCTGATTCAACAATAAGCGGATTTCCGGGATCAATTCGCCGGCAGTCAGTCCAATCGGGCCGATGCCTTGCGCCACCAGTTGATCGGCGGCGCGGCCGTGCAGCCACACTGCCGCCAGCGCCGCCTCCCACTGCGGCCAGCCCTGGGCCAGCAAAGCGCCGCAAATGCCGGACAAGACGTCGCCGCTGCCAGCGGTGGCCAAAGCCGGGTTGCCGGTCGAATTGACGACTGCTGCACCGTCGGCGCGGGCGATGATGCTGCCGGCGCCTTTCAGCACTACCACGGCATTGAAACGGCTGGCCAGGGTGCGCGCGGCAGCGATGCGATCGGCCTGGATCTCGCTGGTGCTGACGCCAAGCAGACGGGCGGCTTCCAGCGGGTGCGGCGTCATCAGCACGGCATGCTGGCGCTGCGCGACTTGGGCTTGCAGTTGCGGCTGGCGCGCCAGCAGATTCAAGGCGTCGGCGTCCAGCACCAGCCAACTGAGCGCAGCCAGTGCGCGCGTCAGCAATGTCAGCGCATCGTCGGCCATGCCGAGGCCGGGGCCGACCACCAGCACCGCTGACGAAAAATCGAGATCGGCGGCGTGGCGGCACATGAGTTCCGGCTGTGCGCTATCGTAGGCCGGCGGCTGCTCAGCGTAGCCGACAAACACCCGGCCCGCGCCGCACTTGGCGGCAGCGCGCGCAGCCAGGATCGGCGCGCCGGCCATGCCTGCCGCACCGCCTATCACAGCGACATCGCCAAAATTGCCCTTGTGCGAATTGAGCCGGCGCGGCCGTAGGTATTCGGCGAACAGTTGGGGTTGGTTCAGCCACATATGCGGCGTGGGAAAATGGTTCTCCGCAATCGCCAGCGTCGCCACTTCGACTTTGCCGGCGTAATCGGGGCCGTCGCAGGTATGCAGGCCTGCTTTGTCGGCGATGAAGGTGATGGTGTGGCTGGCCTGGATTGCGATACCGGCAGTTCCACCCACCACAACGCCGGTATCGGCATCCAGTCCGCTCGGCACATCCAGAGCCAGCACCGGGCACGCCATCGCATTGACGGCCAGCACCAGGCTGCGCCATTCGCCCTCCAGCGCCCGGCCCAGGCCGATGCCGAACAGGCCGTCTATGACCAATGTCCATTGACTGCCGTCAATCTTGGCAAACTGCTCGGGCGGCATCAGGTGCACGCCACGTTGCTGAGCGCGACTCAGCGCCTGGGCCGCATCGGCAGGGAGTTGCCAGGGAGCGGTTTTGAGCAGGGCCACCACTTCGGCGCCAGCCTTAGCCAGGCCGGCGGCGGCCTCCAGAGCGTCGCCGCCGTTGTTGCCGGGGCCGGCCAGCACCAGGATGGCGGCGGCATGGGCCGGGCCGGGGAGCATGCGTAAAGCCGCTTGCGCTGCAGCCTGGCCGGCGCGTTGCATCAGACTGTAGGGCGGCAGTTCGCGCAAGGCGGCTTGCTCGATTTTACGGATTTCGGCGACGGGGTAGATGGCGCTCATTTGGATGGTGTACTCCGTGCTCCGCTAACTGGTGTCAGAGTAATTTTACGACGATAAAACGTGTCGTGAAGAAGCTCCGACCCCGTTTAACTACGTTTGTCAGTGATCCGGGAATGCGAAAGCAAAGTTGCGATGTACTGCTAACGATAGCGCGCCACTGTCAGCCCGTCCAGATCAACCTCAGGTGCACGTCCGGACACCTGATCTGCCAATACCTTGGCGGCGCCCAGCGCCATGCTCCAGCCCGAGCCGCCGTGCCCGATATTCACAAAAACATTGCTGGCGCCGGTGTGGCCGATGAGCGGCACTTCGTCGGCCAGCATCGGCGTGTGGCCGCACCAGAAACTGGCGCTGTTGAAATTGGCCGCATCGGGGAACCAGTCGTGCGCCACTTTCAGCAACGTGCGCATGGCCTTGTCGTCGAGCGACAAGTCTTGCGCGCCGAATTCGGCAATTCCGGCCAGGCGGATACGGGCGCCGATACGCGCCATGGTGACTTGGTAGCTGTCATCCAGCACCGCCATCTGCGGCGCTACTTCATAATTCTTTACGGCGGCGGTGGCGGTATAGGTCTTGATCGCCTGCAGCGGCAAGCGCAGTCCCAGCGGTCTCAACAGCTGGGCGCTGGCGCTGCCGGCGGCGCACACCACGGCATCGGCCAGCAACAGATCGCCGTCTATCTGCAAGCCGACCTGCGCGCCTTGCGGAGCGATGGCGCTAACCGTGCTGTCGAAATGGAACTGCACCCCCAGCCCTTGCAGGATGGCTTTCAATTGTTTGGTGAATAAGGTGCAATTGCCGGAACCCAGATCCGGAAAGTACAAGCCGCCCGCCAGCTTGCCGGCGCCGGCCAGGGTCGGTTCCTGTAGCCGCACGGCAGTTTCGTCGAGCAGCTGATGCGCCACGCCGCATTCGGTCAGCAGTTCCCGGGTGGGGGCTAGCGCCGCCAGCTCGGCTTCGCTGCGAAACAGGCGCAGCAAGCCGGGACTTTGTTCAAAGTCGAGCTGGAAATGCTGTTGTATCTGCTCCAGCAAGTCCTGGCTGTAAGAGGCCAGCCTTTGCATTTGATGGGTGTGGGAGCGAAACCGCTGGAGCTCAGCTTCCGCCATCCAGCGCCGCATCCAGCGCCATAGCGAAGGACTGAAGCGGGCGTTGAGCACATTCGGCGCTTCCTGGTTAAACATGCCCGCCAGGATCTTGCGCCGCAAGCCGGGTGCCGACCAAGGCAGGGCCGCGCCGGCCGACAAGATGCCGGAATTACCCAGTGTCGACTGTTCTGCGACATTGCTGCGTTGTTCGACTACGGCAACCTGATGCCCCGCTTCGGCCAGAAAGTAAGCGCTGCAGACTCCCATCACGCCGCCGCCGATAACCACGATTTGTTTCTGTGTCTGCTGCTGTATCACTGTTGTTCTCAAGGGTTCTGCGCAGCACCACGCGTTGCAGGCGACCAGAATCATACCTTGAATTACTTGCTAATAGGATAGCAAGGCACAATTACGTCGCCGTTGGAAGTTTCCCAGGAGCGCTGGCTGCGGCTACAACGCGGCTATAAGGCAGCTACAACGCAGCTATAACTTAAACGCGCCAGCATCATATGCTTTGCTATAAGCCTGCCAGTCCTTGCGCACCTGCGCCGCGCAATCACGGGCGGCGTCCAGCAACTGCTTTTTCCACTTCTTGCTTTGCCCGAAAGCGATCAGATCATCGGCAATCGCCGATCCCTGGCGACCGGCGCTGCGCAACTGCGCCCAGGCGACGAGATTGCCCATGACGGTCATGACTTGCTGGATTTCGCTCAGCGTGTGGCGCGGCTGCTTGAGTGTTACCCGGTCTTCGCTGGGCTGCAGGCCACGCAGCACGTAAGAAGTCTTGCCGAGCATGACCGGCTGCAAGAAGGCCATGGATACCGCCTGGCAGCGCCGCTGCAGCGCCACCACGCGTTGTGCCTGGTTCTTCCATTTGGGTTGCGCAACCTTTAAATACGGCGCCAATGAAGACGGCAGCGCCTGCTTCAAGTCAAGCAGGTAATTGCCGTCCGGCGAACCCTTGCCTTGCACCAGAATCACGTAACGGTCGACCCCGAGGCTGCCGGTGCCGGCGATGCGGCGCGCCACGTCCAGCACCTTGTAGAAATCGGGATTGGGCTGTTCGCTGGCAAAGCGCTGCATGAATGCGTTGACTTTGGCGCGCTGTTTGTCGGATGCCGGCAGCGCTTTTTTGCCATCCACGCGCAGCATCCGTAGTTTGCCTTTACGTATGGTTCTGGTATCGAGATAGTCGGCGCGCTGGCGTCCGCGCAAGCTATTGAGCAAGTCGCCGACCATGCCTTGTGCGGTATCGCGCTCGACCCAGCGAGGTTTGCCTAGCGCCAGGGCGGCGCCGTAAGCGTCGATCAGGCTGCGGCACAGGAGCCGGCTGTCGGCAACGCCATTGGGTGTGCCGTCGGCAGCAATCAACACGCTAGTCAGCAAACGCACCAGTTCCCAACTGAGGGGAGCCAGCACGGCCTCGTCGAAATCGTTCAGGTCAAAATAAGCCAGGCGGTTATCGCCCTTGTAACTGCCGAAGTTTTCCAGGTGCATATCGCCGCAAATCCAGGCCAGCGGCGCTGATCGCATCAAACCGCTTTGCGGCAGGCGTTCGTAGAACAGATGGCAGGTCCCGCGCAGAAAGGTGAAGGGATCGTTGCGCATGTTGCGGTATTTCATCTGCAGGCGTTGCGGATCGCGGCCTGCGTTGTATTCCTGGATGCGCTTTACTACATTCACCATGACAAGCCTCTTGAGGATGGGATTGGCTGCGTTCGATCTGCCGCCAATCTTACCGCATCGTGTGGACAAAATGCCGACAACGACGATGCGGCTTCCTCAGGAGGCCACGTAGGCTTACCAGACCCGATACACGCGGCCGGTCTGCGCGCCTTCGACACTGCGGCTGTATGCCTGGGCGACGCGGCTGGCGGGTGCCGCTTCGAAGCCGTAAAAGAATGCTCCGTAGCTGGCCAGCGATTCCTGCAGCACCGTCGGGCTGACTACGTTGATACGGATGCCGCGTTGCAGTTCGATGGCGGCAGCGCGCACAAAACCATCCAGGGCGGCGTTCACGGTGGAAGCGTTGACGCCTTGCAGGATCGGCTCTTCGCTGAGGATGCCGCTGGTCAGGGTGATCGAGCCGCCATCGTTCAAGCGATGCTGCGCCACCAGTGCCAGGTTGATTTGCCCCATCAGTTTGTCGCGCAAGCCGATCTCGAATTTCTCCGGCGTCAGCTCTTGCAGCGGGCCGAAATGCAATTTTCCTGCGGTCGATACGACGGCGTCGATCTTGCCGATTTTGTCGAACAATTGCTCCACGCTCTTGATGTCGGTCATGTCGACCTGGTACTGGCCGCTGGTGTTGCCGACTTCGATGATGTCGTGGCGGCTTGCCAATTGCGCCACGACTGCCTTGCCGACTGTGCCTGTGGCGCCGATAACAGCGATTTTCATGTTGAGCTCCTTGATGAGGTTGAAATCAGGGTGTCAGTATGATTGCTTCTCTGTGGTGGATAAATGGATTAATATTCATATCACTTGAAACCAGTGGTTATTAATAAGAGGTTTTATGGATAGATTAACCAGTATGCAGATTTTCGTCCGGGTAGTGGAAAAGGGTGGATTTTCAGCCGCCGCGGAGGAGGCCGGGATTTCGCCAACCATGGTCGGCAAGCATGTGCGCCAGCTGGAAGAGCAACTCGGCGTGCGCCTCTTGAACCGCACCACGCGCCGCCAGAGCCTGACCGAGATCGGCCAGTTGTATTTCGAACGCTGCAAGCAGGCCCTGTTGGAAATCGAGGCCGCCGACGCCTCGGTCAAGCAAATGCAGCTGCTGCCGCGCGGCGTATTGCGGGTGACTGCGCCGGCCACCTTCGGCGGCCAGATGCTGGCTGCCGTAGTGCGCGCCTATCTAGAGCGCTATCCCGATGTCGAACTTGATCTGTCGCTCAATGACAGAGTGGTCGATCTGGTCGAAGAGGGATTCGAGGTGGCGATCCGGATCGGCGCGCTGCCCGACTCCAGCCTGATCGCGCGGCCCTTGCAGCCGTACCGGGCAATGGTGTGCGCAGCGCCGGAATACCTGGCGCGTTGCGGTACGCCGCAGACGCCGCAACAACTGGCCGCTCATAATTGCCTCAGTTTTGCGCACGGCAATCGCTATAACCTGTGGCAGTTTTCGCAGGCCGGCGTGCGGCAAGAGATCGAGGTGCATGGTAATTTCCGCGCCAACAACGGCCTGGCTCTGCGCACCGCTGCCTTGAATGGCATCGGCATCATCATGCAGCCGGAAGCCTTGCTGCGCGACGAGGTTGCCGCCGGCCGCCTACAGCGTTTGCTGACCGACTATGAGCTGGAGCACCGGCCGATGCACATCGTGATTGCCTCGAATCGCAAGATGACACCGAAGCTGAAGTCGTTTGTCGAGTTCATTGTCGACCACTTTGGCATGCATTCTTAACAGTTGTTGTATTTAAATCAATTCAAGCCGATGCCCTGGTCGATCGCCTCGAATTTTTCACGCAAAAATGTCAGCAACGCGCGCAGCGACGGCGACATGCTGTTGCGATGCGGATAGACCATGCTGAGCGGCGCTTCTTCACCGGCAAATTGTTCCAGCAGGATTTCCAGGCGTCCTTCGGCCACATCTTGCCGCACATCCAGCCAGGATTTATAGGCGACGCCGATGCCGGCGATTGCCCACAGCCTTGCAATCGCGGCATCGTCGCTCATGCGGTCGCCGCGTACTTTGACGTCGATCGGGGTCTTGCCGGCATAAAAACGCCAGTTGTTGAACAAGCCGCGCTGCAGGTAATACAGCAGGCAGTTGTGATTCAGCAGGTCTTTCGGCGCTTGCGGCCGGCCATGCTGCGCCAGGTAGGACGGCGCAGCCACCACCACCCGGCGGCTGGCGGCCAGCGGCTGCGATATGAGAGTCGAGTCGTCCAGCTTGCCGTAGCGGAAAGCGACGTCGACCGGATCGCGAAACAAGTCGACGACGCGGTCGGAAAATTGCAGCGACAAGGTCACTTGCGGATAGTTTTGTTGAAAGGCGTCGAGCCACGGCAGCAATATATTACGGCCGACATCGGATGGCATCGACAGCCGCAGATGCCCGCTCACCGGGCCGTCGGCATTGAGCAGCGCCTGGCCTTCCTGCAACAAGGCCAGAGCCTGGCGGCTATAGTCCAGGAACAGGGCGCCAGCCGGCGTCAGCCGCATGCTGCGGGTCGAGCGTACAAACAGGCGCGCATTGAGTTGCTGTTCCAGCCGCTTCAGGCTGGCGCTGGCGGTTGCAGGCAGAAAATCGAGCTGGCGCGCCGCTTTCGAGAGGCTGCCGAGGTCGGCGGTATGAATGAACAGTTGCAAGTCGGTGGTTGAATACATTGTCAAATTTTGTTTGAAAGTGAATCAAATACTGCCATCTTTATAAAATAATTCAACATTATCATAATGACTGTCATTCGAGCTGTAATCGGTACTGGCCATCGCAAGTTAATCAACGCGTGGTTAATCAACACCTAGTAAATCTTCAGGAGTCAGCATGAAAGCCATCGCATTAAGCCGTTATCTGCCTATCGATAATCCCAAATCCCTGTTCGATGTGGTGCTGGACAAGCCTGCGCCGCAAGGCCGGGATATCCTGGTCGAAGTCAAGGCGATCGCCGTCAATCCGGTCGACGTCAAGGTACGGGCGCCCAAGGATACGGTTGAAAAGACGCCGCGCGTGCTGGGCTGGGACGCCGCCGGCGTGGTGCAGGCGGTGGGACAGGAGGTCAGCCGCTTCAAGCTTGGCGACCGGGTGTTTTATGCCGGCGACATCACCCGTCCCGGCAGCAACAGCGAGTTCCAGCTGGTCGATGAACGGATCGTCGGCAGCATGCCGCAATCGCTATCCTTTGAACAGGCGGCTGCGTTGCCGCTGACGGCCATCACCGCCTGGGAAGCGCTGTTCGACCGCCTGCAGGTGGCGCAGTCGCCTACACCGGCGGCACCGCGCAAATCGATCCTGATCATCGGCGGCGCCGGCGGCGTCGGTTCGATAGCAATCCAGCTGGCAGTCAGAGTCGCCGGTCTGAACGTGATCGCTACCGCTTCGCGCCCGGAATCTGAAAAGTGGGTGCGTGATCTCGGGGCGCAACACGTAATCAACCATTTCGGCGATCTGGCGGCGCAGCTCAGGCAGCAGGGCTTCGAGCAGGTCGATTACGTGCTGATCCTGAACGATACCGACCGCCATTTTCCGGCGGCGGCAGCAGCTGTCGCGCCGCAAGGCAGGATTTGCACCATCGTTGAAAACGCCGCGCCGCTCGACGTCAGCCTGTTGAAAGCCAAGAGCGCCGGCTTTTTCTGGGAATTCATGTTTACCCGCTCGATGTTCCAGACCGCCGACATGCAGGAGCAGGGCAGTTTGCTGGACCAGGTAGCGCGCTTGATCGACGACAAGACCGTTGTTACCACGTTAAACCAGGTTTTATCGCCGATTAACGCCGCTAATCTGCGGCAAGCCCACGCCACGCTGGAAACCGGGCGGGTGATCGGCAAGATCGTTCTCAAGGATTTTTAAGTGCTAAGTTGTCTGAAATGCAATGACGGGCTGGGATAGCTTGCGCTTTTCCTGCCTGCCATGCTTTTGCGTGGCGCGGCAAGGTGATTTTGTCATCAGTTCCCGGGGCAGCGGGCTGGTCGGCACTGTATAATTGCGGCTTCTGATTTAACCCGCAGCCACGCTGCATCAACTCCCTCCTCGCCATGTTGATTTTGCCCGGTTCCAACGCTCTGCCTGCCTTCCGTTCCCAACGTCTTCTAGCCCAGTTACAAGCGATCGACAGCAATGTCGTCGAAGTAACAGGGCGTTTCGACCATTTTGTCGATGCCTCGACCTCGCTCAGTCAGGACGATATCGGCCGTCTGAACGCTTTGCTGACTTATGGCGACCCGTTCACTGCCGGTGAAGGCGGCGAAGAATTCATCGTCATCCCACGCTTCGGCACGATTTCCCCATGGGCCAGCAAGGCCACCGACATTGCCCACAATTGCGGCATGACGCACATCAAGCGCATCGAGCGCGGCATTGCGTATCAGGTAAAACTCAAGAGCGGTTTGCTGGGCGGCGCTAAAAAGCTCAGCGACGACAGCGTGCGCGCTATCGCCGATGTGCTGCACGACCGCATGACGGAAACCGTTTTGCGCAGCGCCGAACAAGCTGCCGACTTATTCCGCGAACTGGATGCAAAACCGCTGGCTTTTGTCGATTTGCTGGCTGGTGGCAAAGCCGCCCTGGAGCAAGCCAATGGCGAATTGGGGCTGGCCTTGTCGGACGACGAAATCGATTATCTGCTGGCCGCCTTCACCGGCGCCAAGCGCAATCCGACCGACGTTGAACTGATGATGTTTGCCCAGGCCAACAGCGAACATTGCCGCCACAAGATTTTCAACGCCGACTGGATCATCGACGGCGAGGCGCAAGACAGGTCCTTGTTCGCGATGATCAAGAATACCCATCAATTGCAACCCAAGGGCACCATCGTCGCCTATAGCGACAATTCGTCGATTATCGAAGGCGCCACCGTGTCGCGTTTCTATGCGCGCGGCGCGGCGGAAGGCAATACCTATCGTGCTTCGGATGAGCTGACGCACATTTTGATGAAGGTCGAGACGCATAATCACCCAACGGCTATTTCGCCTTTCCCTGGCGCTTCCACCGGCGCCGGCGGCGAGATCCGCGATGAAGGCGCAACCGGCCGCGGCGCCAAACCGAAGGCTGGTCTGACCGGCTTTACCGTATCCAATCTGCAGTTGCCGGACGCGCTGCAGGCATGGGAAAACGCGGCTGACGTGACCGTTGCCGGCCAGCAGGATGCAAGCCAGTACGGCAAGCCGGAGCGGATCGCCTCGGCCTTGCAAATCATGATCGACGGCCCGCTCGGCGGCGCTGCGTTCAACAATGAATTCGGCCGTCCCAATCTGGGCGGTTATTTCCGCACCTACGAACAAAACGTCGGCGGCAATGTGCAGGGTTATCACAAGCCTATCATGATCGCCGGCGGCATCGGCAGCATCTCCGACAAGCACACCAAGAAGAACGATCTGCCGGTCGGCAGCCTGCTGATTCAGCTGGGCGGCCCCGGCATGCGCATCGGCATGGGCGGCAGCGCGGCGTCGTCGATGGCGACCGGCTCGAATACCGCCGATCTCGATTTCGATTCGGTACAGCGCGGCAATCCGGAAATGGAAAGACGGGCTCAGGAAGTGATTAATGCCTGCTGGGCCATGGACGACAAGAACCCGATTTTGTCGATCCATGACGTCGGCGCCGGCGGCCTGTCGAACGCCTTCCCGGAAATCACCAACGACGCCAAGCGCGGCGCGATTTTCGATTTGCGCAAAGTGCCGCTGGAAGAAAGCGGCATGGCGCCGAAGGAAATCTGGAGCAACGAATCGCAAGAGCGTTACGTACTGGCGATTGCGCCTGAAAGCCTGTCGCTGTTCGAATATTTCTGCCAGCGCGAGCGCTGCTTGTTTGCGGTGGTCGGCACGGCTACCGAAGAACGCCAGCTGAAGGTGATCGATCCGCAGCATGACAATAATCCAGTCGACATGCCGATGGATGTTTTGCTCGGCAAACCGCCGAAAATGCAGCGCGACGTCACGCATCTGAATCCAGTCTTGCCGGCAGTCGACCTGACCGGCATGGATTTGCTGGAAGTCTCGCAGCGCGTGCTGAAACTGCCGACGGTGGCCGACAAATCTTTCCTGATCACCATCGGCGATCGCACCGTGGGCGCTACTTCGGTGCGCGACCAGATGGTCGGCCCGTGGCAGATTCCGGTCGCCGATTGCGCGGTCACCAGCATGAGTTTCGAGGGTTATCTGGGCGAAGCGATGGCGATGGGCGAACGGACGCCGCTGGCCGTCATCAACGCCGCCGCATCCGGCCGCATGGCAGTAGGTGAAGCGCTGACCAACATTGCCGCTGCAGCGATTGCCGATATTTCCGACGTCAAGTTGTCCGCCAACTGGATGGCCGCTTGCGGCCAGCCGGGCCAGGATGCCGCCTTGTTCGACACGGTCAAGGCGATCGGCATGGAGTTGTGCCCGGCGCTGGGCATCAGCATCCCGGTCGGCAAGGATTCGCTGTCGATGCGCACCACCTGGAAAGACCAGGATCAAGCCAAGGCCGTGACTTCGCCGGTGTCGCTGATCGTTTCCGCATTCGCGCCGGTGAGCGATGTCCGCCGTTCATTGACGCCGCAGCTTCGCACCGATGTTGGCGATACGGCGATCATCCTGATCGACCTCGGGCGCGGCAAGAACCGCATGGGCGCCTCGGCCTTGACCCAGGTGATGCAGCAGATCGGCAATGAGACGCCGGACGTCGATAGCGCCGAAGACTTGAAAGCATTCTTCGCCGCGATCCAGCAACTCAATAGCGAGCAAAAACTGCTGGCCTACCATGACCGTTCCGACGGCGGCCTGTTCACCTCCCTGTGCGAGATGGCGTTTGCCGGTCACAGCGGGCTGTCGATCAATCTCGATATCCTGACCATGGAAAGCGAACACGCAGCCGACTGGGGCGATTCGAAAAACTGGACCGGCCAGGTGGCCGAGCGCCGTAATGAACTGACCTTGCGCGCGCTGTTCAGCGAAGAGCTGGGTGCGGTGCTGCAAGTGCGCGCCGAACAGAAATCGGATGTCATGAATGTGCTGCGCAGCTTCAACTTGGGTGCATGCAGTCATATCATCGGCAAACCGAATGCACGCGACGTCATCGAATTCAGCCGCGACGCCAAGACCATCTACAGCCAGAGCCGTATCGATCTGCAACGCCTGTGGAGTGAAACCAGCTGGCGCATCGCCCGCCTGCGCGACAATCCCGCCAGCGCCGATGCCGAATACGATCGTATCCTGGATGCCGCAGATCCGGGCATCAGCCCGAAGATCCCCTTCGATTTGCAAGACAATATTGCCGCGCCTTTCCTCAGCCTAGCGGCCAAACCGCGCGGGGCAATCTTGCGCGAGCAAGGCGTCAACTCGCACGTCGAGACTGCCTATGTGATGCATCAGGCTGGTTTCTCGGCTGTCGATGTCCACATGAGCGACCTGATTGCCGGCCGCGCCCGGCTGGACGACTTCAAGGGTTTCATCGCAGTCGGCGGTTTCTCTTACGGCGATGTGCTGGGAGCCGGTGAGGGCTGGGCCAAGACGATCTTGTTCAACAGCAAGCTGGCGGAGCAATTCTCGCTCTTCTTCCAGCGTGGCGACACCTTTGCACTCGGTGTCTGCAACGGTTGCCAGATGATGAGCAACCTGAAGGCGATCATTCCCGGCGCCCAGGCATGGCCGAAATTCACCCGCAACAAATCGGAAAAATTCGAAGCGCGTTTTTCGATGGTGCAGGTCGAAGCATCGCCGTCGATTTTCTTCCAAGACATGGCGGGCACGCAAAGCGCCATCGCCATCGCGCACGGCGAAGGTTTTGCCGATTTCTCGCAAACCGGCGATATCAAGGAAGCGCTGGTCGCCATGCGCTTCGTCGATAACCAGGGGCAGGTGACCGAAGGCTATCCGTACAACCCCAACGGTTCGCCGCAAGGGATCACCTCGGTGACCACGCCGGACGGCCGTTTCACGGTCTGCATGCCGCACGCCGAACGAGTATTCCGCACCGTCCAGCAGTCCTGGCATCCAGAGTCGTGGGGTGAAGATTCGCCTTGGATGCGCATGTTCCGCAATGCGCGCAAGTGGGTCGGCTAAGCCAGTCAGGTTCTATGCTGGCGCTTCGCCATGAAGCGCCAGCTGTTTTCTTGCAGCAGTCTGATTTTTAAAAAAAGCGCAGCCCGAGATCAGTGGCTGCGTTCTGTTCCCGGAAAAATTCCGGCTTACTCCTTATTCCGTTCCTGCATCGCGCCGGAAGCGCCACACGGCCAGGCTGCCGAACAGCGCAGTAAATCCTAGTTGCACCGCCATCGCAGGCAATGCTGCATCAAATCCCAGGCCGCGCCAGGTCATGGCGTCCAGGCCGTCGACGGCCCAGCGCGTCGGCACCGCCAGCGTCAGCGTCTGCAGCCACTGTGGAAACAGGAAGGCCGGCACCCAAGCGCCGCCCAGCATCACCATGATCAGTGTCGCGAACATGGCCAGCCCGCGCGCTGCTTCCGGGGTCTTGCCGAAGGCGGCGACCAACAGGCCGAAGCTGGCGGTGACCAGCGCAAAGCTGATGCCGACGCCGATGAAGCCGGGCAGGCTGCCGGCGATCTGCACTTTCAACACTAGCATGGCAAACAGGAAAATCACGCACAAGATAGCGAAGGCGATGATCGTGCTGGACAGTGCGCGCGCCAGCAACACCGTATTGAGCGTGATCGGCGCCGCCAGCAGCCGGTTCCACAGGCCCATGCGGCGCCATAACAACACCGCAATGCCGGCGTCTACGCCCATGAACAGGATGAACTGCACGCTCATGCCGGCGAACGCGTGGGCGTAGCCATTATATTTCTGCAGGCCGGAAGTCAGCGCTTGGTCGTGGGTAGAGTAGGGTACTGACAAGCCGGCTTGCTCCGGTTTTACCGGGGTTACTTGTTTCTCTTCGTTGCTCTCGCTTTCTTTCTTGGTTAAGCGCGATTGGTATTCCTTGATACTGCTCAGCATCTTCAGCAGATCCGGATTCTGCGAGGCGTTGCGCTGCAAGGTTTCGATGCTGGTGTTCAGGTAGGAGTCGGTGGCCTTGATGTCGAACATCTCGGCGCTGACGTTCTGCATCACGTGCTGGGTCAGCATGCCTTTCACCATTGCCAGCACCGCCTCCTGCGATGGATCGTAATAGAGCGCAATATCAGGCTTGTTGTGGCCGCCGAAGAAGGCGTTCTTGGCTGCTGTGCCGAAGCCGGCCGGTAGTACCACGGCCACGCTCAGCTTGCCGTGGCGGACCTTGTCCTGCGCCGTCGCCAGCGGCAGTTCCTGCACATTAAGTGCGCTATCTGCCTTCAGTCCGGCGGCGATCTTGCTGCTGGTGCTGCTGTCGTCCAGCTGGACCAGCGCAATCTCGACCTTGCCGTTGCTGACGGCGCCGGAACCGCCGAACAGATAGCCGAAGAAGGCGCCGAGCACGATCGGCATCAGCAGGTTGATTAGCAGCGCGCGGCGGTTGCTCAGGTACAGGATCAGGTCTTTGCGGACCAGGGCAGTCAAGGCGCTCATGGGCGGTGCTCCGAAATGGGAAGAAGGAGAGGCTTTGTATTTTCCTGCGCTTAGTCTGCCGGCGCTTAGTCGCGCAGGCTGCGTCCGGTCAGGCCGAGGAAAATGTTTTCCAGCTTGGCCTTGGCGGTCATGAAATGCAGCGGCTGCCTGCCGCCGGCGCTCAGCCATTGCAGCAGCGGCAGCGCATCGCCGGTATCCTGCAGCCCGATCTGCAGGCAATTGTCTTTGCTGGTGATGTCGATAACGCCCGGCTGCCGGCGGATCTGTTCCAGCAGGATGGCGTCGGCCGGCAGCGCCAGATCGACCTGCAGCGCTGCTTGCGCCGGCAGCCGCCGGTACAGCGCAGCCGGGGTTTCATCGGCCAGCACTTTGCCGTGGTCGATGACGACGATGTGGTCGGCCAGCCTTTCGATTTCTTCCATGTAGTGGCTGGTATAGATCAACGAGCGGCCCTGGCGTTTGAGCTGTTCAAGGCTGTCGAAGATGGCGTTGCGGCTTTGCGGATCGACGCCGACTGTCGGTTCGTCCAGGATCAGCAACTGCGGATCGTGCAGTAGCGCGGCCGCAATGTTGAGCCGGCGCTTCATGCCGCCGGAAAAACTGGCTGGTTTGTCGCTAGCGCGATCGCTTAGGTTGACCAGCGCCAGCACTTCGCTGCAGCGTGTTTTCAGGTGGCTGCCGCTAAGGCCGTAGAGCGCGCCGAACAGTTTCAGGTTTTCGTTGGCCGACAAATCTTCGTATAGCGCCAGGTCTTGCGGCACCAGTCCGATCTTGTGCTTGGCGGCGCTGTTGCCGGCGTTGACCGCGATCCCATCCAGCAGTATTTCGCCGGCATCGGGTCTGAGCAGGCCGCAGATCAGGCCGACCGTGGTCGATTTGCCGGCGCCGTTGGGTCCGATCAGGCCGAGCGTCTGTCCCTGCCGGACCTGGAACGAAACGCCGTCGACAGCCCGCCTGTCGCCGTAGGATTTGCAGAGGCTGGATACGTTGAGCAGCGTGGTGGCCATCGTACGTTCCCTAATTTGAGTTGCTGTATTGTAATTGCTTGTTTCCTGTCTCTCAACGTCAATCTGTGCTCTTCGATGTCGATCGGATAAAAGCGAGGACGTAAAAAAAGCGCTCCGAGGAGCGCTTTTTCATTCACTACGGTTTTTCTGTTTTCAGCGGAAGTCTTATTGAATCTTGGCTTTTGCACGCAGATCAGCTTGGTAAGCTTGCAGTTTTTTCTGTTGCAGAGCTTCAGTGATTTGCGGTTTGACTTCAGCCAGGGTAGGGATCTTGGCGGCGCGTACTTCTTCCAGCTTGATGACGTGATAACCGAATTGGGTCTTGACCGGTGTTTCAGTCAATTGGCCCGCTTTCAGTGCTACCAGCGCATCGGAGAAAGGCTTCACGAAAGAAGCTGGAGTTGCCCAGCCCAGATCGCCGCCGTTAGCTGCCGAACCTGGATCTTTCGATTGCTTGGCCAGATCTTCAAACTTGCCGCCGGCTTTCAGCTTGGCGATGATGGATTTTGCATCGGCTTCGTTTTCGACCAGGATGTGACGTGCGTGATATTCCTTGTCGCCGGCTTGCGCCTTGAATTTGTCGTACTCAGCCTGGATGTCGGCATCCTTGATTGGGTTCTTCTTGATGAAGTCGGCTACCAGGGCGCGGATCAGGATCGATTGACGGGCGATGTCGGCTTGTGCCTTGACGTCGGCGTTGTTGCCCAGGCCCAGTTTGTCGGCTTCCTGGATCAGCACTTCGCGGTTGATCAGTTCGTCTTTGACCATGCTGCGCAGTTCCGGGGTATCAGCTTGACCGCCTTGTGCCGACAATTGCTTGACCATCATGTCGGCGCGCGACGACGGGATTGCCTTACCGTTCACGACCGCAAGGTTTTGGGCCATAACCGGCAATGTAGCTGCTGCAAAAAGAATCACCAGTAAACGTGAAGGTTTAAATGTCATTATCAAATCCTAAAATGGGGAGGTTGTTAATAAATCAATGCGAAGCAAGGCAGAATAACTGAAGTATGTTTGAAGGATAATTATTCTTTAAGATCACTATGTTTTACGCAGCTTTAGTTTCAATTAATTTCAGATGGAGCCAATGCAGTGATGGCCAGCGCATGAATTTCAGCATGCATCATGTCAGCCAAGCAATCATACACCAGCCTATGCCGATTTAAACGGTTTTGTCCTTCAAAAACTGCGCAAACTATGCGTACTTTGTAGTGCCCGCCGCCTGCTGCGGCACCGGCGTGTCCCGCATGCAGCGCCGATTCGTCCTCAACTATACATTCCAACGGCGCCAGGGCTGCTGTCAATTTGTTACGAATGGTATCAAGCCTTGGGTTCATCTGGGTCCTTGATGTATTTGGAGAGCAGGATACTTTGGCCGACCACGAAGGCAAACATCAGCCCCATGCCGCCGAACAGCTTGAAGTTAACCCAGGTCGCGGTGGGGAAATTAAACGCTATGTACAGGTTCAGGATTCCCATCGCGATGAAGAATGCGATCCACGCAAAACTTACGCGCAGCCAGATCGGGTCGGGCAGGGCGATCTGCTTTTCCATCATGCTCCGGATCAGGTTCTTTTTGAGCAGCAGCTGGCTGACCAGCAATGCCGTGGCAAAGGCCCAATACAGGACGGTTGGCTTCCATTTGATGAAGGTTTCATTATGGAAGTAGATGGTGGCGCCGCCGAAGACGCAAATGATGATGAAAGATACCCACAGCATGGCGTCGACTTTTTTCCGGCGCAGCAGCAAATAGCCGATTTGGGCAACCGTGGCGACGATTGCCACAGCGGTAGCCAGCAATACCGGCGCTTGCGCAGCGGTGACCACGCCGCCGGACACAAAGCCCGACAAATACTGGCTGACCAGCGCTTGCGCCGCATCGGGGCTGCCTTCGCTCCATTTGAAGATGCCGAAGAAAAGGATTACCGGGAACAGGTCGAACAGGAACTTCATGTGCTTGCTTTGCTTTCAGTCAGGATGATAAGTGGTGGTCGAGTAGCGGTCGAATCGTAAAATCAACGCTTCAGCCAGCCGGGTCAAAACGCAACGATGCCGAATTGATGCAGTAACGCAAGCCGGTCGGCGGCGGTCCATCCGGGAATACATGGCCGAGATGAGCATCGCACACCTTGCATAAAATTTCAGTGCGCATCATGCCATGACTACGGTCAATGCGCTCTTCGACATTGTCGGGATTGATGGCCTTGAAATAACTCGGCCAGCCGCAGCCGGAATCGAATTTGGCGTCCGATTCGAACAAGGGCGTGTTGCAACACACGCAGGTATAGACGCCATGCTCGTGATGATCCCAGAAGCGGCCGCTGAACGCCCGCTCGGTGGCGGCGTGACGGGTCACTTCATATTCCATCGGATCCAGCTCGGCGCGCCATTCGGCGTCGGTTTTAATGACTTTGCTGCTGCTCATGTTAATTCCAATCTATGACGAACAACTGACTTCCAGTCCGGCCGCCCAATCGGGGGGCAATTCGGCGTACTGCGCATGCTGCGGTTGTTCGTCAAACGGGTTTTCAAGAATCTGCTGCAGTTTTTTGACTTCAGAAAAGTCCTTATTCTGAGCGTGTTCGATTGCTGTTTGCGCCAAATAGTTTCGCAGCACATATTTGGGGTTGCTTGCATCCATTGCAAGCTTGCGGCTGTGATCCTGGCTATTTTCCATTTTCAGGCGCGCCCGGTATTGTAACGCCCAGGCGTCAAACGCCGCACGGTCGATAAACAGATCGCGCAGAGGGGCGTCGGCGCTGCTTTGCTCCAGGCGCAAATTGCCGAGGCGGCGGAAAAACAGGGTGAAGTCGACATGGCTGCCCTGCATCAGAGCAAACATGGCGTCCAGCAACTTGTCGTCGTCAGGCTGGTGCGACAGCAAGCCCAGCTTGGCATGCAGCAATTCATCCAGTTTTGCGCCGTATTGCGCCTGATAGCTGCTCAACGCAGCTTCGGTCGCCTCGACGCTGCCGATCAGCGGCAGCAGTGCCTGGCCCAGCGCAAAGCAGTTCCAATGGCCGATCTGCGGCTGCTGGTTGTAGGCATAGCGGCCTTGCTGGTCGCTATGGTTGCAGATATGGCGCGGGTCGTAGGCTTCCATGAAACCGAACGGGCCGTAATCCAGGGTCAGCCCGAGGATAGACATATTGTCGGTATTCATCACGCCATGCATGAAGCCGACCGCTTGCCATTGCGCCATCAGGTGCGCGGTGCGGCGCGTTACTTCCGCCAGCAGGGCTTGGTAAGGGTTCTCGGCGGCCAGCAATTCAGGATAAAAACCGGCGATGACGTAATCGGCCAGGGCTCTTAGCGCCTCGGCCTGATTGTTGTAATACCAATGCTCGAATGAGCCGAAGCGCACAAAGCTGGGCGCCATGCGGGTGACCACTGCAGTGGTTTCCGGTCTTTCGCGCATCGCCAGCTGATCCGAGCCGATCACCGACAGCGCGCGCGAAGTAGGGATGCCGAGCGCCGCCATGGCTTCCGAGCACAGGTATTCACGGATCGACGAGCGCAGCACGGCGCGGCCGTCGCCCATCCGTGAATAAGGCGTGGCTCCGGATCCTTTGAGTTGCAATTCCAGCCGTCCACCGTCGCTGGCGGCGACGTCGCCCAGCAAAATGGCGCGGCCATCGCCAAGCTGTCCGGCCCAGACGCCGAACTGATGGCCTGAATAGACCGCGGCCAAAGGTTGTGAATCGGCCGCGGCGTGGTTGCCGGTAAAGATCTGGATGAAATCGTCGCTGGCACATGCCGTCGGAGCCAGCCCGATCAGTTGCGCTGCCTGTTCGCTGGCGGCCACCAGATACGGTGCAGGTATCGGCGTCGGCATCAGTTTGGTATAAAAGACTGCGGGTAAACTCGCAAACGAATTAGCGAAGCGCAGATGCTCGACTCCGGGTGCTGCGGGAAAAGCCAAACGGTTGTTCATGAAAGCGTTGATCCTGATGGCGATGAAGAATGACGGGAAGCTTCAAGTATCGCACGGCTGCACTATCGGCGAGCGGCGGGTGGAGAATGGCGCGGGCAGGCGCCAGCGGCCCGCCGCCGGTTTCATTCCGCCGCGGCGAAGGCTCTGGCAGCCAGAGTTCGTGCGTGATCGCGGATGTCGATCTGCCAAGGTTCGCTCAATTCCTCGAAGCGTGGCTGGTCGCCAGCAAAAAAAGCACGCGTCGCTTCTTCAAAATTGGCTTGATTACCCGCCATCGCCGACATGAAACGATAGGCGGATTCCTGCGCCCGGCGTATCTGGTCGCGTTCTTCGCTGCGGCGTTTTGCTTCTTCAACCAGCTTGCGCAGCGCCACCGAAGCGCCGCCGGATTGCTGGTTGAGCCAGTTCCAATGACGCGGCAGCAGGGTGACTTCACGGCCGATCACGCCCAGTTTCGGGCGCCCCGGGCCGCGCGCTGTTTGCTGATCAGCAGAGGCTGTTTCCGCTGTGCTCGCGCCGGCTTCGGTAGCGGACAGGCGCTGCAGCACTTGCTCGGCGCTGCCGCGGAAGTCGATTTCAACCTGTTCACTGGTGACGTCGTCGAAGATCAGGATGGCCGCTGAGTCGTTTCTATCGAGCAGCTCCTTGGCTTTCAACGCCACCAGCGCCAGTTGGCCGGAGGCGATGCGGTGAGCGCCGGCAAAGGCGATGACTGGGTGCGGGGCGGTGGTGCTCATCTCGGATCGTCCTTGCAAGTAATGGTGATGACTAAATATTACCCGGGTTTAATTATGGAGTCAATATTACCTTGGTAAAAATGCGACGTGCTTGCAGAACGAACTGAGCACATGGCGGCCGCCAGCCTTGCCAACTGAAAATAATGATGCCGGCAAACCGGTAGAATGCCGGACTGCCTGTCATCACCGTCTGTCATAAAACCACGCAATGGAATTTACTCTCATCACTTTGCTCAACGGCCTCAGTTACGGCCTGCTGCTGTTCCTGCTGTCGTCAGGACTGACGCTGATTTTCAGCATGCTGGGAGTGCTGAATTTTGCGCATGCGAGTTTTTATATGCTGGGTGCTTATTTCGCCTACGCGATCAGCGTCAAGCTCGGCTTCTGGCCGGCGCTGTTGCTGGCGCCGCTGCTGGTGGGCATGCTGGGCGCAGTGGTAGAGCGGTTTGGATTGCGCCATGTGCGCCGCCACGGACAGGTGGCGGAATTGCTGTTCACTTTCGGCCTGTCCTACCTGATCGTCGAACTGGTGCAACTGGCCTGGGGAAAATCGGCGCTGCCGTATGCGATCCCGGCGCAGCTCGACGGGCCGCTGTTTACTTTTTATTCAACCACATTCCCTATCTATCGCGGCTTCATGATGCTGCTGGCGTTGCTGATCTTGTTGGCCGTAGCGTTGTTGCTGAAGCGTTCACGCATCGGCCTGCTGATCCAGGCGGCGTTGACTCATCCGCAGATGGTCGAGGCCTTGGGCCATAACGTGCCGCGCATTTTCACGCTGGTGTTTGCCGCCGGTTGCGGCCTGGCCGGCTTGGCCGGGGTGGTGGGCGGCAACGCCTTCGTCACTGAACCGGGCATGGCGGCCGGCGTCGGCAGTATCATTTTCGTGGTGGTGGTGGTTGGCGGCCTGGGCTCGCTGCGCGGGGCTTTTATCGCCTCGCTGCTGATCGGGATCGTGCAGACTTATGCAGTGGCGCTGGATATATCCCTGGCCAGCGGCTTGGCGTATTGGGGCGTGCAGATCGGTCCTGATGCGGCGGCGTATCCGTTGCTGCAACTGACCTTGGCCCAACTGGCGCCGGTGTTGCCATATCTGCTGCTGGTGCTGGTCATGCTGCTGCGTCCGCGCGGCCTGTCTGGCGTGCGCGACTGATGGACAAGCGCATGAGAACGGCGAGTAAATCGATTTGGCTGCTGTTCGCACTGATATTGCTGGCCGCGCCCTGGCTGTTCCCGCAAAGCGCGGCGCTATCGGTCTTGTCGCAATGCGGCAGCATGATGATCCTGGCGCTTTCCTTCAATATGCTGCTGGGGCAAAGCGGCATGCTGTCGTTCGGCCATGCTGTGTATGCGGGCTTGGCGGCGTTTGTCGCGGTACATGTGATGAACCGCCTGGCCGGCGGCAGTTCTGCCGCGCTGCTGTTGGTGCCGCTGGCCGGCGGTTGCGCCGGCATGCTGTGCGGCGCGGTCTTCGGGTTTGTCACCACCCGTAAATCTGGTACGGCTTTGTCGATGATCAGCCTGGCGCTGGTTGAATTGGTGGCGGCTGGCGCCTTGATGTTGCCGGGATGGTTTGGCGGCGAGAGCGGAATCAGTACCGATCGGGTGCTTGGCGCGCCGTTTCTCGGCGTTGATTTTGCTTCGCAGCTGCAAGTGTATTACCTGATCGCGTTCTGGCTTTTCGTCTGCGCTGCCGCCATGTATGGATTGACGCATACGCCGCTGGGCCGCATCGCCAATGCCGTGCGCGACAATCCGGAGCGGGCAGCCTTTATCGGCTACGATCCGCGCCGGGTACGTTACCTGATGTTCATGCTGTCGGCATTTTTTGCCGGCGTCGGCGGGGCGCTGACCGCCATCAATTTTGAAATCGTCAGCGCCGAGAATTTGAGTTTGCTGCGCTCGGCGCAAATCCTCTTATTTACTTTTATCGGCGGCATCGGCTATTTCTTCGGGCCGATGATAGGGGCCGTGGTCGGCGTGCTGTTTTCTGCTTTGCTGTCGACCTATACGCGAGGCTGGCAGTTGTATCTTGGCCTGCTGTTTGTGATCGTCGTCCTGTTCGCGCCTGGCGGCATTGCCGGCGTCGTGATGAAGGCAATCGCCACCTGGCGGCATCTGACGGCGGCCCGCTTGCGGCAACTGGCGCTGCGGCTGGCCGTTCTGTGCCTGTTGGTGGGCGGCGCCGTGTTTTTGATTGAAACCTTGTACCGGCAGGCGGCGAGTCTATGAGCGAAAACCAAAGGCCGACCATACTGGAGCTGCGCAATTTGCACAAGCAGTTCGGCGACACACGGATTATCCGCGGCGTGGATTTGCAGTTGAAACAGGGCGAAAGACTGGCCTTGATCGGCCCCAACGGCGCTGGAAAATCGACCTTGTTCAATCTGATATCCGGCGGTGCCACGGCCAGCAACGGCGAAATTCTTTTGCGCGATAGGCAGATAGCCGGCCTGAGTCCGTTCCGGATAAACCGCCTTGGCCTGGCGCGCAGCTTTCAGATCACCAATATATTTCCGCAACTGAGCGTTCAGGAAAATCTACGTGTGGCAGTGCTGTCGTCGCATGGTTATCGCAACGTCTTCTGGCGTCGCTTGTTCGCTTTGGGCGCGGTCAGCCGGCGCACCGAGGAAGTGTTGCAGCAATGCGGTCTGCAAGCGCAGCGCGACGCCCTTGGCTGCGACCTCAGTTACGCCGCTCAGCGCGCGCTGGAAATCGGCATCACGATTGCCGGCGACGCCGATCTGATCCTGCTGGACGAACCGACCGCCGGCATGAGCCGGGACGAATCTGCTGCGGCTACCGAGCTGATCCGGCGCGTCAGCGCCGGTAAAACCTTGCTGATGATCGAGCACGATATGGAGGTGGTGTTCGGCCTGGTGGACCGGATTGCGGTATTGGTCGAGGGCCGGATCATCGCCTGCGACACGCCGCCGGCGATTCGCAGCAATCGCGCGGTGCAGGCTGCCTATCTGGGCAGCGTGAATGCGGAGCAGACGCCATGAAAACCATGCTTGAAATTCGCGGTTTGCACGCCTTCTACGGTCAAAGTCATGTCTTGCATGGCGTCGATCTCGATGTCCGGCAAGGCGAAATAGTCAGTTTGCTGGGCCGCAATGGCGCTGGCCGCTCTTCGACCCTGAAAGCGGTCATGGGCATGCTGCGCAGCAGCGGCTCGGTGCGCTTCAAGGGCGTTGAATTGATCGGGAGGAAGATTTTCCAGATCGCCCGCCATGGGCTGGCTTACGTACCGGAAGAGCGGGCCGTGTTTCCAACGCTGACGGTGCAACAGAATCTGCTTCTTGGACAGCAGCGCGAGCGGGTCGCAATCGAGGATATGTGGCAATTGATGCCGCAACTGGCGGCGCGCAAGCATGTCGCCGCCGGTTTGCTGTCCGGCGGCGAACAGCAGATGCTCAGCCTGTGCCGCAGCCTGATGGGAAAACCGCAGCTGATCATGGTGGACGAGCCGACCGAAGGGCTGGCGCCGCATATGGTGCAGGCGGTGGCGCAGCATCTGCTGGCGCTGCGAGCGCAGGGGCTGGGGGTGTTGCTGGTCGAACAGAAACTGGATATCGCACTGGAAATTTCCGACCGTGTGCTGGTGATGGGACACGGCCGGATTGTGTTCGCCGGCACGCCGCATGAATTGCGCGCCAATCCGGCAGTGCGGCAAAAATGGCTGGAAGTCTAGCGGTCTGAATTACCAATAATCTTCTGTCACAAACTGCCCCGGCGCCGCCCGCCGGCAAGGACGCAAGCCGCGTTGATAGAGAATGTCACGGGTTGCGGTAATCATTTCCGGATTGCCGCACATCATGACGCGCGAGTTCTCTACCGTGATGGCCAAGTCTGCCGCCGCCTCCAGTTCGCCGCTGGTCAGCAGGGCAGTGATGCGGCCTTGCAAATTGCCGGCGGCGGGTGTTTG
>NZ_JAGQEG010000064.1 GCF_018305005.1 Collimonas silvisoli
CAAAAAGACGGCTTAGTCAAACTCTTCCGAGGCAGTGGCTCAAAGATAAATGATGGCCAGCACAACCCCGATAATCAGACCGAACTTGATGCACATATACAGCGGCTTGCTGAATTTTTTCAGGGCGCGCCGGTATTGGCCTGCGGCCCAGACGAAACGGAACAGCTTGTTGATGCCGCCGGTTTCGTCGCCGGTTTCGTTGGGCGATGCCGCTGCGCTCATCATGTGGCGGCCGAGCCAGCGGTTGATCGCTTGCGCCCAGCGGTAACGCATGGGGCGTTCGATGTCGCAGAAAATGATGATGCGATTGCTGTCACAGCCGTTTTGCGCCCAGTGGATATAGGTTTCGTCAAACACCACGCCCTGGCCGTCGCGCCAGCTGTAGCGCTGCTGGTTGACTTCAATGAAGCAGCGGTCGTCGTTGGGGGTGACCAGTCCCAGGTGATAGCGCAGCGAACCGGCAAACGGATCGCGATGCGGATTCAGGGTGCCGCCGGGCGCCAGTTCGGCAAACATCGCCGCCTTGACGCTGGGCGTGCGGCGCAGCAGGGCAACGGTCTTGGGGCAGAATTGTTCGGCCGAGGGGTGGCTGGCGTCATACCATTTCAAATAGAAGCGTTTCCAGCCGGCTTTGAAGAAGGAATTGAAACCGGCGTCGTCATTCTTTTCCGCAGCGCGGATTTTTTCCAGGCCGATCAAGCCCTGCGCTTCATCGCGTATGGTTTCCCAGTTGTCTTCCAGGATCTTGAGATCGGCGAAGGTGCTGGTCGGCAGGTAAGGCGTATTGGTGGGCACCTTGGAAAACATGTACATGAAGATGTTGAGCGGCGCCATGATCGACGAATGGTCGAATAGTTGCCGGAAGAAGGGCAGCCGCGCCTTGCCGCGAAAATGCACGTACAACACCGATAAAAGAAAAATACTGACTACTGCCCATTTCATAAAAATGCGCTCCGTTTCAAAAATAGCTGGTCACTGGATGGCTGCGGGCACGTGCCTGGCGCGCCTCCCGTGGTGGGGAGAAAGAATGGAATATTGCCAACAAAAATCAAGTCAACCGCCATTTTATCCCTTTTGCGGGCTGTAACTGCGATCTTGCTGCGTTTGTTAAGCTGAACGGCCGTGCGCAGGAATGTTGCAGACGCATACCGCCGGCATTGCCGCCGCCAATATTTCGATGTTAAGATTGCGCCTCCTTAGGGGAGTAGCCGCCTTCGTTGTTTCGAAGAGCGCATGTCAACATACTTGGCGCTGTACCAAATTTACGCCATGGCATGCGCGACCGCACGGTTTGGCAAGACCTATGGTGCTTCCCTTTACCCGGCCGGGCGAAGGCGTTGCGCCATTCGTCAGTGCCCGGCCCTCAGGATTTCCTCATGCTTATTTACCGCCAATGGCAGCGCCAACATGCTGTCGCAGCCAGTTTCGCCAAGCCGCTTTTTCTCGTATTTCTTCTCGTATTTCTTCTTTCGTCTGCCCCCATGGTTTGCTTGGCGGGAGCACGCGCATGATAGTCAGCTTCGCTCTGCTGCTCGGCTCGGCCGTGGTGATTTATCTTTCCTGCGAATATTTCGTCAATAGCATCGAATGGGTCGGCCGTCGGCTGGGCATCGCGCAAAGCGCGGTGGGGACGATGCTGGCGGCGTTTGGTACGGCCTTGCCGGAAAGCGTGGTGACTTTTGTCGCCGTGGTGTTCGGGCGCGATGCAGCCCATCGCGAGATCGGCGTTGGCGCTGCGCTGGGCGGGCCGCTGGTGCTGGCGACGATTGCTTATGCGGTGGTTGGCCTGATGTTCATGCTGAATCATAAAAAAAACGGCGGCATTCTGCTGTCGGCTAGTGCCGCTCAACGCTTGAGCCGGGATCAGGCCTGGTTCATCGGAATTTTTGTGGTCAAGGTTGGCCTCGGGTTGGTGGCGTTTGCGATCAAACCTTGGCTGGGCGTGCTTTTCTTGCTGGCCTACGGTGTGTATATCTGGGGCGAAATGCGCAAGGAAGAAGATGACGACGCCGAGCTGCACGAACTGGAGCCTTTGAAATTCCGGCCGCACGATGCGCAGCCTGGAATCGGTTGGGCCTTGCTGCAAACCTTGGTGGCGCTGGTGGTGATCTTCCTGAGTTCGCAACTGTTCGTGCATCAGTTGGGCGAGATCGCGCCATGGCTGGGCATCTCGCCGCAACTGGCCGCGCTGCTGCTGAGCCCGATCGCTACCGAGTTGCCGGAAATCCTGAATGCGGTGATCTGGGTCAGGCAGGGCAAGCAAAACCTGGCCTTGAGCAATATCAGCGGCGCCATGATGATCCAGGCGACTATCCCGACCGCGCTAGTCTTGATTTTCACGCCATGGATGCTGGGCCCGGCGCTGGTCTGGGCGGCGGCGGTGACGATGATGTCGATGTCCGGTTTGTATGTGCTGCTGCGCAAGGGCATGCTGAGCGGCGGCCGTCTGGCGATTTTCGGTGTGTTGTACCTGGTGTTTGCTGCCGGCCTGGGATTGATCGGCGTGCACTGATCGCGTTCGCTGATGAGGTGTCAGGCGCGCGCGCCCAGGGCGATGACCGCCGCGCCCGTCAACGCCAGCCCGGCTCCCAGCAGATCGGTCCAACGGGGGCTGACGCCGTCGACGCTCCACAGCCAGAAAATCGCGGTGGCGATGTATACCGCGCCGTAAGCGGCGTACACGCGGCCGCTGGCGATTGGGTGCAAAGTCAGCAACCAGACAAAAAGCAGCAAGCTGATTGCAGCCGGCAACAATAACCACACCGAGCCCTTGTTATTGAGCCATAACATCGGCAGATAGCAGCCGAGCAGTTCGGCGATGGCGGTCAGCAGGAATAAGCCAAAAGTCTTTGTCATAACAGGTGGTGAAAGAAAGCTGGGCGGAATAGGGTAGCAGCAAGAAGCCATATAATGTTGCTGTTTTAATCCCAGTGCCGGGACGACCCGGTGCTGTACTCTATCCGGGGACGACCCCGCAATTCTGGAGATCGCATGGCCTGGATCATTCTCTTTCTTGCCGGTCTAGCCGAAATCGTCTGGGCCGTCGGCCTCAAATATTCCGAAGGTTTCAGCCGCTTCTGGCCGTCCTTGATTACGGTGCTCGGCATGGCTATCAGCATCTGGCTGCTGGGCGAGGCGGCCAGTCTGGCGCGTGTTGCCAGCGTCAGCCTGATCGTGCTCGGTCTGGTCGGTTTGAAGCTGTCGTCGGCAGGCTGAACTTTCTTTATGCGGCGGCGTTGATTTTATTGGCCGCGCTGACGGCTTTGGTGTCGAATCCCGCGCGGGTCTTTAATGCCTGGTAACGCAGGCAGGTGACGCGCAGGAAAGAGGCGAAATTGGTGGCTTCGCCCAGATGCGTGCTGACTTCGTCGTGCAATTTGGCGATCAGCTGGTTGGTGGTCAGGTCGTTATCTGCCGCCAGTTCCGCCAGGGTTTGCCAAAACAGGTTTTCCAGCTTGATGGTGGTGATGACGCCCATGATGCGCACCGAGCGGGCGCGCGATTCGTACAATATGGGATCGGCCTGGGCATAAATCTGACACATCAAACACCTCGCTTTTTGAACATTCCTTGAACAATCGTTGCTGCCAACGCGTGCAGGATAGCGTGCGGCCGGTCTTGCGGCCGGCCGCACAGCATCCATCATAACTCTATGCGTGTCCCGAGTGCGGTCAGGAACAGCGCCAGCCAGGCTGGATGGGCGGGCCATGCCGGGGCGGTCACCAGGTTGCCGTCGCGGTGGGCGGCGGTGACGTCGATTTCCGCATATTTGCCGCCCGCCAGTCTGACTTCCGGCGCGCAGGCCGGATAGGCCGAGCAGGTTTTTCCTTCCAGCACGCCGGCTGCCGCCAGCAATTGCGGGCCGTGGCAGACCGCCGCGATCGGTTTGTCGGCGGCATGGAATTGCTGGACGATTTCGATCACGCGCGGATTCAGGCGCAGGTACTCGGGGGCGCGGCCGCCGGGAATCAGCAAGCCGTCGTAGCGGCTGGCATCGACATCGCTGAATGCCGCATTCAGGGTAAAGTTGTGGCCGGGTTTTTCGCTGTAGGTCTGGTCGCCTTCGAAGTCGTGGATGGCGGTGCGGATCTGGGCGCCGGCGGCTTTGTCCGGACACACCACGTCGACCTGGTGGCCGACCATCTGCAGCGCCTGGAACGGCACCATCAATTCATAATCTTCAACGTAATCGCCGGCCAGAATCAGGATTTTCTTTGCGCTCATGATAGATCTTTCAATGAAGTTGGTGGGGCAGGGGAGATCGAGTATGGAACAGTGAGAGTTCGGCAGGTAATAACTGGCTACTACCGGCGCAAGTTTCGATGTTGCGCTGCGCAAATTGTGCACATTCGCGAATGCAATGCAGCAATGCGATAGCTGATTTACACTGTTGGCTTCGGCCGTGGTGATGCATCACCGTGACGCAAATAGGCGACTGCCTGCGGCTAGTAAAAATTTCTTGAAAAAAGGTAATCAGATGGCTTCAATAGAATCAGTGCCAGCGGTGGCGGCTAGCGTCATGTCCGAACGTCCGAGCCGGGCCGAGGCGGAATCGGCGATTCGTACCTTGTTGCGCTGGGCCGGAGACGATCCGGATCGCGAAGGTTTGCTGGATACGCCGGCGCGCGTGGCCAGGGCTTATGAGGAGTTCTTTGCCGGTTACAGCAAAGACCCGGTGGAAATTCTTTCCACCACGTTTTCAGAAGTCGAAGGCTACGACGAGATGGTGGTGCTGACCGGTATCCGTTTCGAGAGCCATTGCGAACATCACATGGCGCCTATCATCGGCAAGGCGCACGTGGCTTATCTGCCGGATCACCGGGTGGTCGGCATTTCCAAGCTGGCGCGGCTGGTCGATATCTTTGCCAAGCGCTTGCAGATCCAGGAAAAAATGACGGTGCAGATTGCCGATACCTTGCAGCAAGTGTTATTGCCGAAGGGCGTTGCGGTAGTGATCGAGGCGTCGCATGGCTGCATGACCACGCGCGGCATTCACAAGCCGGGCAGCAGCCTGGTGACCAGCCGCATGCTGGGCGCGTTCCGCGACGATCCGTCGACGCGGCGCGAGTTCATGAGCATCATCAGCCAAAAGCGCAACGAATAGTTTTTCGTTGTTTTTCGTCGTCTTTCGTCGCGACACCGCTCCGACTAGCATCGGAGCGGATCCCTTCATCAGATCAGCGGCCCCGAGCCGTCTTTCTCTGCATGTCCGGTAACCCGGGCCAGCATGGCGCGCGCCACCACGCTGCGCGACAGATACCAGTACAGCGCAATCACCGCCAGCGAAAACAGCGCAAAACCCAGCATGCCTGCATGCTGGTAAAACACCTTGTACAGTTCGATGCCGACGCCATACAAAGTCATGTTGATCATGCCCATGGTGGCGGCCACGGTGGCCTTGGAGACCGCGCTTTCGGTCAGCGTGAAACGGATCATGACCGCCGCCGACAAGCCTTCGCCGAAGGCAATCACGCTGATTGCCGCGACCAGGAAGTAGGGTTTGTCGAGGAATGCCGCACCGAACAGCATGATCAAAATGCCCAAGGCAATCGGATACAGCGCGATCTTGATCGAGCTGCCCAGGCGCCAGCGGTCGACTTGCCGCGCCAGCACCAGATTGCCGGCGATCAGGCAGCCGAACACCGGGATCTGCCAGTAGCCGTATTCGATTACGCTCAGATGGCCGTCGGCTACCAGGATTTCCGGCGACATGGCGATCCAGCCGATCAGCGGAATCGCCAGCAAGGGCATGCACATCGCGGCTTTCAGGAAATGGCGATTGCCGACCACGGCGCGGTAATCGTGCCAGATCTGCATCAGCGGCAACTTCTCTTTGCGCTGCTTGACGGTTTCCGGCATATGCCGCGCCAGGCCGATCAGGGCCAGGGACGCAATCGCGGCGATGAATACGAACACCATGCGCCAAGGCAGCACTTCAATCATGAAAGCACCCGCCACCGGGCCGATCAGCGGTGCAATCAGCGCCACGTTGGCCATCAGCGCGGTGACCCGGATCGCGGCTTTTTCTTCGAACGCTTCCTGCACTACGGCGTAGCCGACCGAGGAAATAAAGCACAAGCCCATGCCTTGCAGCACACGCAAGATGATGAAGCTCTCGATACTTTGCGAGAGCAAGGTGGCCAGGCAGGACAGGATGAAAAACAGCGTGCCGCCCAGCATCACCGGACGGCGTCCGATGCGATCCGAGAGCGGCCCGAACAGCCATTGGAAGACTGCGCCGCCGACCAGGAACGCGGTCATGGCCGAAGCCATCCAGGCCGCGCTGGCGCCGAATTCACGGGTCACCGTCAGCATGCCCGGCTGGATCATGTCGTTGGCGATATAGACCGAGAACTCAAACAGCACCAGAGCCAGCGGGAACATCAAGGTATTACGAGTAAGCGTAGAGATTTTTTGAATTGAGTATTTTTATAGGGTGAAGCTGCAAGCGCGAAGGCATTGCATCAAGCTGCGACTGTGGGCTTGTATAAATGAGACGCTGATTAGCGGCGACGGCACAGCGTATTAATCGTGTCGGCAGGCGAGTCGGCCTGCCCGGACTTGTTTGCTCGAACTTATTTGATTCATGTGACCGGCGTTTGCCAGTCGCTGTCTGCGCTGAATTCTTCAACCAGAAAATCGAGCATGGCGCGCAGGATGGCAGGCATTTGGCGGCGCGAAGCATAGACGCCGTAAATGCGCATTTCGCGCGGTTGGTATTCGCTGAGCAGCGCGCGTAGTTTACCACTACGCAGCAATTCTGCCGCAGCATATGCCGGTTGCAAGCTGATCCCCGCGCCATTGACCGCCGCTTCCAGCAAAACGGATGATTCGTTGGCGCTCATGTTGCCGCCTACCGGCACCGCGACCGGCACGCCGTCTTTCTCGAATTCCCACAGGCTTTTGCCGAAGTAGGAATAGGTCAGGCAGTTGTGCAAGGCCAGGTCTTCCGCGGTGTGCGGCGTGCCGTGTTCTTTCAGGTAGGCCGGCGACGCGCACACCACCGAGCGGCACACCGCCAGCTTGCGCGCAATCAGGTTGGGATCGAGGGCATTGGTGATGCGGATGGCCAGGTCCACCCGTTCTTCGATCAGGTTCACGGTTCTGTCGACCATCAGCATATCCACCGCGGTGCCCGGATAACGTTTCAGGAAGCGCGTCAGCAGCGGCGTCAGGTAAGCCAGCCCAAGCGACATGCTGCAAGTCAGGCGCAGCGTGCCGCGCGGAGTATTCTCGGGGGTTGCCGCCGAGGACTGGATATCGTCAGCCAGGCCCAGCAGTTGACGGCAGCGCGGCAAAGTCTCGCTGCCGGCCGATGTCAGGCTCAGTTTGCGGGTGGTACGGTGCAGCAGGCGCGCGCCTACCCATGTTTCCAGCTCGGCCAGATAACGCGACACCATGGCGCGCGACATGTCGAGTTTGTCGGCGGCGGCGGTCAGGCTGCCCTGGTCCGCTACCTCGACAAATACTTGCATTGCGATCAGTCTGTCCATGATTTTTCCGGCTATTCTCTTGACCTATTTGCTCGATTTTTGCAACTAACTGATCACCATTATGGGGTTTTTTGCATCGTTTTAGTCAACTACGATGATGCTTCTTTCCCGTCACTTTGGAGATACGCATGTTGCAAACTCTGTTCACACGTACTTTATTTCGTTCGCTGCTGGCAGCCACTGCAGGCTTGATGATCGCCGGCTCGGCTGCTGCAGCTCCTCAGCCCTTGAAACTGGAAGTCTATAATCCCGGCGCCAACGGCATGTTCCCGGTGTCTTCCGAGCTGATTACCGGCAGCAGCGACGCCATCGTGATCGATGCTCAGTTCGACCGCGCCAACGCCGGTCAACTGCTGAAAAAGATCCAGGACAGCGGCAAGCAGCTGACCACGATCTACATCAGCCACGGCGATCCTGATTACTACTTCGGACTGGAAGTGCTGAAGGAAGCCTATCCGGACGCCAAGATTCTGGCCCCAGCGCCGGTGATCGCCCACATCAAGGCCACCATGCAGGATAAATTGGCGTTCTGGGGCCCCAAGCTTGGCGTCAACGCGCCTAAGCAACTGATCGTGCCGGAACCATTGCAAGGTAATACGCTGACTCTGGAAGGCCGCAAGCTGGAGGTAGTCGGCCTGGACGGCGCCAGCCCGGATCGCACTTTTGTCTGGATTCCGTCATTGAAGGCGGTGGTTGGCGGCGTGCTGGTAGCCGGCAATGAACATGTCTGGACTGCCGACACCCAGACCCTGGCCTCGCGTCAGCAATGGCTCAAGATGCTGGACAAGATTGCGGCCTTGCAGCCGAAGGTGGTGGTGCCTGGGCATTTCAGCGCCGGCGCAGCGCAAAACATCGAATCGGTACACTTCACCAAGAACTACCTGAAGACCTATGAAGCGGAAACCGTCAAGGCCAAGGATTCCGCCGCCTTGATCGAAGCGATGAAAAAACATTATCCGGACCTGGACGGCGTCTCTTCGCTGGAACTGGGCGCTAAAGTCAGCAAAGGTGAAATGAAATGGTAAATAGTTACGATAGTCACGACAGCCACGGATGCGGCGACAGTAGTTGCGCGCTGCCCGATTCGATGGAAAGCAAGGCGGCAGCAGCGCCGGTCGCGGCCAAGGGGGCGGTCCTGCATTACATCTACGATCCGCTGTGCGGCTGGTGTTACGGCGCAGCGCCTCTGTTGCAAGCCGCCCGCGAGGTCGGCGGCCTGCGCATCGCGTTGCATGGCGGCGGCATGCTGGCCGGCAGCAATCGCAAGCAGGTCAGCAGCCAATTGCGCAATTACGTGATGCAGCATGATCACCGGATTGCAGCGATGACCGGCCAGCCGTTCGGCGACGATTACTTCAACGGCCTGCTGCTGGATACCACAGCGGTGCTGGATTCCGAGCCGCCGATCGCCGCGATCCTGGCCGCCGAAGCAGTCGCCGGACGTGGCTTGACGTTGCTGGCGCGGATACAAGTTGCGCATTATGTGCGCGGCTTGCAGGTTGCCGATAGCGCGGTGTTGCGTAGCTTGGCGGCCGAGATCGGTCTCGATCAGGCGCTTTTCGATAGCAAGTTTGCCGAGCTGGGCGGCGCTGCCACGCAGACTCACATCGCCGCCAGCCGTGCCTTGCTGACGCGGGTCGGCGGCCAGGGCTTTCCTACATTTGTACTGCAACGCGGAACGCAAATCGAGGTGCTGGATGCTGGCCGCTTTTTCGGTCAGGCGGAGGCTTGGAAGGCTGTCTTGAGCGCGTAACCGATTGGCGCTTGTTGCATCAAAAAGTCTGCTTTCGAGCGGACTTTTTTCATTTCAGGATCGGCTGCTGCAAGTCATCGCAATAGTTGTAAAACGCGATGTTCGTGAAAATACAACTAGTTGTTATTTCGCGGCTATTTATCGATAAGCACTCGCTATCTAACGTTAAAATTATCGATGTTGCATGCTGTTATTTTGCAACATTTGCATATTTTTTAGCAGTTAGTGTCAGGTGTGCATTGTGTCGGCATCGCGCCGACGGTATTGTTGCAAGCAAATTTTGAGCAAGTAATTTGACGTAAAACACTGGAACCACGATTCCGATGCTACGTGTTTGCTGCAAGTTAATACCTAAGTGACTGTATGAATAGCAAACACGTAAATCGTCTTCCCTTATCCCTTATTTCCATAGCGGTTGTCACCTTGCTCTCGGCATGCGGCGGTGGCGGCGGTTCAGCCAGTCCTGGCGATACCCAGCAGCCGGTACCGACCGCTACGCCTACCCCAAGCAGCGCCGCACCGACAAACGCTGCGCAGACGCTTAACCCCAGCGATCCTAGCAATGCCGCGGCCGCCCATGCGCGCGGCGTCACCGGCGCCGGCGTCACGGTGGCTGTGGTCGATATCGACTTTAATGTTGCCGATCCCGAGTTCGCCGGACGTTTGAGCAAAACCGTCTATGCCAGCGGCGGCGCCGGCAATCCGCACGGCAGCGAAGTGGCGGAAGCCTTGGGCGGGACCCGTTCAGGCGTGGCGCCGGCGGTCAGCATGCTGGGCGCTGCGGTCGGCACCGGCGGCGATAATGTTTCTTTCAGTAATCCGGTTTATCAGGATTTGTACAACAAAGGCGCGCGCATCTTTAATCAGTCGAACGCCTTTGGCACGATCGCCGCGCCAGCCGGCAACGGTCCGACTTTCTACAATATCTATCAGCCATTCGTAGCGCAAGGCAGCTTGTTCATCTGGGCCGCCGGCAACGACGGCAGCGCCCATCCCAGCCTGACTGCAGGCTTGCCGGCCTTGTATCCGGATCTGCAAAAAGGCTGGCTGGCGGTGGTGGCGGTGAACGCCGCCGGCGGCGCGCAAGGATACAGCAGCAGCGACACTACGCCGGGCGTGATTTCCAGCTATTCGAACCGCTGCGGCGAAGCCGCCAACTGGTGCCTGGCCGCACCCGGCGATTTTGTCTCGGCCACCGCCAACGGCCGGGTCTACGGCACTTCGTTCGCTGCGCCTGCGGTGAGCGGTGCGGCTGCCTTGGTACAGCAAGTCTTTCCGTGGATGAGCGCCGATCAGATTCGTCAAACCATCTTGTCCACCGCGACCAGCATAGGCGATACCGCCACCTACGGCTGGGGTCTGCTGAACGCCAGCAAGGCAGCCAACGGCCCGGCCCTGTTCGATACCAGGCTGACGCTGGGCGGCAATTTCGTCGCCAAATTCGACGCCGCCAGCGCTGCCTTCGGCAACGATATCGGCGGCAACGCCGGCCTGCTGAAAGATGGCAGCGGCACACTGACCCTGGCAGGCAACAATACTTATAGCGGCGCCAACGAAGTGCTGAAGGGCACACTGAATGTGACCGGATCGCTTGCTTCCGCAGTCACCATCGACAGCGCGGGTATCTTGTCCGGCGACGGCGGCCGTGTCGGCGGCAGCGTGTTCAACTACGGCCGCCTCAGCAACACCGGCAACGGCATGACGATAGGCGGCAACTACACGGCCTCGGCCGGTGCGGTGCTGGCCAATCAATTCAATTCGACCTTGACCGTAGGCGGCAGCGCGACGCTCGGCAATTCGCATCTGGTCGCGACCACGCCGGCCGGCAGCAGCGATCCATCCGGCTATGTCGCGCAGCAAATCGGCGTCAAAGGCAAGGTGCTGACTGCGGCTAACGGTGTCTCCGGCCAGTTCCAGGATGTCTCGTTTGAACATGACGGTATTACTTTTAATCCGGGCACCTTCCTGAGTGCGACGCTCGCTTATACGGCTAACGAGGTCGATCTGACAGTGGCGCGCAATAACGTGCAGGTGGTTGCGGCGCAGGCGTTTGCCGCCGACCCTACACGTAGAAATAGTGCCGCCAACGTAGAGCAGGGACTCAAGGCAGCCGACGCCTTGGTCGCCAGCGGCAACACCGGCGGCAATAACAGCGCCTTCCTGAGCAGCGCCGCAGCGCTGCAACGGACGCCTGATCTGGCTGCTGCAGCCCAGGTGCTCGATAGTTTGTCCGGACAGATTTACGCCTCTTCGCAGGCGCTGACTTTCCAGCAGTCGCAAGCTATCAATCGCGACTTGTCGAACCGGCTGTCGTTATTGGCTAACCCGGTTTCCGGCAGTGTCAAGGCAGGCTTGTGGGCCAGCGTGATCGGCGCCACCGGCAAGCTGAGCGAGTCGGGTTACGCCTCTGCCGACACCTCTACCTGGGGCGGCCAGTTCGGTTTCGATACGCATCTGAATGACAAGGCGATTGTCGGCGCCGCGCTGTCTTACTCGGAAAGCAAAGCCAGCTTCGACCGCTTCGGCGGCGCCTCGAACAGCCAGAATACCGGCTTGTCCCTGTATGGCCGCTATGCGCTCAGCAAAGACGGCATCTATGTTTCCGGCCGCGCCGGCATCGCCCGCGTCAGCAGCAAAATCAACCGCAGCGTGATCCTGGGCTCGGAGGTCGATAGCCTGTCCTCCAGCCATACCGACAGCGTGATGTCGACCTATGCCGAAACCGGCTATGTGCGCCAGCTGTCGCCGACATCGACGCTGACGCCGTTTGCCGGCATCAGTTACGACCGTCTCAAGCGCGGCGCTTTTACCGAAGCGGGCAGCGCCTTCGGCCTGACCGCCGGCAGCAAGGCCTACCAACAGACTGCCAGCGTATTGGGTTTGCGCGGCGACGCCAGGTTTGACTGGCTGGGCGGCACTAGCAACTTGCAGGCCTACGCTGCCTGGCAGCACGGTTTCAACGACGGCAGGCTGGATTTCAATGCGGCTTTCGTGGCGGCGCCGACGGCCGGTTTCACCGTGCAAGGCATCGGCCTGCCACGCAACGGCGGCTGGGCAGGCGTCGGTATCTCCAGCGCATTGGCCGGCAACTGGAGCTGGTATGGCAATTACGACGCCCAATTCGGCAAGGGCGGCCTGGCCAACAGCGTATTTTCGGCGGGTGTTCGCAAATCCTTTTAACGGCTCCCCTCCGGATGTGATCCGGCGGTGATTGAATAAGCAAACTGCCTGTATAACTCTTGCGAGTCATGCAGGCAGTTTTGCTGAGGGCTATGCGCTCAGGCAACCGCTTTCAATCTATTGGAATCGGTATTGCTGGCGGGCGCAAAACCGCTGTGGCCGGGTGCGTGACTGGCATAGAACTGGCCGAAGCGGTTGGCCAGGAAATCCGCCAGCGAGGCTTGCTCCTGACGCACAAAACCGCTTTGCGGCAACACGCCGGTCACCACCAGATCAACCATGGCGCAAATGCCGGCCGCCGTCGTCAGTTGAATCGCCGACAGCAACTGGCCGTTGACGTGCTGGCTATAGATTTTCTTGGCATAGGTTTCTTGTTCAAGACGGCCGTCGCGCATGCCGCTGACGCTGACGAAAGTCAGCACCACGTCTTGCTTGGTGATCGGGATCGAGGTTTCCAGCACTTCCTTCAAGATCGGACGACGCTCCAGCTTGCCCAGTTGCAGATCGCGCACCAGGATCTTGATGATGTCGCGGTGGCCGGGATAACGCACGGTTTTGTAATCCAGGTTCTGCACCCGGTCGCGCAAGCTTTCGCACAAGGTGCCGAGGCCGCCGGAGGTATTGAATGCTTCGTAATCGACGCCGTCGAGCGAGAAGTGTTCCAGCTCTTCCAGCGGCGAGGTTTCGCGCAGGACGCCGTCGACAATCGCTTCGCAAGGATTGCAGTACTCGTTGATCAAGCCGTCGGTGCTCCAGGTCAGATTGTATTTGAGCGCATTGCTAGGGTAGGTCGGCAGCGCACCGACGCGCATCTTGACGTCATGCAATTGCTCGAAGCGGCTTGCCACATCGTTCGCTACAATCGAAATGAAACCGGGCGCCAGGCCGCATTGCGGCACGAATGCAGTGCTCGAATCGAGCGCCAGCGATTTGACGAAGCGGGTGCTTTCGACGTCTTCGGTCAAATCGAAATAGTGCGACTTGGCTGCTTTGGCGGCGGCGGCGATGACCGGCGTCAGGAAATAAGGGCAGGCCGACAATGTGACATCGTGGCCGCTGATCAGCTTGGTCACGGTCGGCGCGTGCGAAATATCCGCCAGAATCGTGGTGACGTTGGGGAAACCCGCTTGCTTCACATATTCCAGCCGTTGCGGATCGCGGTCGGCCACGGTCAAGATGTAATCGCCGGTATGGGACAACAGGTTAAGAATGGCATCGCCGATTTTGCCGGCGCCTAAGAGAATCAGTTTGGTAGTCATGTCGTCGCTCACATCTTTTGATGGGTCAGTTACGCTGTATATAAACAGCCCGCGTCCGCACTCGCCCTGAGTGCTGGAACCATTGTAAATTCAAGCTAAGTCAGATAATAGAGTGTAAATAGTCGTCAAAATGTACAATAACGATACATTTTGACGAATGTTAAATATGGATTGTCGCAATGAGAGAGAAACTCGACGAAGTCGACCACAAAATACTGGCCCTGCTGATGGATGATGCGCGGCTCTCCATGGCCACCATTGCCAAGCGGGTCGGCATCGCCCGCACCACGGCGATTGCGCGTCTGGCGGCGATGGAAAACAAGGGCGTGATCGCCGGTTACGGCGTGCGCCTCGATCTGGAGCTATACCAGCCGGCAGTGCGCGCTTACGTCGGCATCTCGATCGACTCCCGCAATGCACCACTGCTGGTGCAACAGTTGCAAAAGATGTCGCAGGTGGAAACCTTGTGCGCGGTGAGCGGCGTGATCGACTATATGCTGACCTTGCGTTGCCAATCGACCGATGAGCTGGACCGCTTGCTGGATCAGATCGGCGCGATGGAAGGGGTGCGCCATACATCGACCTCGATCATTCTCAGCAAGCGGATTGACCGGGGACCGATCTGATTCGTTTGAAAGATATGTGATTTATCTATAACTGTTATGCGAATAATAAAGCAGACATGAATGCTGCACTGCCATATAGTTACACCTGTCTCCTCCAACACCTCCTAAGGTTTGGATTCAACCCGCCACCGCAAGGTCAGGCGGGTTTTTTTTCGCCTGAGAAAATAAATGCAACTTAAGGGTTGCGGTTTTTCCGGCTTGGGCTAATATGCATCCAGGAGGAGACATATGAATATAACTACGGATCGGATTGAAAAGCAGATTGTGCTCAAGGCCGCACGCTCGCGGGTCTGGCGTGCTTTATCGAATGCCGAGGAATTCGGCAGCTGGGTTGGGGTGGCGCTGAAGGGCAAAATCTTCGTCGCCGGCGAGCCGGCGCAAGGACAGATCACCCATCCCGGTTACGAACACGTGGTCTGGAATGCGGTGATCGAACGGATGGAGCCGGAAAGTTTGCTGTCTTTCCGCTGGCATCCCTATGCGGTTGACCCTGCGGTCGACTATTCGCAGGAGCCGACCACGCTGGTCGTCTTCGAACTGACGGCGGTTGAGGACGGCACCTTGCTGCGGGTGGTTGAATCCGGGTTTGACAATGTGCCGCCGGCGCGCCGCCAGGAAGCATTCCGCATGCACGACGGCGGCTGGGAAGAACAGTTGAGGAATATCGAGAAGTATGTCGCCACGTCTTAGCACTACATCGAAGCAGGCGGCACTGAAGAATGCAGCGCTGCAAAATTCAGCGCCTGTCTTTGCGGCGCTGGGCGATGAGACGCGGCTGCGGCTGATCGCCGTCCTCTGCGCCGGCGGCGCGGTGTCGATCGCGCAGCTGACATCGGGTACGGAAATCACGCGCCAGGCTGTCACCAAACACCTGCGGGTATTGGCAGACGCCGGCCTGGTGCGCGATCTCAAGGTCGGCCGCGAACGCCTGTGGGAGTTCGTGCCGACGCACTTGGAACAGGCGCAGCGCTCACTCGAAATGATCGCGCAGCAATGGGATCATGCGTTGAGCAAACTGAAGATGGCAGTGGAAGATTGAGCGCGTCGTCTTTAGACGGATTTTTGATTTACCCGAGGGGAGTATGAATAAGCAAATATTGCTGGCATTGGTATTAATGCTTGGGTCGTTCAATGCGAACGCTGCCGGCGATGTTCTAGCCGGCAAAACCGCATTTGCCAGGTGCGCCAGCTGTCACCAGGTAGGGGCGTCCGCGAGAGGCGGTTTCGGACCGCAGCTAAACGCTCTCTTCGGCAGGCCGGCGGCAGCAACCAAAGACTATAAATATTCGGCGGCGATGAAAAATTCGAGGATTGTGTGGTCGGAACCAACATTGCGCGCATTCCTCAAAGCCCCTGACGATGTCGTTCCCGGCAATAAAATGCGCTTCTTCGGCATCGGCGGCGACAAGCAAATCGATAATTTGCTGGCATATCTGCATACCTTCGAATGAAACGACGGCGTTATAAGCTTTACTTCATAAGCATTGCTGCATAACGCCGTGGACCTGTGATTAAAATGCCTCTTGCGGGCAAGCCATGGTCGCTTGCACAGGTTTCGGAAAAAACTGCAAAGCAACCAGAGCACAAACACTCCCCGCCAGCCACACAGCCGGCCAGTTGCCGAGTGTGAGGATGTGCGGGATCGCCAGCGGCATCAGGAAACACATCACGAACACGCTGGTATTCGCCATGCCGAGCGCAGTGCCGGCGTTGCGTGCGCCTGCGATCGTCGCCAGTTCGGTATAGGCGACGCCGTGCCAAGCTGAGACGCAGACGCCGGTAAGCACCAGCATAACGATCAGCAATGTCGCCATGGCTGAGCCGACTGCCGGCAACTGACCGGCCAGCGCCACCAGTGCGGCCAATGCAGCAAAGGCAGTCGCACTGGAGATGGTGCAGAAGCGCAGGAATTCGCGGCGGTTGCGATTGCGGTCGGTCCAGCGGCCGCTCCATACCCGCATCGCCATGGCGCCGCATTGCAGTGCCGCCATGGCGGCGGTGATGGCGGCGTGGCTGAAGTCGTGCAGGAATACGCTGCCGAAGGAAAGTATTGCAAACTGCGGCGCACACAGGATGCCGATCGTAGCAACGATGCGCCATAGCTGGCGATCCTTCAATGGCGCAGTTGCCGGCAGTGGCGCGTTGCGTGTCGCATGGGTTTTATCTGCATCGGTTGCGGCCGGTTCATATAACCAAAGCCAGGTGAAAAACAGCGTCACGCCGCAAAACAGGGCCAGCACGCCATACACCGAGGCAAAGCCGGAATGGGCCGCAAGCGCCGGCAGAATCAAAGCGCCGGCAGCACCGCTCAGCGGCACCGCGGTCTGGCGTATGCTCATCGCCATGCCGCGTTCGCCCTCTCTGAACCAGGTCATCACCGCGCGGCCGCTGGAACCGTTGACGCTGCCGCCGAGCAGGCCGACCAGCAGCAAACCGGCGGCCAGCAGCGGCAGGCCGGGCACATGGCCGGCAGTTGGAGAAACAAACAAGGCCATCAATGCCAGCGCCGCCGCAGTGGTGGCCAGACCGGACAACAACACCGGACGGTCGCCCCAGCGATCGGTCAGCAAGCCCCAGGGCAATTCGCTGATGGCGATGCCGAGGCCCATCAGACCCAGCACCAGGCCGAGTTCGGCGTTGTCCAGATGGTAACCGGAGCGGATCAAGACGGCAGTTATCGGAATGCCGCTGAATGCCACTGAAAAACTGGCGTTGGCCGCGACGCCTACGCCCAGCACTTTCCAGCGATGGCGGCGATTGTTGCTGAAAGCAGCAGATTGGGACATTGAAATTCTCCTATGACGATATGGGCAGCCGGTAGAACAAGAGCGGCGATCACAAGTCTTGTTTTAAGCCCTTGCGGTCAGTATCGCTTTGCACGATACTTTTGAATATCAGATAGTTTCGAACTAACAGTTTTGAAAAACGGGATGATCGTCATGCGACAAATCAGCTTTGACCTGGACGTGCTGCGCACCTTTACCACCGGCATCGACCTCGGCAGCTACGCCAAGGCCGCCGACCGCCTGGGCCGATCCACTTCAGCCGTCAGCGCCCAGCTGAAAAAACTCGAAGAGCAGGCCGGTGCGCCGATTTTTCGTAAAGCCGGGCGCGGCCTGGCGCTGACCGAGGCCGGCCAGACCTTGCTGGGTTATGCGCGCCGCCTGCTAGAGCTCAACGACGAAACCGCCAGCGCCGTGCGCGGCGTCGAGCTGGAAGGAGAAGTGAAACTTGGTTTGCAGGAGGATTTTGGCGAAGCGTTGCTGTCGGATGTGCTGGGCCGTTTCATGCGCGCCCATCCGAAAGTGCGGGTCGAAGTCTGTGTTGCGCGTAGTACGGAATTGCGCGAGCGCGTGACTTTGGGCCGTATCGATCTGGCTTTGCTGTGGGAGGGCGGTGCGCCGGCGCTGAATGCGGAACGGGTGGCCGATCTGCCTTTGTGCTGGATCGGACCGGCGCAAGATGGTGCGATCTGGAACCGGCAAGCCAATTCGCCGTTGTCATTGGTATTGCTGGACGCGCCTTGCCTGCTGCGCGATATCGCCTCCAACGCGCTCGACTCTGCCGGCATAGCCTGGCGTCATGCGTTCACCAGCGCCAGCCTGGCGGCGCTGTGGGCGGCCTCGGCAGCCGGGCTCGGCTTGACCGTGCGCACGCCGATCGGCCTGCCGGCCAGCTTGCGCATCATCGATCCGCAAGAAGCCGGCTTGCCGCCGCTGCCGCAGATCGGCTTGTCTTTGTATCGGGCGCAAACCATGGCGGGGCCGGCGGTGAACCGGCTGGAGGAATTGCTGTTGCAAGCGGTGCACGAAACCATCCGCAGGATTGCGTCGGCATAGGGCTGTTGCATCGGCTCAGTTTCACATCTGCGGAGCGATCAGCGCAGCCGAATTCTGATCGATATCGAGTTGTGCTTTCAAAGCGGCCCATCCCTTCGGCGTGACCTGGATCGTACGCGACGACGATGAGCGCCGCAGCCATCCTGCCGCGCATAAGGCACGCATCAGTTGCACCCCGAGCGGGCCGGCCAGATGATGGCTGCGCTCGGTCCAGTCCAGGCATTGCCGGGCCAGTCCGTTGCGGGTTGGCCTGAGCGCGGTGAGATCGCCGCCAATCATCCGTTCCAGCTTGGCTTGCAGATCGTGCTGTGGGCCTCGGCCGGATTGGCGCTGGCGGCGGGCGTTGAAGCCAGATTAAAGCGGCACCACCGGGATGCAGATATCGCATTCGAATGCGCCGCTTTGCGGATCGTAAGTGGCGTCTGTCGGATAGTATTCAAAGCAAGGGCGGGCATCGAGCTGCATGCCGCTGGCAGGCAGCCAGTCGCGCAGCAGGCCGGTCCAGGTTTCGCCGATATCCCGGCCGTCGCCGATATAGCGGGTCACGGCATAACTGCCGCCGGGGATGGTGGTGGTAAACGCCTTGCCGCTGACGGCAAAATCAGCAGGCACTTCGACGCCGGCATCGTAGCGGCATTTGTCGGCGCTGGTGATGGCAGGGGCATCGTGGCTGATACCGTAGCGGGGACGGCCGAACAGATTATTGGTTTCCATCCAGGGACAGACGGTCTTGTCCCAGAATTGCGAGATAGGATGGCCGTATGCGCCGGTGTAACGCAGGTAGGCGATTTTCGCTGCTTGCCGCTCGATAATTTTGACTTTCATGGGAATCTCCATAGTGGCTGTTTGGGAGTTTCCATGATGGCCCGGACGCGGCTTGCTTGCCTGATCCTGCTTGCCATGCAACTGACCAGGATTGCTGTTCTGGGCAGATGTGCCGCTGCGGTTTTCTTCAAGCTGGAAAGCCCAGCGATCCGCCTGCCCACGGCGCCACTCGGTGGCGGTGCAGCCGAACCTGGCTTTGAAGGCGCGGGCAAACGCTTCGGCCGAACCGAAACCTACCGACAGAGCAATCTCCAGCACCAGCACGCCCGGCTGGGCGATCAAGCGCATTGCGGCTGTTTCCAGCCGGCGGCGGCGCAGATAATCGCCGAAGGTTTCACCCATCCATGCGGAGAACAGGCGGTGAAAATGAAACGCAGAAAAATGGGCGACTTCCGCCAGCGTGCTCAGCTCAAGCGTTTGATCGAGGTGGCGGTCGATATACTCAAGCACATGGTGCATGCGCCTGGCGTAGGCGGCCTGGTTTTCTTGCGATGTCATGCTTGGCTCGATATCCGATGGCGGCAGATCAGCGCGTCGCCAGCATGACGCCGACACCGATCATCATGGCGCCCGAGGCACGCTCGACGTTGGCCTTGGCGCGCGAAGAACGGAACATCTTGCGCGCCAGCTCGCCGACCAGGCCGTAACCGAGCACCACCGCGCACATCACGCCAACGATGATGCCGCACAAGATCAGGTAGCTGGACAGGGTGACTCCGGAAACATTGATCACGCCTGGCAGCAGCGCCATATAAAAAGCGATGGCAAGCGGATTGGTGACGGTCATCGCCAGCCCTAGTCCGATCTCGATGCTCAGGCTGGCGGCGGGAGCCGCAGTCTCCGTGGCCAGCGCGGCGCCGGCTTTGCGCCACTTTTTGATACCCAGCCAGAACAGGTAAGCCGCACCGATATATTTAAGCGCAACGAAGGCCGGTCCGAGGATTGCCAGCAAAGCGCTAAGCCCGATCACGGCGGCAGTGAGCATCAACAGCTTGCCGACGATAATCCCGAGCGCCAGCGGCAAGCTGCTGGCGACGCCGCCGGAAATGGAGCGTGCGAGCAGGGCGGCGATTTCCGGTCCGGGCAATGCTGCCGAGGCCGCAAAAGCCAGTAAAAAGATGAGGTATTGTGCCATGTCCGATCCTATGTCCGATCCTGCATTGAGCCCTTGCTCTAGCCGCAATATTAGTCCGTGGCATCCCTATGCGCCACTGCTTTCTGATTGGCTGACAGATGCTTGCGGCATATAGCGCAAGCTCAGCCGCCAGAACACGAGTGCCAGCAGGCTGACGCCCGCGCCAAGCAGGCAAACGCCGTTCCATCCGGCGGCGGCATAGACGCTGGTCGAAGCGATCGCGCCCAGGCCGCTGCCGACCGCATAGAAAATCATGTAGCAAGCGACCAGCCGGCTGTGGGCTGCCGGCTGGCTCCGGAAAATCATGCTTTGATTGGTGACATGTATTGCCTGTCCGCCGAGATCCAGCAGCACGATGCCGAGCACCAGCGCCCACAAGCTGTAGGACATCATCGCCAACGCCAGCCATGACAGCAGCAACAGTATCAGCGCCAGACCGGTAGTGCGTTGGCCGTGGCCGCGATCGGCCCAATGCCCGGCGCGGGCAGCCGCCAGTGCACCAAGCACGCCGACCAGCCCGAACGCACCGATTGCGGTATGCGAGAAAGAATAGGGCGCAGCGCTCAAAGGCAGTACCAATGCACTCCAGAAGATGCTGAACGCGGCAAACATCAGCATCGCAATTACCCCGCGGATTTGGAGCACCCGTTCACTTGCCAGCATGGCGAACATCGAATACAGCAGCTTGAGATAGGAGATGCGATGGGCCGGTGCTGTTTGCGGAGGCAGCACGCGCGACAAGACGGCCAGCATCAGCAGCGTCATGGCGGCCGACACAAAGTAGACAGCACGCCAGCCGCCCAGGTCCGCCACCCATCCCGCCAAGCTCCGCGCCAGCAGCAGCCCGATCACCACGCCGCCTTGCGCCACGCCGACCACGCGGCCGCGTTCGGCGGGCGCGGCCGCACTGGCGGCATAGGCAATCAAGCCCTGCGTCATGGCTGTGCCGAGCAGGCCCAGGCTCAACATGCCCGCCAGCAGAACCGCAGCAGACGATGCCCGGCCGACGACGATTAATGCAGCACATAACAAGAACAGTTGCGCGATGGTCAGGCGTCGCCGGTTGATCAGATCGCCCAGAGGTACCACAAACAACAAGGCCAGCGCGCAACCGATCTGGGTAGCCGTAACGACCATGCCGACCGAAGCCTGGCTGAAGCCGAAATCTGCCGCGAATGCATCCAGCAAGGGTTGCGCATAGTAGACGTTGGCCACGCTCAAGGCGCAGGCCGCCGCAAATAGCAGCACCAGCCCTTTGCGCAAGAATGATGGCGATGCCAGCAGTTGACCGGTAACCGCGCTTTCCGCCATGCGCAATTCCAGGCCGCCACGCTGGTTGGAAATCCGATAGTTTTCATGACAGAAAATCGAGCTGCGTTCGCATGACGGTCATTTGCTGGCGCCGGCGGATACGGTGGTGCGCAAGGTCGACAGCAAACAAAGCAGTTGATTGAGAGCGCCGCATGGCGTAAACGAGAACGGAGTACGGCATGCGCTTCACAGCGCTTGCCGTACTCCGTTTTTTTAAGTCACGGGCAGTTGCCTGCTGCAGTTGCCCGTTTTTTAGTTCTGCAAACCGCGCGGAATCGCACTCAGCAATTGGCGGGTGTATGCGTGGGTCGGATTGTGATACAGCTCATCCGAGTTGGCCAGTTCCACCACCTTACCCTGATGCATCACCATCACCTGGTCGGCCAGGTATTTGACCACCGACAGATCGTGCGAGATGAAGATGTAGCTCATGCCGAACTCTTCCTGCAAGTCTTGCAGCAGATTCAAGACTTGCGCCTGCACCGAGACGTCCAGCGCCGATACCGATTCATCGCACACCAGAATTTCCGGGCGCATGGTCAGACAGCGGGCAATCGCAATCCGCTGCCGCTGGCCGCCGGAGAATTCATGCGGATAGCGATGGTAGGCGACCGGCGGCAAGCCCACCTTTTGCAGCAGTTGCATCGCCATCTCGATACGTTCGTTATCGTCGCTGCCGATCTGGTGGATGCGCATCGGCTCCAGCAGAATCTGGCCGATGGTGAAGCGCGGATTGAGCGAAGCGTAGGGGTTCTGGAAGATGATCTGGATGCGCCGCTTGTAAGACATGAACTCATGGTTGGACATGCCGATGATGTCCTTGCCTTCGAACAGTGCTTGTCCGGCAGTGGCTTGATGCAGGCGCATCAGGGTCAGGCCGACGGTGGTCTTGCCGGAACCGGATTCACCCACCACGCCCAGAGTCTTGCCGCGCGCCAGCTTGAATGAGACGTCCTGCACCGCTTTGAATTCCTTGCGGCCGAACAAGCCTTCGCGGAAATAAAAGCTCTTGCCCAGATTGCGCACGTCGAGCAAGGTATCTTCTTGTCCGCTGCAACCGCGGCTGCGTTCCCGCAAATCCAGGTTGTCGCCATGGTGGCCGTTCATATAGTCGCTGATGACCGGCAAGCGCCAGGGGCGGGTATCGAGCGACGGGCGGCACATCAGCAAGGCCTTGGTGTACGGGTCTTGCGGCGCTTCAAAGATTTGCCGCACATCGCCTTTTTCGCGCACTTCGCCGTGGCGCATGACGATCACTTCGTCAGCGATTTCGCCGACCAGCGCCAGGTCATGGGTGATGAACAGTACCGACATCTTGTGCTTTTTGCGCAGGGCTTCGATCAGGTCGATGATCTGTTTCTGGATCGTGACGTCGAGCGCGGTGGTCGGTTCGTCGGCGATCAACAGCTTGGGTTCGCAGGCGATCGCCATGGCAATCATCACGCGTTGCTGCTGGCCGCCCGACATCTGGCTTGGATAAGCATCGATCTTGGTCGCCGGCGATGGAATCCCGACTTCCTCCAGCAATGCAATCGCGCGTGCCCGCGCCTGCTTGGCGTTCATGCCCATATGCAGCTTCAGCACTTCGCCAATCTGGAAACCGACGGTGAACACCGGGTTGAGCGATGTCATCGGCTCCTGGAAAATCATGGAGATTTCCTTGCCGCACATGTCACGCCGTTCGTCTTCCGACATGGCGAGCAGGTTGCGGCCTTCGAACTCGATGCAGCTGGTGGCGGCGATGCTGGAATTGTTTTTTGGCAGCAAGCCCATCACGGCCAGCGAGCTGACCGATTTGCCGCTGCCTGATTCGCCCACCAGGGCGACGGTGGTGTTGTGCGGAATATCAAAGGAAATCCCTTTGACGGTTTCCACCATGGTTTTTTTATCGGTGCGGAAACTGACGCGCAGATCGCGTACGCGCAACAGCGGTTGCGCGCTGTGGTCCGCTGGATGGTTGTGGTTGGTCGAATCCATGAGGTCTCCTATTTCAGCTTCGGATCAAGGGCGTCGCGCAGCGCATCGGTGAACAGCGAAAACGCCGTCACCAGGATCGCCATGGCGATACTTGCAGCCGCCAGCTGCCACCACTTACCCAGAATTAATTCGTTTTGTGCTTCGTTCAGCATGCTGCCCCAGGATACGACGCCGACCGGCACGCCGAAACCGAGGAAGCTCAAGATCACTTCCGACTTGATGAAGCCGACCACCGAGATCGACAGCTGCACCAATGACACATGGCTGACGTTAGGGAAAATATGGCCGAACATCTTGCTCCAGTGGCTGGCGCCGATAGCGTCCGCCGCCATCACGTATTCACGTGCCTTGTGCTTCATGTATTCGGCGCGGATCAGGCGGTAGGTGCCGGTCCAGCCGGTCAGGCCGAGGATCAGCACGATTGCCGTCACGCCTTTTTGCTGCAGCACCGCGGCCACGGCCAGGATCAGCAGCAGGTAGGGGATCGAGGTGAAGATGCTGTAGAACCAGTTGAAAGCGTCGTCGATCCAGCCGCCGAAGTAGCCGGATACCGCGCCGAAGAGGGTACCCAAGGTAACCGCCAGCAGCGCTGCAACCAGGCCGACGATGATCGAGGTTTCCGCGCCCTTGATGGTTTTCTTGATGATGTCGTGGCCCCATTTATCGGCGCCGAACGGCAGCGTCGGTTTGCGGATCAGTGTCGCGCTGCCGCCTTTTTTCGCCAGTTCGGCACGGATTTCAGCCATTTCTGTTGCCAGCGGATCGGCGATGCCGTAGTCGTTGGCGATCACCGGCGGTGTCGGCGCTGCGGTGCCGCTCTTGCGTAGATCACGCAAGATGTCGCGCAGCGGATCGACCGGATTTTCCGGCGGCGCCTCGACGGCGGCATCGTTGTCGCTGAAGCCGCGCTCGGCGTCGGTTTGCGCGCCCATGAAGGTGGGCGGCGCGTAGTTGACGCCAATTTCTTTCGACCAGTCGCCGGCGATCAGGTTGCTGGCCGAGAGCGCCAGCATGACCAGATACAGGCCGACCACGGCGAGTGCGGCCATGGCGACATGATCGGCGCGCAGGCGGCGCCAGGCCAAGGCCCACAGGCCAGGAGAATGGCTGCCGGCGGGGCCGCCGGCGAGCGCTACGGTGGTGGTTGCAGGCGCCGCTTGGGTAGGGGCCTGATGGATACTTTGTGTCATGGCGGCTCCTACTTCAGTTGAACGCGTGGGTCGACCGCTTGGTACAGCAGATCGGTCAACAGGTTGAATATCATGGTGGCGGCGGCGACATAAATCGTGATCGCCTTGATCACCGGGAAATCGCTGCGTTCAACCGCCAGGATCACTTCGCGCCCTATGCCTGGAATCGAGAAGAAACGCTCGATCAGGAAGGCGCCGATCAGCAGCGCCGGCAGGTTCGACATGACGTTGGTGATGATGGGAATCGCGGCATTGCGCAACACGTGCACCCACAGGATGCGGCGTTCCTTGACGCCCTTGGCGCGCGCGGTGCGGACGTAGTCCTGATTGACTTCATCCAGCACGAAAGTACGGTACAGGCGCAAGCTGGGGGCGATGCTCACCGCCAGCATGATCAGGATCGGCAGGGCCGAGTAGTGAAACAGGTTTTCGAGGAAACCGTTGCCCCAGCCTTGCACCGGGAACAGGCTCAGTTTGTAGGCGAACCAGTATTGGAACAGGATGATGTAGACCAGGATACTGATCGACATGCCGACGGTACAAGCCACCATCACCATGCGGTCGGTCTTGGAGCCGCGGATGAAAGCCACGGCCAGCGCCAGCGCCACGGCGATCAGGGTTTCCAGGATGGTGAGGGGGATCAGCACGGTCATGGATGGCCCGAGGCGGGTCAGGATGACGTTGGCCACGGATTCGCCGGTACTCCAGCTATTGCCGAAGTTGAAGGTAACGATCTGCTTGATGAAAATCCACAGCTGGATGTAATACGGCTGGTCGATGCCCAGCTGGGTGCGGATGTTGGCGATCTGTTGCGGGTTCGACATCTTCCCGGCCAGGATATAGGCCGGGTCGCCACCGACCCAGTTGAACAGGAAAAATACCAGTACGATGACGCCGAGCATGGTCGGCAGCATTTGCCACAGGCGGCGCAGGATATAAGCGGTCATGATGTTTCCTTAATCTGGCTCATTGCAGGCGCTGGCCTGAAATTTCGGCAAAGAACGCCTTGCTGTTGGGCTCGCGGCCGAGGAAGGTGCTGACCATCTCGCCGGCCGGCCTTTCAGCGCCGCGCGACAGGATGTCCTGGCGATACAGATGGCCGACATCCGGGTTCATCAGTTTTCCGTTATAACGCGACAGCATGTCCAGCGCCAGCACTTCCGACCACATGTAACCATAATAGCCGGCTGCGTAGCCGCCCATCAGATGGCCGAACTGGCCCGGGAATTCGGTGCCGGGCACGTAGCCCAACGGGGTTGCGCCTTCCATTTGTTGCCAGACTGCCAGCGGTTGTTGCCGGTCGGCCTTGTTGTTATGGAGGGTCATGTCGTAGCTCGCGTACAGCAGCTGGCGCGCGTAGCGTATGCCGCGGCCGTAATTGTGGGCGGCGGTCAGGCGTTGCAGCAGGGCGTCGTCGATGGTTGGGCAAGCGGTCTTGCAGAAGCCGGCCAGCAAGGTCAGCGACTCTTTGCGGCGCGCCCATTCTTCATACATCTGCGATGGCGCTTCGACAAAATCGAGCTCGACGTTGGTGCCGGCCTGGGCCACATATTTGGTGTTCGACAGCACGCCATGCAAGACGTGGCCGAATTCATGCACCAGGGTTTCCAGTTCATCGCTGTTCAAGCCATTGCGATCGAAGTTGGTCACCAGGGTTGAAACCGGGGTGCGGCGGGCCAGGGTGCTGACGCCACGGGTGCCCCAGGCGGCTGCGTGGCCGTATTTGCCGTCACGCGGAAACAGGTCTAGATAGATGCCGCCGATGCGGGTTTTACTCTTGCTGTCGATGACATCGTAGTACTGCACTTCAGGATGCCAGACCGGGACTTCGACCCGTTTGAATTCGACCCCATACAAGGTGCTGGAGACATGCAGGATCCAGGGGATTGCGGCGTCGGTAGGGAAGTATTTGCGCAGGGCTTCCTGATCGACGTTGTAACGCGCTTGCTTGATCTTCTGTTGCCAGTAGTCGGCATCCCAGCGTTCCAGCTTGGTGTCTGCCAGCGGCGTCTTCAGGGTTTCCGATTTGAATACGCGCAGTTCTTCGATTTCCTTGATTTCCAGCTGGGTGACCGCGGTTTGTACTTCAGCCAGGAATTTATCGACGGTTTGTGGGTTTTTCACCATGCGGCGACGGGTCGCCAGATCGGCATAGCTGGGCAAGCCGAACAGTGCAGCCATTTCGTGGCGCAAGTTCATCGCTTCTTTCAGTATCTCCAGATTCTTCGGCGTACCGTGTTTGGTGAACGCGATCTGATAGCGGCGGCGGGCGTCGCTGTTGTCGGCGGATTCCATGAACGGTTTGTAATCCGGGTATTCGAAGCCAAGCAGGTAGTTGCCTTTGTCGTCGCGCTTGGCGCGCGCCAGATAGGCGGCCGGCATGCCTTGCAGTTCGGCCGGGGTGAACGTCAGTTTCTGGTTGTTGTCGCGGATGTCGCGAGCGAATTCCTGGCTCAGTTCACCCAGCTTGTCGAGGATTTCCTTCATCCTGGCGCGCTTTTCCGGGGGCAGGGAAACGCCGGTGTCGTCGAAGCTATATAGGATATCCTGGCGCAGCTTTTGTTCTATCGGATCGGTCGGCTGGATGGCTTTGAAACGGGCGTACAGCTTTTCGCTTTGCAGCAGATCGGTCGCGAATTTGTTGGTTTCAATCAGGCAGGCTTCGGTGGTGCTGCGGACTTTGGCGTCTGGCGAAACGTTGTTGAGGATATCGACCGGGCCTTGCAGGTCTTCCAGGGCGATCTGCAGATCGTTCCATTCGGTCAGCACTTTCTTGCTGTCTTTGGCATGTGCCGGCGGTAGCTTTTCCAGCATGGCTACGCGCTTGCGTAAGCCGGTTAGGGTATCCTTGCACAGGGTCGGAATCTGTTCCGCTTTCAATAGCGGAATCAACGGGCGTTGGGTACCTTGGGCGGCTGCCTGGTTCAGCATCAGCGTGAATAGCGCTGTAGTGACCGGCAAGAAAAATGATGATGGTTTCATGCATTTCCTCAAATATGGGCTTAGTAAAAATTAGTGGTTAGTGTGAACACAGGCGGAAGGCGCTCGGCCTTTCCGCTCTGTCGTGTTTTTATTTACTTTTATCTATATCGAAATACATCCATTCGGTATGTAGGATCGGGTGTTTTTTGAAGCCGATCACCCGTGGTTGCGCAATCATGTTGCGGTAGCGGGCATAACCGATGCGCGCCGGCGCATTGACTTCCAGGATGCGCGCCATCTTGTGGTACAGCAGGTCGCGTTCGGGGCCGTTTGGCAATTTCTGGGAAGCCGCGTAGAGCACGTCGTATTCGGGGATCTTAGAGCAGCCATTGTTGTTCTGGCCGATATTTGGCCCGTAGAACAATTGCATGAAGTTGTCGCCGTCCGGATAGTCGGCAATCCAGGGCGCGGTGCGCGATTGCAGCTGGCATTCCTTTTCGGCTTTCAACAGGTCCGGGAAAGTTTTCAGGTCGCCGACCATGCGGATATGGATGGTGTCGTAGGTTTTTTTCCACATTTCCGATTGCTGCTGGCCGTTGGAGTCGGCTCTGGCGGAGTACCGTATGATTAACGGCTTGCCGTCAGGCAGGGTGCGCCAGCCATCTTTGCCTATTTTGTAACCGAACTTGTCGAGCAGGGCGTTGGCGACCTCCGGTTCATACTGAAGGCTGCTTTTGTAATCCGGATCGTGCCCTACAATACCTGGCGGGATAGGGTATTCAAGCGGGATCGCTTCGTCGTTCCAGACCACCTTGATTTCTTCGCGCACGTTGTGCGCCATGGCAATCGCCCGTCGCAGAGCGATCTTTTCCTTGCTTAAGCCGCCCAACACAGGATCTTTCATGTTCCAGTAGTAATAGCTGATTTCTGGATCGACGATACGCGACAGTTGCACGCCTTTTTTTGTGAACTCCGGTTTCAGTTTGCCGCCGGACATTGCTTGTGGAGCCAGTGGCCCTTGCAATTCGGTGATATCCACTTCATCGCCTTCGAATGCCAGCAAACGCGACTGGTCTTCCACCATCACGCTGATTTCGATACGGCCGATTTGCGGCATGCGCTTGCCTTTCAGCTTGGCGACGATTTGCTGGTCTTCCGGATCGCTGCCGGCCTTGAAATCCCAGATGAAGCCGGGAAAGTCAGGATTCGCGGTTAATGTCATGCGCGCGCCACGGACCCAGTTGGTCAGCAGATAGGGGCCAGTACCGACCGGATTGGCCATCACCTGGCCTTGTGCATCGCGGTATTTTTCAATCACTTCACGCGCCATGGCACTGGTCGGCTCATGCGCTAGGATCATGCCGAGATTAAAGTCGGATTGTTTCAAGTGGATGCGTAAGGTGTAGCGATCCAGTAATTCAAATCCGGCGACCTTGGCGTCGTAATCGAAATGGCCGGTTTTCTTCGCCTGTTCCGCCAGTTCATCCAGTCCGACGACTTTGCCTTCCAGCAGCCAGGTATGTGGCGACGCCAGCTTGGGGTCGAACAGCCGCATGTAGGAGTAGACATAATCGGCCATCGTCAATTCGCGCTTTTTGCCGTTGAAGGCAGGGTCGTTGGCGAAGTAAATCCCTTTTTTTAGATGGATTGTATAGGTCATGCCATCGGCCGAGACTTCCGGCAAGGATTCCGCCGTCAGCGGTACCAGCTTGGCCGGCCTTGCCAGATAGTCGTAGGTGAACAAAGTCTGGAAAACAGATTGAACAACCAATGCCGAATACAAATCCCGCGTTATGGCCGGATCGAAACCGGTTTCCGGCGCAGGAAATACATAGCGCAATACTTTTTCGGGATCAGCTGGGGAAATTGGCGCTGCCGCTGCCGATGCTTTCATCGGCAGGGCGCACGCCAAACACGCAACCAAAATCCCGCGTAACCAAAGCGAGTTCATACCATTTGCCTCCTTCTATATATCTCTAGCTAAATTGGCGCTGCGGCAGGCTTCATCTGCTTGCCGGAGCACGGTGTCTTATTACTGCATATGCGGTGAATTAGTGTTTTTCGACATCGATGTACTGCCACTCAGCGTGCAGGATCGGGTGTTTTTTGAAGCCCTTGACCCATGGCCGTACCAGCCAGTTGCGGATTCTGGTGGTGTTCAGAGCCCAGGCAGTGTCGGCTTCGAATTGTCGATTCATTTGCAGGTAGATCTGATTGCGCTCGGGGCCGAGAGGCAGTGCCATGGCCTTGGCATAGAGGGCGTCAAAGGCTGGCGATTTATAGCAGCCGTGGTTGCCGTGGCCGGAGTTCGGGCCGTACAGCAATTGCAGGAAATTCTCGGCTTCCGGGTAGTCGGCATTCCAGGCCGCACCCCACATCATCAATTCGCATGAGGTGGCGGCTTTCAGGTTATCGGCAAAATTGCTGACAATGAATTTGGTCCTGACGCCGATCAAATCTAATCCGCGCTTCCAGAGTTCTGACTGTTCTTGTGAAATGCTGCCCTGATTGCTCGTATATTTCAGTAGCAACGGTGCGCCGTCCGGCATGTTGCGATAGCCGTCGACGCCGCGTTTGTAGCCGAAATGGTCGAGTAGCTTGTTGGCCAATACCGGGTCGTAACCGATGCTGCTGCGATACGAAGAATCATAGCCTCCGACCCCCGGCGGGATCAGCGTTTCCAGCGTGATGGCCTGGCCATTGCGCAATAAATTTGCCTCTTCCTTGTTGTTGTATGACATCGCGATGGCCCGCCGCAGCGCAATTTTGTCGTTGCTGTAGCCGCCTATGGTCGGATCTTGCATGTTCAAGACAGTGTATGTGATGCCGGCATCGACGACACGCTGCAACTGTATCCCTTGCTCGGTAAATTCGGGTTTCAGTTTGTCGCCGTCCAGTACGGTCGGGGCTGCCGTTTCCGGTATCTTGTCGAAATCAATCTGCTTGCCCTGGAATGCCAGCCAGCGTGACTGATTTTCTTCGATGATGCTGATCTCGACGCGGCCGACTTGCGGCATTTTCTTGCCCTGCATGTCTTTGACGATTTGCTTGTCGATGGCATCGTTGGAGGGCTTGAAATCCCAGACGTAGCCGCGGTACTCTGGATTGGCAACCAGGCTGATTTTGCTGCGTGGGACGTACTTTTGCAGCATGTAAGGGCCGGTGCCGACAGGATGCTGTCCGCTTTGCTGACCGTAGGCGTCGATGACTTCGCGCGCAACAGCGCCGAAAGCCGGATAGGCGACGACATTCAGGAAGTTGTAGTCTTTGGCGTTCAGGGTGACGCGCAGCGTGTAGCGGTCGGGCGCCTGCAAACCGGCTATAGGCGTGTCGTAATCGAAGTGGCCGCTTTTCCCTGCTTGCTCGGCCAGGTCGTCGAGACCGACAATTTTACCGGCCAGGAAACTGGCCGACGGCGAGCGGTTTTTTGGGTCGAGAAAACGTTTGAAGGTGTAAATGTAGTCCTGGGCGGTCAGTTCCCTGCGTACACCCTTGAAAACCGGATCGGGCGAGAAGTAAATCCCTTTTTTGAGATGGAAGGTATATGTCTTGCCATCCTCGCTGATTTCCGGCATCGCTTCTGCGGTTTTCGGCGCAACTTTGGCTGGACGCGCCAGATAGTCATAGCTAAGCAAGGTTTCGAAGATAACCTCGCTGACCCAGCCGGAATAGAAATTGGCGGTGCGGACCATATCGAAGCCATCGTCCGCCGCTTCGAAAGCGGTGAGTATTACCTTGGCTGGATCGGCCGGATTGGTGTCGGCATGAACGCTGGTGGCGCTGCCCGCAAATGCTGCAAGGGCGAGCATTTGCGCTAGCAATATTTTTTTGAATCTGACTGAATTCGACATTTTTCGATGCATTTTCTTTTGCCTTTTGAGCAGGTGGTTATTTTCTATATGTGCTTAAGATGGCTTATCTCTTGCTCAAAATAGTGTCATCTCCGATGACATCGCGCTACTCCGCCGGTAAGCGAATGCGCGATCAATACCTTGTTACTTGGTAATTCAATAATAATGGATCTTGACCACTTATTCTGTCTAAGTGCTTACCTGTACATGCAGTTTGTCTCCTGTTGTATGTGATTTTGCGGCTGATGGCAGCCGTCTGTTCCAGGTTAAGGCGGCATACTACAGAATCCCGCGCAAAAAGATAGATGAGCATATAAATAAGCGCCTAATGTTTTTCAACATCGAGATACTGCCAGTCGGCCTGCAGGATAGGATGGCGCTTGAAGCCTTTGATCCATGGCCGGACCAGCCAGTTGCGCAGGCGCTGCACGGTGAGTACCCAGGCGGTATCGGCTTCCATCTGGCGGCTCATCTCGATATATAACTGATTGCGTTCCGGGCCCGGCGGCAACGCCTTGGCCTTGACATAGAGAGCATCGAAGGCAGGAGAGCTATAGCAGCCGTTGTTGCCTTGCCCCACGTTGGGGCCATACAGCAGTTGCATGAAATTATCGCCTTCCGGGTAGTCCGCGGTCCAAGAGCCGTTCCACATCATCAGTTTGCATTCGGTCGCGGCCTTCAGGTTGTCGGCAAAATTGCTTACCCGGAAATCGGAGCGAATACCGACTTTGTCGAGCCCGCGCTTCCATATTTCCGAGAAAACCACGTTGATCGCGCTTGCTTCGGTGGCTATTTTCAGAGTCAGCGGCTGGCCGTCGGGGAGGGTGCGGTAGCCATCGGCCCCGCGTTTATAACCAAAGCGATCAAGCAATTTGTTTGCCAGCGCGGGGTCGTAGGCGATGCTGCTGCGGTAGTTGGGGTCATGGCCAGCCACGCCTTCCGGGATCGGCATTTCTGCTTTCACTGCCAAGCCGAGACGGACCTGAGATATCTCATCCTGGACGTTGTAAGACATGGCGATTGCGCGCCGCAGGGCGTTTTTCTCCAGGCTGCCGCCGCCGATGACAGGATCTTTGAAGTTCAGGAAGGTATAGACCACGCCTGCTTCTGCGACGGTATCCAGGCGGATGCCTTGATCGAGGAAGGGTTGCTTCAGTTTTTTTCCGTCCAGCACCGTTGGAGCTGCCGCTTGGGGCAAGTAGTCAAGGTCAATTTGCTTGCCTTGAAAAGCCAGCCAGCGCGATTGCTCTTCCTCGATGATGCTGATTTCGACCCGGCCGACCTGCGGCATCTTCTTGCCCTTCATATCGTGCACCAGCTGATCGTCCCAGGCGCTGCCGGACGATTTGAATTCCCATGTATAGCCGCGGTATTCCGGATTGGCGACCAGCACGATTTTGCTGCGCGGTACGTATTTCTGCAGCATATAGGCGCCGCTGCCGACCGGGTGGGCGCCGCTCTGGTCGCCGTAGGCGTCGACCACTTCGCGTGCTTGCGCGCCGAAGGCGGTGAATCCCATGATGTACAGGAAATTGTAGTCGGGTGCATTGAGCGTTATCCGCAGGGTATAGCGATCAGGAGTTTGCAGGCCCGCCAGCGGCGCGTCGTAATCGAAGCGGCCGGTTTTCTGTGCCTTGGCGATCAATTCATCCATGCCGGCGATCTTGCCTTGCAAGACGTTGGCCGACGGCGAGCGGTTCTTGGGATCGAGAAAACGTTTGAAGGTGTAGGCGTAGTCCTGGGCAGTCAGTTCGCGGCGCACCCCTTTGAAAGCGGGATCGGGGGCGAAATAAATCCCCTTCTTGATATGGAAAACATAGGTTTTGCCGCCATCGCTCACCTCTGGCATGGCCTCTGCAGTTCCAGGCACCAGTTTGGCGGGGCGCGCCAGGTAGTCATAAGTCAGCAGGCGTTCAAAAATCGCTTCAGCTACCCAGTTGGAATAGACGTTAACGGTGCGCACCGGATCGAAACCATCGTCCGCTGCCTCGAAGGCGGCACGCACCACTTTGGACGGATCGGCCGGGTTATTGCCTGCATGCGCCGGAAATATTGCACTTGCGATACTGAAAATGAGCATTATTGGTGCAATGCACGATGCTTTAAGTTGTTTAAAGTTCCGCATGGTTTTGATTTTCTTTTATTATCTTTTTACTATTTAATTAGTATTTATTGCTTCTTCTTTTAAGCAAGAAATGGCGTACTTTCGCCGTTAAACAGAACTATGCATTTTTTTGCATACCCGTATGCGTATTTGTTATTTGGCGTATATAAGCAACAGTATCGCCGGTGTTACTGAAATTAAATGATGTTTTATTTTTTTTAGGATACACTATTTTAGCTGCATTGCTTTATGTGGCATGTTTTTTGCTTATATGGATATGCGGAAATATTTTTG
>NZ_JAGQEG010000065.1 GCF_018305005.1 Collimonas silvisoli
CGCAGGTGCAGTTTGGACAGCAGCTCCTGATAGGCCAGTTCCTCGGCATTTCTTACGCAATGCACCAGAATCAGGTTGCGGAATTTTTTCCATACCGTGGGATCTTGCAAGATCGAGATATACGGACCGAGGCCGGTGCCGGTGGCCAGCATCCACAAATCCTCGCCATCCACAAACCGATCCGCAGTCATGAAACCGTAGCTGAATTTTTCGACCAGGATCGGGAAGCCTGGCTGCAAGCCTTTCAGTTGTTCGGTGAAGAGGCCGCCGGGGACATGCACCAGGAAATACTCCAGTTCGTCCTCGGTGACTGCCGAAGTGACCGAATAGGCGCGCCACAGCGTTTCGTCGCCGGCCACTACGCCCAGCCTGGCAAACTGCCCTGGCGTGAACTGGTAGCCGGCCGGGCGCGTAGTGCGGAACGATAGCAGTTTCTCGGTCCAGTAGTGCACGCTGGTGACGGTTTCAGTGCTGGCCTTGAGGCGGGAAACCGGGGTTTTCGGGGGCGTGCCGCTCATGCAAGAGGTTCCTGTAGTTGCTCGCTGCGCACAGTCCCGGACACAACCGGAGCGTTCAAGCGCAAGGCTTGCCGCACCGTGAAGAAGGCCAGTGTCGGCGCCGCTGCGAAGCAGATGAATAGCCATTGTGCCGCATTTGTCGCACCAGGCAAACCGCCCGGATCAGCCAGCCCGGCCAGCGATGTCACCATGCCGGCCAGGGCGGCGCCGATAGCGGTAGCGAACAGCTGCACTGTGGTGAGCGAATAGGCGGCCAGATTGCCTTCATCCGGATGGGCGCTGCTCAATATCTTTGCCATCAGGTGCGGCATGCCCATGCCGATGCCGAAACCGACCAGTATCAGCGCGATGCACAAGGGCAGCAGGCCGTAGTCATTCAGGACGGCGGCCGACGGCAGCATGAACGACAAGCCCAGCAAGGCAGCAATCACCACCAGCGGTCCGGCTTTCATGACAAATTCGGCACGAGCGCCGCTGTAGCTGGAAAACAGCAGCGCCGCCAGGGTCCAGCCGCAAGACATGATGCCGGTCAGATAGCCGGCCAGCAGCGGCGAGTGGCCCTGGATCACTTGCAAGAAATACGGTACGTAGATTTCGGTGGTGAGCCCCAGGATCATCAATATCATGGTGGCGTACAGGGCGCCGATGCGGCTGCGCAAGGAAAACGCGCCGCTCGGCAGCAAGCGCGCTTTTTCTACGCCACCGCGTTGCTCCAGCCAGGCGATCAATCCGATCAAGGCAATGCCGAAGACGATGCCGCCGACATTCAACACGGCGCTGCTGAACAGGCTGGCCGCCGATACCGATAGCACCGCCGCCGCCAGCAACAATATTTTCGTGATCGGAATGCTGTTGGGTTTCTCTTCAGAGAGCGTTTCTGCCGGCACTTTCAGCGTGAATTGCACCAGCAGCGCCAGTATGACGGCGGCCGGCAATAGCGCCCAGAACGCGCCGCGCCAGCTGCCGGCCTGCGCAAACATGCCGCCGATGGCGGGGCCTGATAGCGTGGAAATTCCCCACATGCCTGACATCAGGGCCATCGCCCGCGACCACAAAGGCGCTGCAAACACCACCCGGATCATGGCGTAAGACAGCGCCACCAGCACGCCGCCGCCGAAGCCTTGCACCGTGCGCGCCAGCAGCAGCCACACCATATGCGGCGCCAGCGCGCAGCCGGCCGAGCCCAGCGAAAACACCAGCAGCGCCAGCAGGCAGGCGGGCCGATAGCCAACCCACTCGACCAGCCGCGAAGCCACAGCGGCGGCGATGATGGACGCCACCACAAACAAAGAGGTAGCCCAGGCGTAGTATTCCAGGCCGCCGATCTCCTTGACTACCGACGGCAGGATGGTGGTGACGATGTACACATTGGTGGCGTGCATGCCGATGCCGCCGGCTAGCGTGATCGAGCGTAAGGCGTTGCGTCCTGACAGCAGGTCTGCCCAGCTGGCAGAGGGGGTGTTGAGCGAGGTGGTTGTTACTGACATGAATCGATATGTCCTGTTGTCTATCTTGTTACTGCTTGCGCATTAAAATTTTACTGCGTGAAAATGTACTGCGTCGGACCATCGACAGAATTGACGCTGCCTGCCCCGGCAGATCAGAAGCCGCCGGTAAATTGATACCTGGAGCCGGGATGCCATAAGGTGACCGAAGTCGCCACCGCCTGCCGCACCCAAGTCCGGCGCGACAGCAGCAGGCATGGTTCACCGGCTTCCATCTGCAGCAGCTTACGCACAGCGGTGTCGGGCATCTTGGATTCGATGCTGTATTCGGCTTTGTCCAGCGGCGCAATCTGCACCATGTAGTGGTTAGGCGTGATCCGATGAAAATCCTGTTGCAGGTAATCGGGAAACAGTTGCGGATTGGTGTAGCGGTCTTCCAGCTGGATCGGAATGTCGTCGGCAAAATGCACAATCACGGAATGAAACACCGGGCCGCTGTCCAGGCCTAGCGCCTTCAGCGCCACCGGCGCGGAACTGGCTTCCAGCGTCAGCACCTGGCTGCGATAACGATGGCCGCGGGCGACCAGTTCGTCGTCGATACTGTGTATCTCTACCAATGTCGACTGGTATTTGCCGGGCGCGACATAGGTGCCCGAACCCTGGATCCGCACCAGCAGCTGGTTGTCGGTCAGTTCGCGCAGGGCGCGGTTGACCGTCATCCGCGATAGACTGAATTGCAACATCAGCTCGCGTTCTGACGGGATCAGGTCGCCGGGTTTCCAGTCGCCGCTGCGGATTTGCTGCAAGACATGGTCTTTTACCTGTTGAAATGCCGGTACTGCCTTATTGCTTGATGCGCCATGCATATGCTGGTTCCTACTCAAGAAAATTCATCACGGATACTACATCAGTTGATTACTTCAGTTGCTGTCGAGCCAAGTATGCAAGTTCAAGTGTGCTTGAAGTCAATTACTATTTTTCAATGTTGCTGTGGGAGGCGGGTCACAGATTCACAAGATTCGCATAAATCTGGTTGACTAAGTTGTATAGGCATTATATTTTACTGGACTATACAACTTGCTGTTCTGTTTGCAGACATTTTCAAGGAGACTAATCAATATGAGCACAACCACCAAGACCGATCCGCGCCGCGACCCTAGCCGCACCATCCGGGCGCCACGCGGCAGCACGCTGACCGCCAAGAGCTGGCTGACCGAAGCGCCGTTGCGCATGTTGATGAACAATCTTGATCCGGAAGTGGCCGAGCGGCCGAACGACCTGGTAGTCTACGGCGGCATTGGCCGCGCCGCGCGCGACTGGGCCTGTTTCGACAAGATCGTCGAAACCCTGACCAATCTGAACGAAGATGAAACCTTGCTGATCCAGTCCGGCAAGCCGGTCGGCGTATTCCAGACCCACGCCGATGCGCCGCGGGTATTGCTGGCCAACTCCAACCTGGTGCCGAAATGGGCCAATTGGGAGCATTTCAACGAACTCGACCGCAAGGGCCTGTTCATGTACGGCCAGATGACCGCCGGCAGCTGGATCTACATCGGCAGCCAGGGCATCGTGCAAGGCACTTTTGAAACTTTTGCCGAAGCAGGGCGCCAGCACTTCGGCGGCGATCTCTCCGGCCGCTGGATCCTGACTGCCGGCCTGGGCGGCATGGGCGGCGCGCAACCGCTGGCGGCAACCCTGGCTGGAGCGGCTTCGCTGACTATCGAGTGCAAGCAGTCGAGCATTGATTTCCGCCTGCGCACACGCTATCTCGACAAGCAGGCCAAGGATCTGGACCATGCGCTGGAACTGATCAAATACCATACCGAACGCAAGGAAGCGATTTCCATCGGCCTGCTCGGCAATGCTGCCGAAGTCTTGCCGGAACTGGTCAAGCGCGCCAAGGCTGGCGGCATCAAGCCGGACCTGGTCACCGACCAGACTTCCGCGCATGACTTGATCAACGGCTATCTGCCGATCGGCTGGAGCGTCGAGCAATGGGTGGCGGCACAGCATGATCCGTCGCAGCAGAGCAAGCTGACGGCAGATGCGGCGCAATCCTGTGCGCTGCATGTGCAAGCGATGCTGGATTTCCACGCGATGGGCATCAAGACCGTTGATTACGGCAACAACATCCGCCAGGTGGCGTTTGACCAAGGCGTCAAGAACGCTTTCGATTTTCCCGGCTTCGTGCCGGCCTATATCCGGCCGCTGTTCTGTGAAGGCAAGGGGCCTTTCCGCTGGGTTGCCTTGTCCGGCGATCCCGAGGATATCTACAAGACCGACGCCAAGATCAAGGAACTGTTCCCGGAAAACAAGCATGTGCACCGCTGGCTGGACATGGCGCGTGAACGCATTTCCTTCCAGGGCTTGCCGGCGCGGATTTGCTGGCTGGGGCTGGGCGAGCGCCATATCGCCGGCCTGGCTTTCAATGAAATGGTGCGCACTGGCGAGTTGAAAGCGCCGGTGGTGATCGGCCGCGACCATCTGGATACCGGCTCGGTCGCCAGCCCGAACCGCGAAACCGAAAGCATGAAAGACGGCACCGATGCGGTTTCCGACTGGCCTTTGCTGAACGCCTTGCTGAATACCGCCGGCGGCGCCACCTGGGTTTCGCTGCATCACGGCGGCGGAGTCGGCATGGGTTATTCGCAACATTCCGGCATGGTGATTGTGGCTGACGGCACCGAAGCAGCCGCCAAGCGCCTGGCGCGGGTGCTGGTCAACGATTGCGCCTCCGGCGTGATGCGTCATGCCGACGCCGGTTACGAGGCGGCGATCGAATGCGCCAAGCGTCACAACTTGAATCTGCCGATGATCAATCGCTGATGGATGCTGCGTCGTTGCTAAACATTTAACAAACAAGCGACGACGCCATTAGATTAGATAAACAGGAGACGGTTTATGGAAATAAGTCAGCGCGACGCCAGCCTTGCAGCAGTGGGCGCAGAATCTGCACCCACGCTTGCGGCGGGCGGGAAAATCAAAAGAGCCAAGGCGGTAGCAGCGATCACCATCGGCAACGGTCTCGAATATTTCGAATTCACCTCGTATAGTTTTTTCGCCATCATCATCGGTAAATTGTATTTTCCGGCGGATGGCGATATCGCGCAGTTATTGCTGGTCACCGCCACCTTCGGCATTGGTTTCGTTGCGCGGCCTATAGGTGGTTTGCTGCTGGGCGCCTACGCTGACCGGGTCGGCCGCAAAGCCGCCATGACCTTGACGCTGCAGCTCATGGCGCTAGGTTCGGCGATGATTGTTTTTGCCCCGACCTATGCCCAGATCGGGCTGGCTGCGCCGTTGTTGATTGTGGCGGCGCGCCTGATCCAGGGTTTTGCGCTGGGCGGCGAGATCGGCGCCTCGACTTCCTTGCTGATGGAATATGCCGATGACAACTCGCGCGGATTCTACGGCGGTTTGCAGGCGGTCAGCCAGAATTTGAGCGCCTTGCTGGGGGCGTTGGCCGGCTTGTTCCTGACGGCCATCCTGACTACCGCATCACTGGAAAGCTGGGGCTGGCGCATTCCATTTGCGATCGGTTTGCTGATGGGGCCGCTGGGTGTGTTCATTCGCCGCAATTTGCACGAAACGCTGGATGACGGGCCTGCTGTCTATATGGGAAAGCCGAGGAAAAGCAACGCCATCAGCACCGTGTTTGCCCACCACAAAAAAGAAATCGCCGCCGGCATCCTGCTGACCATGGGCAATACAGCAGCGATCTACATCACCCTGTACTACATACCGACTTACGCCACCAAAATCTTGCACATGTCGATGTCGGCCGGACTGGCTGCCGCCTGCGTCGCTGCCGCAGTCGCGGCGTTGGTAGCGCCGCTGGCGGGCATGTTGTCCGACAAAGCCGGCCGTAAAAGAGTGTTTGCTGCATTCTGTCTGCTGCTGGCGCTAGTGATTTATCCCGCGTTTGCGCTGATCAACGCCCATACGACGCTCGGTGTATTGCTGCCGACTATTGCCTTGTTGTCGCTATTGACAACTTTCATTGCGGTGCCAGGCTTGGTGATGTTGCCGGAATTGTTTCCACGGCCGGTGCGGGTGACGGGAATGTCGGTGGTGTATTGTGTCGGCGTTTCCATTTTTTGCGGTTTCGCGCCTTTTTTTGCCACCGAACTGATGGCGCTTTCGGGCAGTAACCTGGCGCCCTCATGGTATGTCATCGGCTGCGCCCTGATAGCGCTGTTGTCGTTACCTTTGATACGAGACAAGGCCGGTCAGCCTTTGGACTGAATTTAAGCTGAATTCGAGTTGAGTTTAAACTGAACCGCGGCCGTAAAATCGATTTATGTTTTGCGCTAATTTGAAAGAAATAACCATGAAAACAACCTTGACTCTGCAACCAGGAAAAATGTCTTTGGCAGAGATTCGCCGCATCTGGGCCGAGGCCGTGCCGCTGCAGTTGCCGCCGGCTGCCTACATCGCCATCAATGCGTCCGCCGCCACCGTCGCCAGGATTGTCGAGCGCGGCGACGCCGCCTACGGCATCAACACCGGCTTCGGCAAACTGGCCAAGACCCGCATCCCGGACGAGCAGCTGGAACTGCTGCAACGTAACCTGATCCTGTCGCACTCGGTTGGCACCGGCGAGCTGATCGACGATGCCGCGGTGCGCCTGATCCTGGCCATGAAAATCGGCAGCCTGGCGCGCGGCTACTCCGGCATCCGGGCGCAGGTGATCGATGCCTTGCTGGCGATCTACAACGCCGGCATCATGCCTTGCATCCCGGTCAAGGGTTCGGTCGGCGCATCCGGCGACCTGGCGCCCTTGTCGCACATGACATTGGCGATCCTGGGCGAGGGCCAGGTGCGGGTCGACGGCAAGCTGACCGACGCCAAGGAGGCGCTGGCCAAGGCAGGCATCACACCTATCGTATTGGCGGCCAAGGAAGGGCTGGCGCTGATCAACGGTACCCAGGTTTCCACCGCACTGACATTGAACGGCCTGTTCCTGGCGGAGCGTGTGCTGGAAGCCGCGACCGTAACTGGCGCGCTGGCAGTCGACGCCGCCCGCGGCAGCGATGCGCCGTTCGATCCGCGTGTGCATGAAGTACGCGGCCAGCCGGGGCAGATCGCCACCGCCAAGATCTATCGTCAACTGTTGAGCGGCAGCGCGATCCGGCAATCGCATCTGGTCAACGACGAGCGCGTGCAAGATCCCTACAGCTTGCGTTGCCAGCCGCAAGTGATGGGCGCTTGCGTCGACCTGATCGGCAATGCGGCGCGTACCTTGCTGATCGAGGCCAACGCCGTGACCGATAACCCGCTGATTTATGCGGAGCGTGATGAAGTTATCTCGGGCGGTAATTTTCACGCCGAGCCGGTGGCTTTCGCGGCTGACACGCTGGCATTGGCGATCACTGAAATCGGCGCCTTGTCGGAACGCCGTATCGCCTTGCTGATCGATTCATCCTTGTCGGGTTTGCCGCCGTTCCTGGTGCAGTCGTCCGGCCTCAACTCCGGTTTCATGATTGCGCATGTGACTGCCGCCGCCCTGGCGTCTGAAAACAAATCGCTGGCGCATCCGGCCAGCGTCGACAGCCTGCCGACTTCCGCCAACCAGGAAGACCACGTCAGCATGGCGACTTTTGCTGGCCGCCGCCTGCATGAAATGGCGCACAATACCGCCACCATCGTCGCAATTGAATTGCTGGCAGCGGCGCAGGGCGTGGATTGTCATCAGCCGCTGGCTACTTCGCCCATGTTGAGTGAGGTGCTGCAGCGCTTGCGTCAGCAGGTTGCGTTCTACGATAAGGATCGTTTCTTCGCGCCGGATATCGAAGCCGCCAAGCAACTGGTCTTGCAAGGCGCGGTCAGCGATAGCTGCCAAGCTTTGTTTGCCGATTTGTACGCTCAATGAAGCGTGGCTGACGCTATGCGCTTGATCAGCTTCGACGATTTGCCTGCCACGCCGTGGAAAAACGGCGGCGGCGTCACGCGTGAGCTGCACGGCTATCCGGCAGCGGCTTCATTCGACCAATTTTTGTGGCGAGTGAGCATTGCCGACGTCACGCAATCCGGCCCTTTTTCCAGTTTCCCCGGCGTCGACCGGGTGATTACCTTGCTGCAAGGCGAGGGCATGCGCTTAGTCTCGGCCAGCGGCGACCGCACTTTATTGACGCCGTTGCAACCGCATCGTTTTAGCGGCGAAGAGCAGATCAGCGCACAATTGGAGGGCATCGCCTGCCTGGATTTCAACCTGATGCTGCGGCGCGGCTTAGCCACCGGCTTAGTGGACATCTGGCATGCTGACCAGGATCTGCCGCAAGGCTGCGATCTGCTGTTTTGCCTGCAGGGACGCTGGGACGTGCTGACGGCGAGCAGCGAGCATGCAACGCTGGGGCCGCGCCAGACTCTGGTCTGCGAGCAAAAGCAGGGAGCACTGTCGTTGCGTTCGCTACAGGCGGGCAGTATCGTCATCAGTGTCAACATCAATCTGCTATAGGGAAACCGGCATGTTGCAGAGTCAAGAAGTCAAGCAAGTTCAGCCAGCCGATGGTATCTGGCACAACGCCAGGATTGCACCCTCCGGCAATCCCGATCAAGTCATCACAGACGCCGCCATGGTGCTGCGCGACGGCTTGATTGCCTGGATCGGAACGGAGGCAGAGATGCCGGATGAATTTGGCCAGGCCGGACTGGCCCGGCACGACGTTGGCAAGCGCTGGATTACGCCCGGCTTGATCGATTGCCATACCCATCTGGTATACGGCGGCAATCGCGCCGACGAATTTGCCTTGCGCCTGGCCGGCGCCAGCTATGAAGAAATTGCGCGGAGCGGCGGCGGCATCGTGTCTACCGTGCGCGCCACCCGCCTGGCCGACGAGGATAGCCTGTTCCAGCAATCGGCGCGGCGCCTGGAAGCGTTGCTGGCCGAGGGCGTGACCACGGTTGAAATCAAATCCGGCTACGGCCTGGATCTGGCCACAGAACGCAAGATGCTGCGGGTGGCGCGGCGTCTGGGCACGTCCTATCCGGTCACTGTCTATACCACTTTCCTTGGCGCCCACGCCTTGCCGCCGGAATACCTGGGCCGCGCTGACGCATACATCAAGCTGGTTTGCGAAGAGATGCTGCCGGCCTTGCATGCCGAAGGATTGATCGATGCGGTCGATGTGTTTTGCGAAAACATCGGCTTCTCCGTGGCGCAGAGCGAACAAGTGTTTAGCGCCGCTGCCAAGCTTGGCCTGCCGGTAAAGATGCATGCCGACCAGCTCTCGAATATGGGCGGCACGCAATTGGCAACGCGCTTCAAGGCCCTTTCGGTCGATCATCTGGAACATCTGAGCGAAGCAGACGTGATAGCCATGCAGCAAAGCGGCACGGTCGCGGTGCTGCTGCCCGGCGCTTATTACTTCATCCGCGAAACAAAACAGCCGCCGCTGGAGCTATTGCGGCGTTACAAGATACCGATCGCGATCTCTACCGATAGCAATCCGGGCACTTCGCCCAGCACTTCCTTGCTGCTGATGCTGAACATGGCTTGCACCTTGTTCCGGATGACGACAGCGGAAGCGCTGACGGGCGTCACCGCCAACGCCGCACTGGCGCTCGGCAAGGCGGACCGTCACGGTTTGCTGGCGGCAGGACGCGCTGCAGATTTTGTGGTCTGGTCGGTGGAATCGCTGGCGGAACTGGCTTACTGGTCGGGGCTTAATCCCTGTAGCACAATAGTCCGCGCCGGCCAATTTAGCGTCGCATTGCAAAAGGAGACAGCATGAAACAATTGATCGCCGACCGTGCCCTGTTACCTGAAGGTTGGCGCAGCAATGTGCTGCTGCAGTGGGATGACAAGGGCATCCTGACCTGCGTCAAACCCGACGCCGAGGAAATCGCACTAGCTCCCAGAGTCGCCGGCACGGTGTTGCCCGGTATCGCCAACCTGCATTCGCACGCGTTTCAAAGAGCGATGGCGGGGCTCACCGAATATCGCTCAGATCCCAGCGACAGTTTCTGGAGCTGGCGCACCCTGATGTACAAGTTTGCCGGAAAATTATCGCCGGCCGATCTGAAAGCGATTGCGGTGCAGCTGTATATCGAGATGCTGCAAGCCGGCTATACCTCGGTCTGCGAGTTCCATTACCTGCATCACGATAGCGGTGGCAAGCCTTACGCCAATCCGGCTGAAAACCTGGTGTGCCTGATTGAAGCAGCACAGGAAGTTGGCATCGGCCTGACTTTGCTGCCGGTCATGTATCAATACAGCGGTTTCGGCGCCCAGCCCCCGCATGCCGGGCAAGCGCGTTTCATCAATTCGCCGGAATGGATTATCAGCGTCTTGCAAGCTTTGCAAGCCGCGCATCCGCAGCATGCCGGCCTGCGTTATGGCGTTGCACCGCATTCCTTGCGGGCAGTGTCGCCGCAATCGCTGCAGCAGTTGCTGACGCTGCTGCGGCAATGGGATGCGCAAGCACCGGTGCATATCCACATCGCCGAGCAAAACCAAGAGGTTGAAGACTGTATCGCCGCTCTGGGCGCGCGGCCGGTGGCCTGGCTGCTGGACAATGTCGAGGTCGACCGCCGCTGGTGTCTGGTGCATGCCACCCATATGACTACGGCAGAGACAGAAAAACTGGCGCGCAGCGGTGCTGTCGCCGGCATTTGCCCGACCACCGAAGCCAATCTAGGCGATGGCATTTTCAACGGCGTGAGGTATGCGGCCGAGCAGGGCGTGTGGGGTATCGGTTCCGACAGCCACATCAGCACCAGCGTCAGCGAAGAATTGCGCTTGTATGAATACAGCCAGCGCCTGCAGCATGGTCAGCGCAATATGCTGGCCGGCAGTGGCAACGAAGGTGCTTCGGTGGGCGGCTATCTGTATCGCCAGGCTCTGCGCGGCGGCGCTGCCGCCAGCGGCCGCCAGGTGGCCGGTTTGCAACTCGGGCAGCGCGCCGACTTGCTGGTGCTGGATCAGCAGCACGCGGACCTGAACGGCAAACACGGTGATCAGTTGCTCGACAGTTTTGTGTTTTGCCAGCACGGGCAAACGCCAGTGCGCGATGTCATGGCCGGCGGTCATTGGGTCATCAGAGACCACAGGCATACCCTCCAGGAGCAGAGCGCTTTATCGTATGCGAGTACCATGAAAAAATTGTTGAACTAGGGCGTGTTGACATATATGTCAACACGCTGCTCCTAGGCACGCAACGCCTGCTGCGCGTTCGCATTCCCAAATCATATGTCAACACGCCCTAAGGATCCGAGATGCGTTTACCTGTAGAAAAATTCCTGTTTCATCGCGGCCGATTGCCGTTGCTGGTTTCCATGCCGCACGCGGGGGAATATATTCCGCCCGATATCTGCGCCAACATGAGCGCTGCGGCGCTGTATATTGCCGATACCGATTGGCACTTGCCGCAGTTATACAATTTCCTGGAACAGCTCGGTGCGTCGATTCTGGTGGCAACTCACTCGCGTTATGTGATCGACTTGAATCGCCCCGAGGACAACGTCAATCTTTATCCGGGACAGGATACGACAGGACTGTGTCCGCTGGACACCTTCCACAAGGAAGCCCTGTATCAACCCGGGAAAAATCCCGATGAAGCCGAAATCCAGCGCCGTGTTACGCAATACTGGCGGCCGTATCATCAGCAGCTGGCGCAGGAATTGCAGCGCATGCGCGCCGAACATGGCGTGGCGATGTTGTGGGATGCGCATTCCATCGCGTCGGAGGTGCCGCGCTTTTTCGAGGGGCGTTTGCCGGACTTGAATCTGGGCACCGCTTCCGGCAGCTCGTGTGCGCCGCAACTGACACAGCAACTGCAAGCGGTTGCCGTCCAGGCGGCCGAGGCCGGCTACAGCCACGCCGTGAATGGCCGTTTCAAAGGCGGCCATATTACGCGGCACTATGGCAAGCCCGAGCAGAATATCCATGCAGTGCAACTGGAGCAGGCGCAAATCACCTATATGGAAGAGCAACGGCCGTTTGCTTTCGATGAGCAGAAGGCGGCGGGAGTGCGGCCGACTTTGCAGCGTTTCATGGACGTGATGCTGGCCTGGGCGCAAACCCACGCATTGCGCTGATCCCTCATAACCAATAGCCGAGCGAGCGCGCTGCCCATTCCTTGATGCGTTCGGACAGCGGCCGTTGCCGCCATTGTTCCAGTGTGATCTGGCTTGAGCCGCGGATATCTTCGCGGAAGGCTTTTTCCATTTCGCGGCCAAACTGGTCGTCGATGACGATCACGTTTGCTTCGTAGTTATGGAGGAAGCTGCGGATGTCCATGTTGGCGGAACCGACGGTGGACCAGCTGCCGTCTATCACTGCGGTTTTGGCATGCAGCACCGCTATCTGCAATTGATAAATGTGGACGCCGGCGCTTAGCAGTTGCGTATAAAACGATTGGCCGGCGTGGTACACCAGGCCGATGTCGGTGACGCTGGGCAAGATCAAGCTGACATCGACGCCACGCTTGGCTGCGGCCACCAAGGCATCCACCAGCTGACGGTCGGGGATGAAGTAAGGTGTGGTGATATGTATGCTCCTGCGGGCCTGCTGAATCGCCAGGATATAGGCTTTGTAAAGACTGTAATCGCCGTCGGGCTGGCTGCCCAGTACATGCACGGTCTTGTCGCCGGCGTTCTCCAGTTGCGGAAAATAATCCAGGTCCGGCAGATCTTCAGCTTGCTGCGCGCTCCAGGTTTGCAAGAACAATAATTGCAACGAAGCGACCGCCGGGCCTTCTATCTGTACATGGGTATCGCGCCAGCCTACGGCGTCGCTGCCGGGCCGACGTCTGGCCCGAAACAAGGAACTGTTGGCGTAGGCGGCGCTGATATTGACGCCTCCGGTGAAGCCGATCTTGCCGTCCACCACCAGGATCTTGCGATGATCGCGATGATTCAGCTGCCAGCGGCCAAAGCGCTTGAGCGGATTGACCGGATTGAATTCGATCAGCTTGATGCCGGCGGCGCGCATGCGCTCGAAAAATTCGGTGGGGGTGCCGATGCTGCCGACACTGTCGTAAATGATGTTGACCTGCACTCCGGCGCCTTGTTTTTCAATTAACAGATCGGCAAAACGCTGACCCAACTGGTCGCGGTCGAAAATATAGGTTTCAAAATTGATCGTGCTTTTGGCTTGTTGAATGGCGGCTATCATCGCCGTCATGGTGTCGGGCCCGTCGAACAGCAGAGTTATCTTGTTACCTTTGATCAGCGGGCTGCCGGTTGCCGCTTGTTCCATCGCCGCCATGGTGTCGAGCCTGGATAAGGCAGCGGCCGGGCCGCTGCTGCTGGCGACCAGCTGTGATGCTGAAGCGCTCAGATGGCTGACATCGGGCAGGGTCGAGCAGGCTGCTGTCAGGATGGACAGCAGCGCAGCCGTATATCGCAAAAAAAAACGTAGAGAAAAACCAGGTAGCTGAGCGTTCAACATGTTTCCCATATCCGGTAAATATATTGCCGATCGGATACTACCGTGTTGCGCCGACTTTTGCTTGCATAATCGCGTTGCAGGAGGTCATGCAACGCGCCTTATCCTTCAGGCACTAAACGGTGGGCTTGTCTTGTTCCTGAGGAACGACTCTTTTGGGTGGCATGAAAAAATCCTTGGGACCTTTCCTGAAGCGTGTGAAGACGGCTTTGGCCAGGGTCATGCCATGATGGAAGCGCACCTGGCGCGCGCGCATGGCGACGAACAGCGCCAGCGAAAAGCTGACCCACAGATTGATCGTGCCTATTCCCAGAACGCCAATCACGGAGACGACCGTCGTATGCCAGCTCATCTGATTGTCGAGGCCGACCAGGGCGGTAGCAAAGTTGGTGGCCGAAAACGTAATGTGGCGAATATCGATAGGCAGGCCTAGCATGAAACCGACGGTGCCGATGGTGCCGAGCAGGATGCCGAAGTAAAAATTACCCATCAGGCCGCCCAGGTTGCTTTCCAGGTATTCGCCGAACCTGGCCAGCCGTTGCTGGCCCAGCAGCTTGCGCAGCCAGTGCGCGCGCGCCACACGTTGCGCGATGTGGGTGTAGAGCGCTTTGTTATCGTAGTAGCCCGAGATCAGGCCGGCCAGGAACAGGCAGACGCCGGCAATCGCGGCATGGAACAGCGCCAGGCTGGCGAACGGATCGATGTCGTGCAACAGGTGGGCCGCCTTGTCGGGCGACACCAGGTGATGACCGAACAGCGCGTGATAGGAGAAGGCGATCAGGTAAGCCACCGGAAAAGCCAGCAGCAAATTGCCGGCCACCGCGATGAACTGGGTGCGTATCACCTTGACGATCAACTCTACCAGGCTGTCGAGATCGATATTGCGGCCGTCCCGGCTTTGCAAGCCGGAGGCAATGCGTGATGCAGTCATCGCCGGCTGCTTGGTGGCGACCGTGAAATGCAGCACATGGATCAGCATGAAGCCGAGCGAATAATTCATGCTGAATAAAAATGCTTCCACCAGCGGCGCAGCGCGCAGATAGGACGCCAGGATCTTCAGCAGCGACATGAAGCCGATGATCAGGCCGGCGCCGGAGGCGGAGCGGAACATCGCAGCGTATTCTGAACGGTCTTCGGCGATATAGTGTTCGCCGGTGCGGCTGGCGTTTTCGGTGACGTTGCGCGCCAGCAGGTTGATGTTGTCGGCGAATAGTTCGCGCACTGCGTATTTACGGTTGTGTCCTTCAACCAGCTCCTGGCCCAGCGCCAGGGCCAGGCTGTGCTTGGCGAGTTGCCTGGCGTCGGCTTCGCTCTGATCGGAGGGATCTTCGGCTGGCGCAGTCTCGGCTGTGCCGACATCGACCAGGCTTAGCAATTTGCGCAGACGCGTAATGCTTTGTTCCAGCCTCACCAGCAGATAGGTGAGGGAGACGCTGCTGCCCATGCGCAAGGCGTTCTTGCGGATCTTGAGGACGATGGTTTCACACTGATCCAGCATCACCGACAGATGGCGGGCGTCTTCCAGCGCCGGCAAATCGCTCGGATCGGCAACTGAATCGGCGGCTGCCAGATGCTGGCGATAACTGTTCAGATACAGATGCAGCTCGACGTTTTGCATCAGGAACGGCGATTCGAACTCATCGATGCTGGGGTAGAGCCGCAGCAGCGCCGGCTCCAGGCCCATGGCGCTGATGCGATAGGACAGGGTCTGGATTGCCTCCAGCAATTCACCCACGGTTTTATGGCGCTCGACGGCGTCGCTGGCGGCATTGTTCTCGGTGTCGGTATAGGGTGCGGCCTGGCTGAGCAGGTCGAACAGGCTCAGCCAGTCAGCTGCGGGGACGGCGTTGATCCACAGATAATCGGTCTCGACCGGCAGCAGGCGGTCGAGGCAATCGCGCAGATAGTTTTCATCCAGCGCCGGCGGCAAGATGCGAAACGACAGGCGCTGAAACAGTTCGGTAAAAAAGCCGGCGTTGGGCAGGATGCCGGTATCGGTATACAGGCTGATCTGACGCCGCATCGAAAACAGCCGCAGTATGTAATGGCGCAAGGCGCTGGCCTGGGCCGGTTCGCCATGCAGCAACTGCACCAGCGCGCGCACATTCTCGGCCGCTTGCTGGCCAAGCTCCGGCTTGCTGGGGCGTAAGGTCTTTATCAAGGCCACCAGATGATCGATATTGTCGGAGTTCGGATCGGCGGCGATGAGTTTTAGTGTTGACAGCATGTAAATTTTAAAAAATGCAAAGTCGATAGTGTACGTTTAGTTTGTCGAAACCGGTTGTGATTGAAGCTTATGAATCGGTACTATGCTCTAAGTTGCCATAGAAAGAATCCATGAAATTTTCCAAAACGTCATCCTTGGGCAAAATCTTTGCCTGTATGTTCCTGTTGTTCATGCTGGCGGCCTGCCAGAGTTTACCGCCAGCGCCGAGCGCTGCCGATGCGGCCCAGATCGATCACCTGTTGATGCTGATAGATCAACGCCTGGCGGTCGCTCCCATGGTAGCCAAGGCGAAATGGAATGCCGGCGGCGCAGTCAACGATCCGCCGCGCGAGCAATTGATACTGGATGCCGTCACTGCGCAGGCCAAGGGTTTGGATGCGGGTTTTGTACGACGCTTCTTCCAGGCCCAGTTCGACGCCAGCAAGGCGCTGCAGCTAGGCTTGCATGCGCAATGGCGGCGGCAAGGCGCCGGCAGTTTTGCCGATGCGCCCGACCTGGGGCGGGATGTGCGGCCGGTGCTGGATAAGTTGACGCCGCAATTGATTGCCGCGCTAGGCAAGATCGAGCCCTTGCTGGCGCAGCCGGGCGTGCCTGCCTATATCGAAATGCGCTCACGAATCCTGGTGCGTGGCGATCTGGACGGTGTGCCGCGCGGCGTTGCACTGCAGGGCTGGCTGAGAAATTAGTCCGGGCGGCAGCCAGTCATGCTCAATGTTCAGTCCCTGTTGTGTTTTGTCGCATAACGCATGTGCTTTTTGTAGTTGGGGCCGGGCTTGGCAAAAGCCTCCAGTCCGCGCTGATAGCCATATTGCCATTGCGCTTCGACATGCTCCAGATAAGAAGCATGGCTAGCCGGCATGCGCAGGTGCAGCCGATTTTTCGGCCACGACAATTTCTGTTGCATGCCGCGCTTGTGGAATACGCTTTCCACATCCGAGGCGTCGATCCAGACATCGGCATGCTGACCATGCACATGGCGCAAGCGCTGGTTGCCGTCCACGCCCAGCACTGCGCGCCAGGCGGGAATCGCCAGCGCCTGGCTAAACGGCGCCTTCATTTCCATCACTACCCGTTGCGCTAATTTGTTTGCCAGTTCGATAGGAAACAGATCGACCACGCCGCCGGTGTAGTGCCTGGCCTGATGCGAGTGGCAGCGAAAATAAAACATGTCGGAAATGGAAATCCGCACAGCGTCGGCGATAGGCATATCCACCTCGGTAAGCAATTGCGGCGCAATCGCATTGTCGCCCCAGATCGGATTGCTCATGGGGGCAGGCATGCCCTCAAGCAGCGCCGCCACACGCGGATCGCAAAACACGGTCTCGGCAAATAATTTCCGGCCGGCTCTGCGCTGTCCTACTTCATCTTTTGAAAATAATATTTTACCGCCGACAATCGCGACCGCAACCGGATTTTCCGCTTGCGGCTGCAGCGGGGGCAGCGGCAATTGCGCCGGGATATCGAAAAAATAATCGCTGAATAAATCGGGAATAACGGCGGCGCGCTTGGCCGTCAGGCGGCGTTTGACGGCATGGATAAACGAGCGGCCGATGGCGGCTTTGGGCGTCGATTGCAAGCCGCAGAGAAACTGATACATCGCCGGCGAGCTGATCCATGCCTTGCGCTGGGCGTCGTCCGGCAGCGCCTGGATCACGGCGGCAGCGATCGAGCCGCCGCAGCTGGCCAGCAGCAGATCGGGTTTGTTACCGGTATCGACGGCTGCCGCGTACATGCCAAGATAGTAACCAAAACGAAAGCCGCCGCCTGCCATCACCATGCAATATTGATATTTTTCAGTTCGCGTCATGGGCTGGAATGATGCACTAATTGCATCCGGAATCACAAGAAAATCACAAGAATTTTTACTCGACAGAATTGGCCGCATCCATCGTCGCAGCCTCTATTTAGCAATGCGCCCAGAACCTTCTGGTTTGCAGCTCGTCCCGTTCGCGTTGCATGCGGTCGCGGATATGCGGTGGTTGCCGCCGGTGCGCCCAATAATCCAGCCAATCCAAGCGCCGTCCGAGCGCCTGGCAGTCGACGCTGGGCTCGGTAGTGATCGAAGTAACCGGTTCGATAACAGCGGCGGGCGGCGCGGATCTAGCGACCGGCGGCGGCTGACGCAGTGCCTGTTCAATTGTCGCCTGATCGAGGCCGGGGATGACGGCATTGTCGATAATTTGCAGCGACTTGGCCCTGCTGCCTTGGGGGCAGCCTTTGTCGGTATAGACGATTTTTCCATCTATGCTGCATTTGGCAATCGCTCCGGGCTCTCCCGGCAGAGCAGGCTTGGTGTTTGCAGGCGACAATAATGGCGGCGTTTCGTTAGCCGCCAGCGTTGTCGAGGTTACCGCTGAGGGCGGTGCAGGATTTGCAGGGTTGGCTGTCAGCGGCGCGGCGCTACCGGCTTTTGCCGGATTCTCGACGCGCTTGCCGTCAGCTGGGTTGAACCAATGGTCGGCCCCATATAAGCCACCGCTGACAAATGCGATGGCCAGCAGGAATACGCCAAAAATCCGGACAGTAGGGTGCATAACGTTATTCAAAGAGTTGCGCCGGTCGCCACCGCCAGCCGCGATGAATAGTGTAGTCCGCTTTTTCCATCGCGTAACTTTTTATGTGCGTGCTTGACCCTGTGGCAGCTACAGGGTTTTAAATCAGATTGATTGCGTGAGTTGCAATTGCGGCATGCCGCAATAAAGCGGTACATTACTCCCACATAACACGCCAAGGACAATCATGAGCGCAGGCCATTCTCACGCCTTACCCAGCAGCCAGAACGAGAAATATATCTGGATCGCATTAGGGCTTACCACGACCTTCCTGGTGGTGGAAGTGATCGGCGGCCTGATCACCGGCAGCCTGGCGCTGATCTCGGATGCGGCGCACATGCTGACAGACACCATGGCGCTGGCCATCGCACTGGCGGCGATCCGCATCGCCAGAAGAGCGCCCGATGCGCGCCGCACCTTTGGCTATCACCGGTTTGAAATCCTGGCGGCGGCGTTCAACGCGGTACTGCTGTTCCTGGTGGCGATGTATATCTTGTACGAGGCTTACCAGCGCTTTCGCAGCCCGGCAGAAATTCAGTCGACCGGAATGCTGGTGATTGCCGTCTTCGGCCTGGTTGTCAATTTGATCAGCATGCGCCTGCTCAGCGGCGGCAAGGACGCCAGCTTGAACGTTAAAGGAGCCTATCTGGAAGTCTGGAGCGATATGCTGGGCTCGGTCGGTGTGATTCTCGGTGCGTTGGTGATCCGCTATACCGGCTGGGCCTGGGTCGACTCTCTGGTTGCGGTACTGATCGGTTTCTGGGTATTGCCGCGCACCTGGATCTTGCTGAAGGAGAGCGTGAATATCCTGCTGGAAGGGGTGCCGGAGGGGATGGACATCGAACAGGTGCAAGCCGCGCTACGCGCCGTGCCGGGGGTGGCGAGCGTGCATGATTTCCACCTGTGGGCAGTCACCAGCGGCAAGGCCAGCCTGACCGCGCATGTGGTGTACGACCCGGCGTATTCGACAGAGCAATTGCTGCCTGCGCTGAAAGACATTCTGGCGTCGCAGTTTGCGGTGTATCACACCACGCTGCAGTTCGAGATAAATCCTTGCGCGCACACGGCGGATGGCTGCAACTACAGCGCGCCGGAGGAGCACCATATACATGCTTGAGGGCGGTTGGTCTGAGTTGCATTCACTCAGACTCAACCGTAACCAAACTGCAGTGGATCGCTATGCGTCTACATGCTCACCTGAAAAAAATGAACGATAGCTATCGCTGCATTACACAGGGTCAGGGAAGCCGACATGAGTCCGTCGTTGCGCTGGCCGACTAGCGCCTTCGCTTCAGTCAGCGCATCTTACTGCCGCTTTACGGCGTGCTTTACTGAACACTTTACTGCGCGATCTCGACCCGGTTTTTGCCGCCCCGCTTGGCGCGATACAGCGCCTGATCGGCCGCTTCAACCAGTTTTTCCTGCAAGCCGCCGCGTTGCGGCACCATGCTGGCGCCGCCGATGCTGACGGTGACTCTGTCATCGTTGCTGGAGGAGGCGTGTGCGATGTTCAGCGCATGCACTGCCGCCTGCAGCTTGTCAGCCTGAATCTCCATATGTTCGCGCGACATGGATGGCAGCACCAGCACAAACTCTTCACCGCCTATGCGTGCTGCAAGATCGGTCGGGCGCCGCGCAAACCGGCCGATGCTGTCTGCCACCTGCTTGAGCGCGGTGTCGCCCGCCAGGTGGCCGTAGGTATCGTTATACAGTTTGAAATCGTCGACATCGATCATCAGCAGCGACAGGGAACTTTGTTCGCGCTCGGCGCGCTTCCATTCGGCGCCGAAATATTCGTCGAAATAACGGCGGTTGGCGAGCCCGGTCAGGCCGTCCGAGTTGGTCAGGCGCTGCAGTTCCAGATTGGTTTCCAACAGTTGCTGCTGGCTCTGCCGCAGCGCGCGATAGGCTTCGTCGCGCTGCAACAGGTTCACATACGAGCGCGAATGATAGCGAATCCGCGCCACCAGTTCTATGGTGTCGGGCAGCTTGACCAGGTAATCGTTGGCGCCGGCGGTAAACGCGGCGCTCTTGACCGCCGGATCTTCACGGGTCGAGAGCACAATGATGGGCACGTTGCGGGTGGCCGGGTTGGCGCGATACTGGCGCACCAGGGTCAAGCCGTCGATGCCGGGCATCACCAGATCTTGCAGGATCACCGTAGGCCGGGTTTTCTGGGCCGCTTCGATCGCCTCGTCGGGATGGGCGCAGTAGTGGAAATCGATGTTGACCTGATTCGCCAATGCACGGCGGACGGCTTCTCCCACCATGGCCTGGTCATCGACCAGCAGCACCATGACCGGGTAATCGTCAGGCGGCTGGTCGATATCGAGATTTAATTCTTTAGGCATAACTTACTCCGTGTCTGTACTGATTGTGGCTATCGTTTGCAGATGATGCTGACCAGCTTGCCGGCGATCTGGTTGACTGGCAGGATGGCGTCGGCGGCGTCCAGCAGGGCTGCCGCTTTCGGCATGCCGTATACGGCGCTGGAGCCGCGATCCTGAGCGATGGTGTAATAGCCCTTGTCGCGCATGGCTTTCAGCCCCAGGGCGCCGTCTCGCCCCATGCCGGTCAGCAGGATGCCGATCGCTTTGCCGGCCCACAACTCGACGATGCTCTGGAAAAATACGTCGATCGATGGGCGGTAGGGATAGCCGCTGGGCTGTTCGGTATACCCCAGTTGAAACGGCCGGGTCAGGCGCAGATGGTCGTCGGTCCCGGCCAGCAGTACGGTGCCTGGAGTGGGACTGTTTCCTGCCTGCGCCAGCCGTACCGGCAATGTCGACTGGCTGCTGAGCCACTCGGCCATGCCGGAGGCAAATTGAGCGTCGACGTGCTGCACCACCACCAAGGCCGCCGGAAAATCCGCCGGCAGCCGCGATAGCAAGGCTGCCAACGCCGCCGGGCCGCCGGCGGAGGCGCCGATGGCAACCAGGTATTTCGAATCGGGTACTGGCAACCCTGGTTTCCTGCCTGCGGCTGTGGTGCTGGCCGAAGTTGCCGCCGGCGTGCCGGGTTCGGCTGGAGACTGGCGCTGATTGACCAGTTTTTCGATAGAGTCGATCTTGGCCAGCAAAGAGTTGACGTCGTTGCGCGGATAGCCGCTCAGGGTGCTCGGGGTGTCGATCGCATCGAGCGCGCCGTAGGCCATCGCATCATAGACCGCCGAGACGTTGGCGCCGACGTCGCCGGTGACGATCAGAATCGCGCAGGGCGTATGCGCCATGATGTGGCGGGTGGCGGCGACCCCGTCCAGCACCGGCATCATCAGATCCATCAGGATCAAATCCGGCGCTTGCCACGCGCAGAGTTCGATGGCGCGCTTGCCGTCCTCGGCAATCCAGATGATCTCGTGGTCCTGGCGCTGCAACAGGGTGCGGCGCAGCGCTTCTACCGCAATCGGCGCATCGTTGACGATACCGATCTTCATGAATGGGCCTCGCCGATCAAGTCTTCAACCGCTTGCAGCAAGGTCTCGTCGTGGAAACTGGCTTTGGCCAGATAATAATCGGCGCCGGCTTCCAGCCCGCGCTGGCGGTCTTCCTGGCGGTCCTTGTAAGACACTATCATTACCGGGATTGCTTTCAGTTGCAGATTTTTCTTGATCAAGGTGACCAGTTCAATGCCATCCATGCGCGGCATGTCGATATCGGTCACCACCAGGTCGAACGGCTCGCTGCGCAAGGCGTTCCAGCCGTCCATGCCGTCCACCGCGACGCGCACCGTGTAACCGCGGCTGCTCAGCAGCTTGCGTTCCAGCTCGCGCACGGTGAGCGAATCGTCGACCACCAGCACCCGTTTGCTGGTCTGGATCTGTTGCTGGCTGCTATTGTTTTGAATCTTGCTGAGCTGGCCGTGGGCAATCAGTTTCTCGACCGAATTGAGCATGTCGGCGACATCCAGTATCAGCACCGGCGCACCGTCTTCCATCAACGCCGCTGCCGCCACATCCTTGATCTTGCCCAGACGCGCATCCAGCGGCTGCACCACCAGCATGTGCTCGCCCAGCAAGCGGTCGACTTGCAGGCCGTAGGTCTGGCTCTGGTCGCCGATGACTACCAGGGAAATCCTATCATCGTCTGCCGCTGCGTTGCCGTCGCCGCTTTGTAAAATCTGGCTGGCGGCGATCAGGCCGATCTGGCGTTCTTCAAATGCAAAATGCTGACGGCCCTCCAGCGATTCGATCCGATCCCGCTCCAATATCATGGTGCGGTTGACGTAAGCCAGCGGAAAAGCGTAGGGTTCGCCGCCGATGCTGACCAGCAAACTGCGCACCAGCGACAATGTCAGCGGCAGCTGTAATTGAAAACGCATGCCGCGCCCGGCTTCGCTGAAAATCTGGATCGTGCCGCGCATGCGCTTGAGCATGTTGTGGACTACATCCAGACCGACTCCGCGCCCGGAAATTTCGGTGACGGTGTCGCGCATGCTGAAGCCTGGCAGCAACAGGAAATGCAGCAGTTCGGCATCGCTCAGGCGGCTTGCGGTTGCATTGTCCACCAGGCCACGCTGCACCACGGATGCCCGCAGTTGCTCCAGATCCATGCCGTTGCCGTCGTCGCTGATGGTGATTTGCAGCAGGCCGGCGTGATGGCGCGCGGTCAGCGTGATCAGGCCCTCATCGCTTTTGCCCGCAGCGCGCCGCTGCGCCGGCGGTTCGATGCCGTGATCCAGTGCATTGCGCAACAGATGCACCAGCGGCGCGTCCAGCTGTTCCAGGATATCGCGATCGACCTGGGTGGTTTCGCCGTTGATCTCCAGCCTTGCCTGCTTGCCCAGGGTGCGTCCCAGATCGCGCACCATGCGGTCGTAGCCGGCCACCCGATCGGCAAACGGCCGCATGCGGCAGGCCAGGGCCTGATCGTACAAACGCTGGGCGCGGCTGCTGTTGCGGCGTTCGAACAGTTCCAGTTCGGCCAAACGTTGCGCCAGCATTTTCTGGCTGGCGTCGACATGTAGCCGAACCTCTTGCAATGCCTTGAGTTGCGCACCGGCGAGACTGCTCTCGCGCAGCGCGTCGTGTAATATTTCCAGCGATTGCGCGGCGCTTTGCTGCAATCGCTTCAGGTGCATCAGCGATTGGTTGAATGCCGGCAGCCAGCGCGATTCCACCAACGATTCACCGGACAAGCTGACCAGCTGATTCAAATGCGCAGCGGTGACGCGCAGCATCCGGTCTGCCTGGTCTTTGCCCTTGTCTTGACTCCGGTCCTGATTCTCGTTCTGGCGGAATTCGCTGATCTCGAACGCGGCCTCATCCGCTTCTGCGGCTGCCGCTATCGGCTCCCTGCCACGATCGTCAGCTTGCTGCAGACTGTCTTGCAAGCCTTGCAGAAAAGCCTCGATTTCCTTGCGGCCGCTGCCGGACTGCCACATCTCCAGATCTTCGGCGCTGATGGCGATGCGCTGTAACAGGTCGACACCGCGCAACAGTTGATCGATGCGGCGCGGCCCAAGCTCGATTTTTCCGTGTTGGGCCGAGACAAAACAATCTTCCATGACATGGGTCACATCCACTCCGGCCTGGATGCCGACAATCCGTGCCGCACCCTTGATCGAATGGGCCGCCCGCATGCAGGCTTCCAATTGCTGCGGCGAGGGGCCGCGTTCAATCGCCAGCAGGCCGCTGCTCATGACCTGGGCCTGGGTTTCCACCTCCAGCCGGAACAGGTCAAGCATGGAGGCGTCGCGCATATCGTCGACGTTCATGCCAGGCTCCGATCCAGCGTATGAAACAGCAATTCCTGGTCCAGCAAGCCGACACTATGCCCGTTCCAGTGAATCACGGCAGAGGTGAAATGGCCGGCGGCGCGGGTCAGTGTGGTGGGTACCGGCTGCTGGGCGGATGCGGCGATGCGCAAGGTGCCGTGTACTTCATCCGCTGTGAAAGCGGTAATCTGGCCGTTGTGCCTGACGATCAGCATGCGCCGCAGCAGCTCCTGGCGCGCTGTGGCCAGGTTGTCACTGCTGATGCCAAGCATCGCCGCCAGAGAAACGCAAGTCACCAGCGCGCCGCGGATATTGGTAATGCCGAGGACGATGGCGTTTTGCCGATGCGGCAAGCGGTGCACGCTGCGCAGTTCGGTGATTTCTTCCAGCAATGCGGTCGGCAGCGCCAGCCACTCGTCGCCGATGCGGAACAGCAGCAGGGAGCGTAAATCCGCTGCGGTTTGCTGCGGCTCCTCGGCTTGCTCATACCGGCTATCGCCAATATCTTCTACCAGCAAACGGTCCAGCAATTCGGCGGCGGCGCGGGCATGCACCTGGCAGTTGCGGCAATCGATATGCTGCGACAAGCGTTCGCATGAAGCGTCGCCGCGGACGCCGATCCGGTTCCAGCAATCGTCGATCAGCGCCATGGCGGTGTCGGTTTGAGGATCAAGGGATGTACTCATCAGGACGGATTGTTTTCTGTCGAACGCCGCGCGCGTTGCTGCAATAATCTGGCGCCGGCGGCGTCGCCCTGGGTTTGCAGCAGGGCTGCCAGATGGGTCATGGCGTCGGCATGCATGGGTTCCAGATACAAGGCTTTGCGATAGCAGTCGGCGGCGGCTGGCCTGCGGTCGGCGGCGTCGTGGATCACGCCCAGCAGATAGTAGGCAGCGGCCGATGTGCCATGGCGCTGGATCAATTGTTCGCACAGGCTGGCGGCTTCGCCTAGTTTGCCCTGGTCGGCCAGCAGCTGCACCGTTGCCAGGGGGGGTTGCGGCGGCAGCGTCGCCAGGGTTTCTGCCGCCGCCCCGGTCCGCGACTGAGTTGAGCGCACGCCGGAAGATCTTAGCAGCGGCTGCAATGACGCCGCCGGCGCTTGCGGCACAAAAATGGCGGCGGCTGGGGGCGCCGATGGTTTAACCGTTTCCTGCTTAGGTGCGCCTTGGCGGAAGGCGAAAGCCATCGGCGCCTTGAGCGGCGTCAGCGGGTGCTGCATCATCAAGGCGCTTTCTGCCGGGCCGACAAATAGCAAACCTTCAGCCGCCAGCCGCTGGGTCAGGATGGTGACTGCCTGATGCTGGGTAGGGCGATCGAAATAAATCAGCAGATTGCGGCAAAAGATGACGTCGTAGGGCGCCTGCCCGGCCAGCAGGTCGATGGCAAACAGATTGCTCTGCATGAAGCGCACTTGCTGTCTTACCGTTTCCGACAGCGCATAACCTTGTTCATTGAGAGCGAAATAACGATCGCGAAAGCTAAGGAAATTGCCGCGAAACGAATTCTTGCCGTATACCGCCTGGCGCGCGATGTCTAACGATTGCGGACTGATGTCGATCGCGTCGATGTGGAAATGCGGCGGCGGCAAGCCCGCATCCAGCAGCGCCATGGCAATCGAATACGGCTCTTCGCCGGTGGAGCAGGGCAGGCTCAGGATGCGCAGCGGCTGGCTGGCGCTGAGCGGCCGCTGCGGTTGCAATTGCGCCATTTCGATGAAGGCTTCGCGATTACGGAAGAACCAGGTCTCGGGCACGATGACCGATTCGATCAATTGCAGCTGTTCCGGCTCCGACATCTGCAGTAAAAGCCAGTAGGCGTCGAGGTCGTCGACGCCGCAGCTGCCACGCCGTTCCTGCAGCGCGCGCTCCAGCATGGGACGGCCGATGGACTGGATATCCAGGCCCATGGTGCGCTTCAGCATGGTTTCGAATTTTGCCAGCGGCATTATTGCTCCGCCGTCGGAAACAGTTGCGCCCGTACTGCGGGCGGCAGCAAGTCTTGTATCCGGACCAGTTGAATCAAGCCGCGCGCATCCTCGGTGACCGGCCCCAGGTAAGGGGCGTCGCCGTGATCGAGACCGCTGTCGCGAAACTCGGAAGGCTCGCGGCGCATGGTTTCGCTGGCTTTTTCCAGCACCAGTCCGAGCAGGCGGCTATCCGGCCCCGGAGCCGGGTAATGCACCAGCGCGATACGGGTGCTGAGGCGGCGCTGGGCCGGGCGCCCCAGCGCCAGCTGGCTGAGATCGATCACCGGCACCGACTGCCCGCGATAGGTGAACAGGCCAGCCACCCAGGGCGCGCTCGCCGGCATTTGCTTGAGGTTGACCAGCGACAGCACTACCGCCACCTGACGGGTGTCGAGTGCGTAGTGGTCTTGGCCGATGTGGAACAATAAAAAAAGCATGTTGTTATTTGCAGATTTCCGCTGCGGCTTTAGCTGAGCATGATTCAGCCGAGTTTCAGTTTGAAGCGCGAGACGCCGTTGCGCAAGCCGTTCGCGGTCAGCGTCAATTCGTCAATCGCCTGGCTCGACTGGCGCAGCGATTCCACGCTCTGCTGAGCAGCTTCGCTCAACTGCCCCAGCGCCTGGCTGATCTGTTCGGCGCCGATAGCTTGCGCCCGCACCCCTTCATTGACCGATTGAAAGCGTGGCGTCAAGGCCTGCACCTGATGGATGATCTGCGATAGCTGGGCGCCGACATTCTGGACATCGGCGATGCCGCGCCGCACCTCTTCGGAAAATTTATCCATGCCCATCACACCGGCCGATACGGCGGACTGGATCTCTTTCACCATCTGTTCGATATCGTAGGTAGCCACCGCGGTCTGGTCGGCCAGGCGGCGGATTTCGGTCGCCACCACGGAAAATCCACGGCCGTACTCGCCGGCTTTTTCAGCTTCGATCGCGGCATTCAGCGACAGCAGATTGGTTTGCCCGGCGACCTTGGTGATGGTGGTGACTACCTGATTGATATTGCTGGCTTTCTCGTTGAGGATGGCCAGCTTGGCATTCACCGAGCCGGCCGCATCCATCACATGGTGCATGGTGTCTTCCATCTGGGTCAGGCCGGCCTGGCCGGTGCCGACCAGCCGGGCGGCTTCCTCGGCGCCGGACGAAACCTCGTTCATGGTGCTCACCAGCTCGCGCGAGGTGGAGTAGATTTCACGCGAAGTGGCGCCGATCTCGGTGGTGGTGGCGGCGGTTTCGTTGGCGGTGGCTTGCTGCTGTGTGGCGGTGGCGGCGATCTCGACCACCGATGTGGTGACTTGAATCGCCGATTTCTGCGCTTGCCCGACCAGCCCGGTCAGTTCGTCCGACATGCGATTCAGGCCGGCTTCCAGCGCCTGAAACTCGTCATGGCGATTAAGATTGAGACGTTGCGACAGATCGCCCGAACGAATCAGTTCCAGCGCCGCGATCAAATCCGTCATCGGCCGCGTGATTGCGCGCAGCAGGAAGAAGCCGCAGATCAGGGCGGCCACCAAGGCGATCGCCAGCGCTGCCAGCAAAGTACTCTTGGCGACCAGCACCGCAGCCTCGATTTTATCTACCGAGTGCACTTCCTCTTGCTGGTTAAAGTTGCGCAATTGGGTCGCGGCGGCGCGGCCTTGCTGCCAGGCCGGTTGCAGTTGTTCCATCAGCAGGCTGCGCGCTTGCTGACTCTTTTGCGCATCATCCAGTTTCAATACCTCGGACATGATCCGGTCGTATTGCGTGCGTGCGGTTTTGAAGGCGTTGAAATTGTTTCTGTCCTCCGCTTCGAAAATGGTTTTCTCATAATCAGCGACCAGTTTGTCCATTTTCTCGGTGTCAGCACGTATGGTTTCCAGATCATGCTTGCGTTCGCCGGTGTTATCCAGGGCGATCACCTGCAGCGCCAGCAAATAACTTTGAAACCAGGTCGAGCGGATGCCGGTGCTCAATTCCAGGCCAGGCATGGAGTCAGTCTGGAAGCTGGTGGTTTCGTGCTGGATCGCCGCCAGCTTCAAATAGGTGGCGCCGGCCATGAATCCCATCAACGCCAGAATGAGACCGAAACTGACCAGCATTCTTTGCCGAATAGTCCATTGCTTCACGTGTTATCTCTCCTGTCGTTAATCGATGATCGCTGCGTTCTCTTGCTGCGTTTTCTTGGTTCGCGGCTGAAGAACACTCTGAAATTGGTGAACTGACAATTGCGCCGTTATGGCGAGTTTCTAAGTGGATACAATAAACCAGTCAGGTCGAAAGTGGGCGGAATTTTGGCGATGCCGCGCCCTTGCAGGCCGCGATTATTACAGATTTTTTATCCCTGATTTGTATATCAGTGTGAAATTCCAAGGGTAACAATTAATAATTCCATGTAACGATAATTCACAGTTGATGGATCGCTGATATTGATTGTTAAATATGCGTCGGTAAATCACCGGCACCAGGTTAACCTGCAAGCCAATCCCAACCAAGCTAGCCGCCGTCGGCGCAATTCGGCCATGCCTTCGGCGTAGCTGTGTAAATTCTCATTCTCCCCTTCAGTTATTCAAGCAGGCTGCCGTTAATGCAAAGGAAAGCACGACAGGCGCTTGCTTTCCTTGCCGGCGCATCGCTGCTGTTCGTTTGCTGTTCGTTCGCTGCTCGTTACTAATAATTGCTAAGGCAAAACGGAGACCCATACATGAATAAATTGTCTTTTACGCAAAAGCTCTGGCTGCCGCTGCTGGTCAGTCTGGTAGCGCTATTTTCGATCTCCGTATTCAACGCCTATCAAGCACGGCAAATCCGGCTGGAAGAGCGCAAAAGCGATTTGATCAATGTCTCCAATGTCGCCATGAGCATCATCAAGGAATATGGCGACAAGGCCGCCAGCGGGGCCATCAGCAAGAGCGAGGCGCAACAGCAGGCGCTGGCGCGGCTGAAAGCCATGCGCTACGGTAAGGACGGTTATTTTTCGGTGTCGACATCGCATGAAGAGATGGTCATGCATCCGATCAAGCCAGAGCTGGACGGCCGCAAGATGAGCGATTTCAAGGACCCCAACGGCAATCTGGTATTTGCCTTGATTTCCAAAGCCGGCAGCCAGAGCGGCGGCGGCTTCGTCGAATATGTCTGGCCGCGTATCGGCGCTGCCGAGGCGGTGCCGAAAATGTCGTTCGCGCTCGGCTATCAGCCGTGGGACTGGATCTCCACCACCGGCACTTATGTGGATGACCTGAACCTGGCCTTCATGCAATCCTTGTATCGGGCCGGCGCCATCTTGCTGGCAGTGGCGCTGGCGCTGATTGCACTGGTGATCTATTCCAACCGCAGCATGCTGGATGCGATCGGCGGCGACCCGGGCCATGCAGCCGTGATCGCCAACCGGATTGCCGACGGCGATCTGAGCCTGGATATAGCGACCCGTCCGGGCGATAGCCATAGCCTGGTGTACGCGATGAAATGCATGCGCACGTCTCTGCTGCACACGATCATCAATATCAAGAGCTCAACCGACACCATTGCCACCGCCTCCGGCCAGATCGCCAGCGGCAATCTGGATCTGTCCAGCCGTACCGAACAACAGGCTGGATCGCTGGAAGAAACCGCGTCGGCGATGGAGCAGCTGACCTCGACCGTCAAACAGAACGCCGACAACGCGCGCCAGGCCAATCAGCTGGCGGTGACTGCCTCGCAGGTGGCAAGCAACAGCAGCGCGGTGGTGTCGCAAGTGGTCGACACCATGGGTAACATTCGCAGCTCGTCGAAAAAAATCGTCGACATCATCGGCGTCATCGACGGTATCGCTTTCCAGACCAATATCCTGGCCCTGAATGCTGCGGTGGAAGCGGCGCGCGCCGGCGAGCAGGGGCGCGGTTTTGCCGTGGTGGCCGCGGAGGTGCGCAACCTGGCGCAACGCTCGGCTGCAGCGGCCAAGGAAATCAAAGCGTTGATTGACGATTCCGTCAATCAGGTCGGCAGCGGCAGCAAGCTGGTCGAACAGGCCGGCGCCACCATGAGCGAGGTGGTGACCAGCGTCAAGCGGGTGACCGACATCATCGGCGAGATCGCCACTGCCAGCCAGGAGCAAAGCACGGGTATCGAACAAGTGAACCACGCGATTGCCCAGATGGACGAAGTAACCCAGCAAAACGCCGCGCTGGTAGAGCAAGCCGCCGCTGCCGCTGCATCGCTGCAGGAGCAGGCCGTCAATCTGGCGCAGATGGTGGGGGTGTTCAAAACCGATAGCAGCCATGCTAGCCATGCCGAGCCGGCCCGGCGCAGCCTGGACATCACGCCGCAGCCTGCGCAGTTAGCCGGCAGGCCGGCGGCGCGGCGGGTTGCTGCCTAGATTTAATCACTTAGGAAGGTGTGCAAGTATGAAAAATCCGAGTCTGAAAGCAAAGTTGTGGCTGGTGCTGGCGGTCATGTGGCTGGGCTTGCTGTTGCTGGCCGGCTGGTCGGCCTTGAATACCCGCGACACGATGATGCGCGAACGCGAAGCCGGGCTGAAGAATGTGGTGGAGACCGCGGCCGGCATCGTCAAAGGTTACGCCGATGACGTCGCCGCCAGCAAGCTCAGCCTGGCGGATGCGCAGAGCCAGGCTTTGCAGCGCATCAGCACCATGCGTTATGCGCAGGATAACTACGTGTTTGTCTTCGATTCGCGGCCGGTTGTATTGATGCACCCGACCAGCAAGGACATCGTCAACAAGAACGTCGGTGAACGCAAGGACACCGAGGGTAAATTGTATTACGCTGAAATGGTCAAGCTCGGCAAGCAGCAACAGCAGGGTATCGTCCACTACATGGGGCGCTTGCCCGGCACCGCCGATGCCCGCGGGGAAAAAATCAGCCACGTCAATTACTTTGCGCCGTGGGACTGGTTCCTGGTGTCCGGCGTGTTTGTGAATGATGTTCAAGCTGCGTTTTATGACAATCTGCTGAAACAGCTGCTGATCATGTTCATCATCGGCGCCACCGTATCGGGCACCATGCTGCTGATCATCCGCAGTGTGACGCGCAGCCTGGGCGGGGAACCTAGTTACGCCGCCGCCATCGCCGCCAGAATCGCCGGCGGCGAACTGGACCTGGCGGTACTGGTCGACGGCCGGGATACGACCAGCTTGTTGTATGCGATGCGGCAGATGCAGCAGCAACTGGCGGCTGCCATCACCGAAATTCGTGAGGGCAGCCATAACATCGGTGCATCGATCAAGGAAATTTCCGCCGGCAACAGCGATTTGTCGGCACGCACCGAGCAACAGGCGGCTTCGCTGGAGCAGACTGCCGCCAGCATGGAGCAGCTGACGGCAACCGTGCGCCAAAATGCCGACAAACAGGCCGGCCAGCTGGCGCAGAGCGCTTCCAGCATTGCGGCCAAGGGCGGTGAGGTGGTGGGCCAGGTGGTGCACACCATGCAAGGCATTACCGATAGTTCCAAGCGCATCGCCGACATTATCAGCGTGATCGACGGCATCGCTTTCCAGACCAATATCCTGGCGTTGAACGCCGCGGTGGAAGCGGCTCGCGCCGGTGAGCAAGGGCGCGGTTTTGCGGTAGTGGCGGCCGAGGTGCGCAATCTGGCCCAGCGCAGCGCCCAGGCCGCTAAGGAAATCAAGGAATTGATCGGGGATTCGGTCAGCAAGGTCGACGGCGGCTCCGAGCTGGTGGCCCGCGCCGGCCAGACCATGGATGAAATCGTACAGGCGGTCAAGCGTGTGACCGATATCATGGCGGAAGTCACGGTGGCGTCGGAAGAGCAAAGCAGCGGCATCGAACAAGTCAACCAGGCCGTGACGCAAATGGATAAAGTGACGCAACAGAATGCGGCGCTGGTGGAGCAGGTAGCGGCCGCCGCCAGTTCGCTCGAAGGACAGGCGCAACGGTTGCAGGATGCGGTATCGGTATTCCATGTGGCGGAGTCTGCAGCTGCATTGCAGCGCAGCAGCAACGTGCCGACGGCTGCCAAGCGTTCGGAGACATCGCCTGGCGCCAAGCCGTCGCAGGTCAAACGGAGCGCGTCGCCGGCGCTGAAAGCTGTCGGCACGGGAAAGACTCAAGCTGAGACTGCTAAGACCGCTGCCGGCAAGCCGACGCCCGGCAAGGCGCAGCAAGCGGCAAGGAAAGCAGCTGCGGTCAAACTGGCGGCGTCCAACGCGGACGACTGGGAGACTTTTTAACCCTGGGCGGCAGCGCACACGATCCTGATTTCTCTGGATGAAAGAAACGGCGCAATGCCGCGCTCAAGAGGTATACTTGGGAACTATCGAAGCTGTCCGGTTTGCTGCGACAGCAAACCGGCAGCGCAGATGATGTTTTAGTAAAACACCATGATCTGCTTCCTACCTACCCCCACCGAGCGAGCCCCATCCATGCGTTTGAATTTCCCCATTGTCGAATTGCTTTCGGCCGACCGTCCTGCGGGCGCCTTATGACGGCGAGTGAACAGCCGATGATCCATTGGATCGAGGAAGATCAACCGCGTGCGGCGCGCTGGCGCTCGGAAAGCGGCAATGCCGCACCCAAGCGGGTGGTAATTGCCGATGACCGGATGACAGCTGACACAGCTTATCGCCTGGCCTGTGAAGGCACTGGCATGCTGTGGCGCGGCGATTTCCAGAACGCCCGCCAGTTGCTGCAGGCGCTGGCGCGGCGCGCCGAACCGAAACCCGACAAGCGCGGCAAACCGCGCAAGCAGCCGGTTTCGCCGACCGACGCCTTCAATCTGCACCGCCAGGCGCAATCGCAGCGTGCCCGCACCCTAGGCATGCTGCTGCTGCCGTTCGAGGCCGACTACAGCATCCCATTGCGGCGCGCGCCCGATGTGCAGCTCGCCTGCAACGAAGCCTACGGCGCGCCGACCGAGCCGTTCGTGGCGTCGCTGCGCGAATTGCTGGGTCTGATCGGCGCTCACGAGTGGCGAAAGAAGGGCGTTGAGATTGCAGCCCTGGGCGCGCGTATTCATCCGTACTACGGCGTGTATTCGCCGGTCCGCGGCGAATACATCAGCCTGGTGGCAGAAGCGCCGTTACCGTCCACCAAACTGGCGTTTGACATCGGCACCGGTACCGGCGTGCTGGCGGCGCTGTTAGCTAAACGCGGCGTGCAGCGCATCGTGGCGACCGATACGGACCCGCGCGCGCTGTCTTGCGCCCGCGAAAATCTGGCGCGGCTCAATCTGGACGGCCAGGTAACCCTGTTGCAGGCCGATCTGTTTCCCGAGGGCCGGGCGCCATTGGTGATTTGCAATCCGCCCTGGATTCCGGCGCGGCCGAGTTCACCCATCGAACACGCGGTATACGATCCCGAGAGCCGCATGCTGCGCGGTTTCCTGAGCGGCCTGGCACAGCATCTGGAGCCTGGCGGCGAAGGCTGGCTGATCCTGTCCGACCTGGCCGAGCATCTGGCCCTGCGTTCGCGCGCCGAACTGCTGGCGGCGATTGAGGCGGCAGGCTTGAAAGTGCTGGGGAAAAACGATATCCGGCCGCAGCACCCCAAGGCGTCCGACCCGGCCGATCCGCTGCATTCGGCGCGTGCCGCTGAACTGACTTCTTTATGGCGGCTGGCGGCGCGTTGACCATGATGGATTGAGGAGAATCTGATTTTTGTTGCCGCATGAAAATTATTTGTTGTAAATTCGCCGGTTTCCTTCAATGTGACCGGCGTTTTGTTGTGCCCCAATGTTAATAATAGTGAAATATGCAAGTTTGCTATTGCTGCAATTAATTTCCAACTCTAGGCTATCTCATTCGTCTGATCATAAAAGATGAATGCAAGGTTGCGTGCTTCGTTCTGCAATGCCTGCAGACGATAACGGCGACATCTTGGGATAACTGGAATTGGACCAAAATGACCAAAAG
>NZ_JAGQEG010000066.1 GCF_018305005.1 Collimonas silvisoli
ATTCCTTGAATTTTGGGGGCGTGCGGTTTGTGAGGGCTTTGTTTCGTAGTTCGGCTGAATAGTTTCATTTTTTTGCTTCATTTTTTACGCTTTAATTGCTACGTTTTAATTCATATCTATCAAGGAAAACAATGTCCGCTCACATCTCCAACGTCCGCCCAAAATACGACAAAGTGCTGGTCGATATCGTCGACTACGTGACCAAATACAAGATCACCTCCAAGCTGGCCTACGACACCGCGCGCAACTGTCTGATCGATACCTTGGGCTGCGGCCTGGAAGCGTTGGAGTATCCGGCCTGTAAAAAACTGATGGGACCGATTGTGCCGGGCACCGTGGTGCCTAACGGCGCCAAAGTGCCGGGCACGCAATTCCAGCTCGATCCGATCCAGGCGGCGTTCAACATCGGCGCCATGATCCGCTGGCTGGATTTCAACGATACCTGGCTGGCAGCGGAATGGGGTCATCCGTCCGACAACCTGGGCGGCATCCTGGCCACCGCCGACTGGCTTTCGCGCAACGCCATCGCCGCCGGCAAGAAGCCGTTGAAGATGAAGGACGTGCTGACCGCGATGATCAAGGCGTACGAAATCCAAGGTTGCATTGCGCTCGAAAATTCCTTCAACAAGGTGGGCCTGGATCACGTGGTGCTGGTCAAGGTAGCGTCGACCGCGGTGGTGGCGGAAATGATGGGCCTGACGCGTGAAGAGATTCTCAATGCGGTATCGCTGGCATGGGTCGACGGCCAGTCCTTGCGTACCTATCGCCATGCACCGAATACCGGTTCGCGCAAATCCTGGGCTGCCGGCGACGCTACTTCGCGCGCAGTGCGCCTGGCCTTGATCGCCAAGAGCGGCGAAATGGGTTATCCATCGGTGCTGACCGCCAAGACCTGGGGTTTTTACGATGTGCTGTTCAAAGGCCAGCCATTCAAATTCCAGCGCAAGTACGAATCGTATGTGATGGAAAACGTGCTGTTCAAGATTTCCTTCCCGGCCGAATTCCATTCGCAAACCGCGGTCGAAGCCGCCATGGCCTTGCACGCGGAATTGGCCAAGGCCGGCAAGTCGGTGGACGATATCAAGAAGATCACCATCCGCACCCACGAAGCCTGCATCCGCATCATCGACAAGAAGGGGCCGCTGAACAATCCGGCCGACCGCGATCACTGCATCCAGTACATGGTCGCCGTGCCGCTGATTTTCGGCCGCCTGACCGCCGGCGATTATGAAGACAAGGTGGCTTCGGACAAGCGCATCGATGTCCTGCGCGACAAGATCGTTTGCGTTGAAGACAAGGCCTTCACCAAGGATTACCATGATCCGAAGAAGCGCTCGATTGCGAACGCCCTGACGGTTGAATTCAAGGATGGCAAGAAATTCAAGGAAATCGTGGTCGAATATCCGATCGGCCATGCGCGCCGCCGCAAGGATGGCATCCCGTTGCTGGAAGCCAAGTTCAAGATCAACCTGGCGCGCCAGTTGTCGCTCAAGCAGCAGCAGAAAATCCTGGATGTCTCGCTGGACCAGAAAAAACTGGAAGACATGGCAGTCAACGAGTATGTTGATTTGTATGTGATCTAACAAAAAATTGCGCCCCGCCTTGACGGGGCGCAATTGCGATAGGTGCTGGAAACATGCCACAGAAGCATGTGTACCTTTGCACCCTGTGGTTCTTTATAAGAAGCAAGGAGACAGCATGAGTTTCGCCACCTTTTACCAACGCTCGATCAGCGATCCATCCGCATTCTGGACCGAGCAAGCCAGGCGGATCGACTGGCACCATCCGTTCTCGCAAGTGCTCGATGACAGCCGGCCGCCGTTTGCCAGATGGTTCGTCGGCGGCACTACCAACTTGTGCCACAACGCGGTGGACCGCTGGGTCGCAACACGCGGCGAGCAGCCGGCCCTGATCGCGATTTCTACTGAAACCAATACTGAAAAAAACTATTCCTTCCGCGAGCTGCATACAGAAGTCAATCGCACTGCCGCCATCATGCAAGCGCTGGGCGTGGGGCGTGGCGACCGTGTCTTGATCTACATGCCGATGATCGCCGAGGCGACCTTTGCCATGCTGGCTTGCGCCCGCATCGGCGCCATCCATTCGGTGGTGTTCGGCGGCTTTGCCTCGAATAGCCTGGCGAGCCGGATCGACGATGCGACGCCCAAGCTGATCGTCTCCGCCGACGCCGGCTCGCGCGGCGGTAAAGTGTTGCCCTACAAGGGGTTGCTGGACGACGCGATCAAGCTGGCGCAGCACAAGCCGGCGCATGTGCTGCTGGTCAATCGCGGACTGGCTGCGATGGACATGGTGGCGGAGCGTGATGTCGACTATGCTGAGCAGCGCCAGCGCTATATAGACGCCAAGGTGCCGGTAGCCTGGCTGGAGTCGAACGAGGCTTCCTATATCCTGTACACCTCCGGCACCACCGGCAAGCCCAAGGGCGTGCAGCGCGATGTCGGCGGTTACGCGGTGGCGCTGGCGACCTCGATGGACGCCATCTTTTGCAGCAAGCCCGGTGGCACTTTTTTCTGTACCTCCGACATCGGCTGGGTGGTCGGGCACTCCTACATCGTCTACGGTCCCTTGATTGCTGGCATGGCGACGGTGTTGTACGAAGGTCTGCCGATCAGGCCGGATGGCGGCGTCTGGTGGAGCATCGTCGAGAAATACCGGGTGACGCGCATGTTCTCCGCACCGACCTCGATCCGGGTGCTCAAAAAGCAGCCGCCGGAGCTGATGCGGAAATACGATCTGTCGTCCTTGCAGGCGCTATATCTGGCCGGCGAGCCGCTGGATGAGACTACATCGAGCTGGATTTCCTCCGCGCTCGGCGTGCCTGTTGTCGACAACTATTGGCAGACCGAATCCGGCTGGCCGATCATGACCATCGCCAAGAACATCGAGAACAAGCCGAGCAAGCTAGGCAGCCCCGGCGTGCCGATGTACGGCTACAAAGTACAGTTGCTGAACGAGGCCACCGGCGAGTTATGCGGCGCCAATGAAAAAGGCGTGGTGGTGATCGAATGGCCATTGCCGCCGGGTTGCATGCAAACCATCTATGGCGACGACCAGCGTTGTGTCGATACCTACTGGGCCACGCATATGCCCGATTCCGGACGCCCGGCCTATTCGACCTTCGATTGGGGCATCCGCGATGACGACGGTTATTATTTTATTCTCGGGCGCACCGACGATGTCATCAATGTTGCCGGCCATCGGCTAGGCACGCGTGAAATAGAGGAGAGTATTTCCAGCCATCCGAATGTGTCGGAAGTGGCCGTGGTCGGCGTCGAAGACAAGCTGAAAGGGCAGGTGGCCGTGGCTTTTGTGATTCCCAAGGTGGCCGACAATACGGCACAGGGGCGAGCCACGCTGGAGGCGGAGGTCATGCGCGTGGTCGACCAGCGGATCGGCAGCGTCGGCCGGCCGGCGCGGGTGTATGTGGTCGGCCTGCTGCCGAAAACCCGTTCCGGCAAGTTGCTGCGGCGTTCCATCCAGGCCATTTGCGAGGGACGCGATCCAGGCGACTTGACCACCATCGAAGACCCGTCTTCCTTGCAACAGATCAAGGACGCCTTGCTCGGCTGATCTGGCATAGGATGAAGGCGGCGTACGCCGATTTTGGCAGTCGCCGCCAGACACAGGCGATTGCACGGTATGATTGTGCATTCGCCCGTGTAACTTGACCTTTCGCCATGACCCACATCATTCGCCCGGCAACCATCGCCGATGCAGCCGCCATTTGCGACATTTACAATCCCTATATCCGCGACACCTTCATCAGTTTCGAAACCGAGCCGGTGACGCCGGAACAGATGGGCCATCGCATCATCGATATCACGGCCAATTTCCCTTGGCTGGTATGTGTCGAGAACGAGCAAATAGTAGGCTATGCCTATGTCACCAAATGGCGCGCGCGCGCAGCTTACCAGCATGCGGTGGAGAGTTCGGTCTATCTGTCCGAGGCAGCGGCAGGCAAGGGATTCGGCAGTGCGCTGTACCGCGCCTTGATCGAAGAACTGAAGAAACTGCCGGTGCACGTGGTGATCGGCGGCATCGCCTTGCCGAACGCCGCCAGTGTCGCGCTGCACGAAAAGATGGGCTATGAAAAGGTAGCCCACTTTGCCCAGGTCGGTAGAAAATTCGAACGCTGGATCGACGTCGGGTATTGGCAACGGGTGTTGTGATGGCACTGCCACCGCTGCCGATTGTCGATGGCGTCGCACCCAGCTATCTATGGCTGCCGGCGGGCGATTGGCCGAATCTGCTGGAATTTCTGGTGCAACGTTTCCCGGCCGTTGACAGTGTTGACTGGGTGGCGCGCATGGCGCGCGGCGAAGTGGTCGATGGCAATGGCTTGCGCCTGGCGCCGGACAGCCCGTACCGGCGCGGCACTTGCATTTTTTACTACCGTGAGCTGCCGGCCGAGACGCCGATTCCATTTGAAGAAACTATCCTGTATCAGGACGAGCGGATACTGGTGGCCGACAAGCCGCATTTTCTGCCAGTGATTCCGACCGGGCGTTTTCTGCGCGAAACCTTGCTGGTCCGGCTCAAGAAAAAAACCGGCCTGGCCTATCTGACGCCGATTCACCGGCTGGACCGGGAAACCGCAGGCGTGATAGTTTTTTCCCACGACCTGGCCAGCCGCGGCGCTTATCAATCGTTGTTCCAGCAGCGGCTGGTCGAGAAGACCTACGAGGCGTTGGCGCCGACTGCGCCGGATCTGGTGTTGCCCTTGGTGTACCGCAGCCGCATGGTGGACGGCACGCCGTTTTTCCGCATGCAGGAAGTGGCAGGCGAGCCGAATTCCGAGACCCGCATCGAATTGATCGAACGGCGCGAGACATGCAGCCGCTACCGGCTGCAGCCGCTGACCGGCAGGAAGCATCAACTGCGCGTACATTTGGCAGCATTAGGGATACCGATTATCAACGATACGTTTTATCCCGATGTGTATCCCTGCAAAGGTGACGATCTGTCGGCGCCCTTGAAGCTGCTGGCGCGGGAAATCGCCTTCATCGATCCGCTGGACGGGCGGCAGCGCCGTTTTGCAAGCCAGCGCGAACTTTAAATAATCGTGGAACAGATGGAAAATATCAGGAGAGCGCAATGAGATCAACCCGAGCCACAGCGGCAGTCGAACGTCTCAATGCCCGTAGCAGCGCTGTGCGGTATTCGATGGTAAGGACTGCGGATGAGCTGTTTTACCTGACGCAGAACGCCGGCTTTGATGCGCCGATCCGCCTCAGCGAGGCGCTTGAGCTGGATGCTTTCGTCAGGTTTGTCAATGCCTACGGCCCGCAAAAACCGAAGCGCATCAGCAAGCTGGACGTGGCATTTGAAAAGCAGCTGCAGAAAAAAGATTAAGCAGCACCATGAACGATCAACGGCCCGAGAGTGCAAACGTACACGCCATCCTGGTGCATGGCATGGGGCGCACGCCGCTGTCGATGCTGCTGCTCGCCAAACGCTTGCGGGCGGCAGGAATCACTACCCATCTGTTTGCCTATTCGGCTGCGTTTGAACGCTGGTTGCCTTGCGTCGAACGCCTGCGTAAATTTATCACGGCGCGCATCGGCGGCCAGCGCTTCATCATCGTCGGCCATTCGCTTGGCTGCGTGTTGACGCGGGCGGTATTGCCGCAGTTGGCGCGGGCGCCGGAGCTCGGCGTATTCCTGGCGCCGCCGACCAAGGCCTCCAGCTATGCCATCAAACTGGCGCAGTGGCGTTTGTTCCGCCTGATTACCGGCGAAATGGGCCAGTTGCTGGCACGCCAGGATTTCATGGATAGCTTGCCGATCCCGGATATCCCGTTGCTGGTGTACGCCGGCACCAAAGGTCCGCGCGGCAGCTGGACGCCGTTTGGCGATGAACCGAACGACGGTATCCTGTCGGTGAAAGAAGTGCAGCTGGGCGCGATACCGGTACAATTGCTGCCGACCATCCATACCATCATCATGAATTCGCGGCAGGTGGCCAGCGATATCGTGGCCACCGTGAAGTTATAGGCACAGCTATAAGCAGAATTATCGCCGCTCAGCGATTCAGTACCGGAGTGGCGGCTATCAGATCGCCGCCGGCATGATGGCCTTTGATCCGCAACACCATCACCGCAGCGACGATGCAAGCCGCGCCCATCAGCATCGACGACAACGTATAACTGCCCAGGCTGTTACGCAGCGAGCCGGCCAGCATGGTGGCGCTGGCGGCGCCCAACTGGTGGCCGGCGACAATCCAGCCAAACACGATAGGCGCGGCCAGCCGGCCGAACACATCGTTGGCCAGGCGCACGGTTGGCGGCACGGTGGCGATCCAGTCGAGCCCATAGAACAGCGCAAAGACCGGCAAACCGAAGTAACTGAGGCCGAATGCATGCGGCAGGAAAATCAGTGCAACGCCGCGCAAACCGTAATACCAGAACAACAGCACGCGGGCATTGAAACGATCCGACAGCCAGCCGGACATGGTGGTGCCAAACAGATCGAGCAGGCCCATGGTGGCAAGAATGCTGGCGCCGCCGACTGCGGAAATGCCATAGTCGCCGCACATGGCGATGAAGTGCGAGCCGATGTAGCCGTTGGTGCTCATGCCGCAAATGAAGAAGCTGAAGAACAGCAACCAGAAATCGCGGATTTTTACCGCTTTTCCCAAGGCTTCGAAAGCGATGCTCAACGGGTTTTTTGATTTGCCGGCGGCTTCCGGCGGCAGTTCTTCGAACTGGCCGTAGCGTTTCATGCCGATATCTTGCGGCCGTTCCGGCAAGAAGATCGCCACCAAGGGGATCGCCAATGCGGCGACGCTGGCCACCAGGATAGCCACCGAACGCCAGCCGAAATGTTCGACCATATAAGCCATCAAAGGCAGGAACACCATCTGGCCGGTGGCCGAACTGGCGGTCAATAAGCCCATCGCCAGACCGCGCCGGGTTTCGAACCAGCGGCTGACGATGGTGGCAGCCAGCGTATTGGCGGCGACGCCGCTACCGGCTCCCACCAGAATGCCCCAGGCCAGCACCATGTGCCACGGCATCGTCATGAAGGTGCTGATGAAAGTGCCGACTGCCAGCAGCACCAGCGCCCCGAGCACGATCGGCCGGATGCCGTAGCGCTGCATGGCGGCTGCCGAGAACGGCCCGATCAAACCGTATAGCGCGATGTTGACTGAGATGACGAAGGAGATGGTGGTGACGCTCCAGCCGAATTCATGCTCCAGCGGCAGGATCATCACCGATGGCGTGGCGCGGATGCCGGCGGCGCTCAGCAGCACCAGGAAAGTGACGCCGACGATGATCCACACGTAGCTGAAACGTGTGCGCGACATGATGGCTTGTATGGTCTTATTCATAAAATGGCATTTTCGCTTTGTTCAAATTTTGCGTTTGCGTCATCGACCAGGCTCATCAGGGCGTGATGGGTCTGGTCGCCCAATATCGTATTGATTGATTCTTGTGCTTTGCGCCAGTTAGGCTTGGATTGCTTCCACTTGCGCTGTCCGTCGCTGGTCAGGCTGACGCCGAAGGAGCGCTTGTCGGTCAGCATTTCCAGCGGCAGATCGACGGTTTGAATCCAGCCCGCGCTGATCAGGGGCTTGAGCGTGCGGCTCATGGTGCTGCGATCCATGCCCATGCTGTGCGCCAGCGGAATCACCCCGATCGGACCGTATTTGCCGATCCTTGCCAGCAAGGAATACTGGCTGATGGTGAGTTCGTCGGCGGCAAGATAGTGATCGTAGATATTGGTCATCTTGCGCGTCAGCTGTCGCAGCGTCGAGCAACTGCATTGGCTTTCCATTTTGCTTCCTTTTTGTGCATATGCATCCATGTATATGCATACTATAGGCGGAATCTGAAGGATGTCAACTTGCTTGTTGTAATTTGATCGCGGGACGAGATGGGGGGGGATTATCTGGACGATTTCAACTTACCATGAGACTTATCGTCCAGATGAGGCAGGCGTGTTTAGAATTTGAAAAGACATAAGCACGATGAGGAGTCGCCGCTTCTTAACAAGCTGCTGACCTGTCCATCGGGCGTCACCTTGCGAATCAGGTTGTTGCCGGTATCGGCGACATATATATTGTTCGCGGTATCGGTAGCAATGCCCATGGGCTGGTTGAATCTGGCGTGATTGCCGCTGCCGTCAGTATCGCCCGTAATTCCCGCCGCGCCCGCCAGGGTGCTGACCACTCCGGTCAGGGATACATTGCGAATCAGCTGATTGCCGGTATCGCTGACGCGGATATTGCCGGCGCTGTCGATCGCAACGCCATGCGGTTGACTAAAACGGGCGCGCTGGCCGCTGCCGTCATTGCTGCCGGCGGCGCCTGCAGTTCCTGCCAAGGTAGTTACATCGCCGCTCTGGCCAAGCTTGCGGATCGTATTGTTATTGGTATCGGCGATATACAGATTTGCCGCGCTGTCGATCGCGATACCACGCGGAAAATTGAATTGCGCGCGGGCGCCGCCGCCGTCTGCATTTCCCGGGTTGCCTGCAGCCCCCGCCAGTGTCGTCACCACGCCCGCCGCTGTTATCTTGCGCACTGCATCGTTACCGCTATCGGTCACATAGAGATTGCCGGCAGAGTCGCGCGTCACTCCCCAAGGTTGATTGAACCGGGCATTCGCTGCTGTGCCGTCAGCCTGGCCGGCCTGTCCGGCGCTCCCTGCCAAGGTTGACACCGCACCAGCGGCGGTCACCTTGCGGATTGTATGGTTCAGGGTATCGGCCAGATACAGGTTGCCGGCGGCATCGATAGCGACGCCGCCGGGCTGGCTAAACCGCGCTTGCGGCCCGCTGCCGTCCGCGTTGCCCGCATTGCCGGCCAGAGTGCTGACGACACCGGCGGCAGTGATTTTACGGATGGTGTTGTTAGCCGTGTCGGTCACAAACAGATTGCCGCCAGCGTCAACCGCGATGGCGTTGGGCTGGTTAAAGCGTGCATTGCTGGCGCTGCCGTCGCTGCTGCCTGCGTCGGTTTTGGAGGTGGTTGCGCAGGTCGTCTGATCTGTCCGGCAGCACGCCGTCAACAGCAGGCCGAAGAGGCAAAGGGAGAGTCTGGCAGGTAGTTTGTTAGCTCGCATGAAATCCATGATAAGTGAGCCCAGGTAAGTTGGATTGCGAAGGGACAAAGGCGGCGTTAGGCATGGCTCATGGTGAATTGATATGAGAATACTACCGGATTCTGGGGATTCCTCGGAAGCAAAGTTGGCGCAAGCCGAGATGATCGTGACTCTTTGTGATGGTTGCACAGGGCGTTGGTGGCGGAGAACAGCAGCTGCTTGTAGTAAAGTGCGGGATATGCGTGACTCCCTAATATTTTGAAGAAACCGAATATGCAGAAATTAGCAACCTGGAACGTCAACTCACTCAAGGTCCGTTTGCCGCAAGTGCTGCAATGGCTGACGGATAATCCGGTGGATGTATTAGCCTTGCAGGAAACCAAGCTGACCGACGACAAATTCCCGGCGGCGGAAATCGAGGCGGCCGGTTATCACGTGGTGTTCAGCGGCCAGAAAACCTATAACGGCGTGGCCATCCTGTCGCGCCATCCGATCACCGATGTGGTCAAGAACAACCCGCTGTATGAAGACCTGCAGCAGCGGATTATCGCCGCCACCATCGACGGCATGCGCATCGTCTGCGCTTATATTCCCAACGGCCAGTCGCCCGATTCGGAGAAGTACCAATACAAGCTGAAGTGGCTGGACGCCTTGCATGATTGGCTGCAGGAGGAGTGCAAGCAGCATCCGAAGCTGGCCTTGATGGGCGACTACAATATTGCGCCGGAAGACCGCGACGTCCATGATCCCGCTGCCTGGGTAGGGCAGAACCTGGTGTCGCCGCCCGAGCGCGCTGCGTTCGCGCGCTTGCAAGGTCTGGAGCTGACCGATGCCTTCCGCATGTTTGAACAGCCGGAAAAATTGTTTAGCTGGTGGGATTACCGGCAGATGGGATTCCGCCTGAACCGCGGCATGCGGATCGACCATATCCTGTTGTCGCCGCCGCTGGCAGCGCAGTGCAGCGCTTGCGTGATCGATAAAGTGCCGCGTAAATGGGAGCAGCCATCGGATCATGCGCCGGTGATTGCTACGCTGGGCTGAGTAACTGAATAAGCCAGGCGTTGAAATAAAAATGGGGCGCCGGCAGTAATGCCGGCACCCCGTTTTTTCTTGCCGATACTGATTACTTGGCTGCGGCAGCGCGATTCATCAGGAAGGTGGTCAGCAAAGCCACCGGCCGTCCGGTTGCGCCCTTGGCTGCGCCGCTCTTCCATGCGGTGCCGGCGATGTCCAGATGGGCCCAGGTGTATTTCTTGGTGTAGCGCTCCAGGAAACAGGCTGCGGTAATGCTGCCGCCGGCCGGGCCGCCGATATTCGCCATGTCGGCAAAATTCGACTTCAGCTGTTCCTGATAACTGTCTTCGATCGGCATGCGCCAGGCGGTATCGCCGGTCGCCTTGCCGGCACTGAGCAACTCGTTCGCCAGCGCATCATGCGCGCTGTCGTGACGAGTAAACAGTCCGGAGTTGTGGTGGCCGAGCGAAGTGACGCAAGCACCGGTCAGTGTCGCGATATCGACCACGGCAGCCGGTTTGAAGCGCTCCACATAAGTCAGTGCATCGCACAGCACCAGGCGGCCTTCGGCGTCGGTGTTCAAGACCTCGATGGTCTGGCCCGACATGGAAGTGACGATGTCGCCAGGCTTGGTAGCCGTACCGGACGGCATATTCTCGGTGGCCGGAATCACGCCGATCACGTTCAGCTTCAGCTTCAGTTCGGCGATGGCGCGCATGGTGCCGAGCACTGAACCGGCGCCGCACATGTCGTACTTCATTTCATCCATGCCGGAGCCGCCCTTGAGCGAGATGCCGCCGGTGTCAAAGGTGATGCCCTTGCCGACCAATACCGTCGGCGCGTCTTTGGCTTTGCCGCCCTGATGCTTGATGATGATGAACTTCGGCGCTTCGCCGCCGCCGCGCGCAACGGAGAGGAAACTGCCCATCTTCAAGGCTTCCAGCTGTTTGCGGTCGAGTATTTCGATTGCCAGCTTGAATTCCTTGGCCAGTTTCTTGGCGGTGTTGGCGAGGTAGGTCGGGGTGCAGATATTGCCCGGCAGGTTGCCCAGTTCCTTGGTCAGGTCGATGCCGTTGGCCAGCGCCAGACCTTGCGCCACGGCTTCCTTGGCGGCTGCGGCTTTTGCGGCAGCGACCAGGAAGGCAATCTTTTTGACGCCGGATAATGTTGTCTCTTTTTTACTTTTCAAGGTGTCCGAGCGATAGCAGTTTTCGCGCAACACCAGGATGCTGCTACGGATCGCCCATGCCAGATCACGTTCCTTGATACTGTCAAACGGCAGCGCCAGCAAGGCGTCGTTACCGCCCAGAGTCGACAGCGCGCGCGCCACGCACAGAGCCGCCGTCGACATGACCTTGTCGTTCAGTTCGCCGTCCGGGCCGAGGCCGATCAACAGGACGCGCTCAGCGGCGACGCCTGCAACTTTACGCAGCAGCAGGCTGGAGCCTGGCTTACCGGAAATATCTCCGGACTTTAATGCAGCAGTGATTTCACCAGATTTGTCAAGAGCTTGCGCTTGTGGCGAGAGTTTCTTGTTTTCATAGATCCCGACTGCGATACAGCCGGCTTTCAGAGAGGCAATTGAGGTTTTTGCGTCATTGGTTTTTATGCTAAAGTCCATCACTTACTCCTTTTTTGATCCGCAATTATATTCCCCAATGATCTTTCAGCGCGCACTCCGACGCGAATTAATTAGCACCGCCGGTGCGGTCTTTACTACGCTCTTCACAATTATCATCACGGTGATGCTGATCAAGATTCTGGGACAAGCAGCCGGAGGACAGATTGCGTCCCAGGACGTGGTCGCGCTGATCGGTTTCCAATCCTTGAACTACATGCCGATCCTGCTGATCCTGACCGGCTATATATCCGTGCTGCTGGTGGTCACGCGCAGTTACCAGGACTCGGAAATGGTGGTCTGGTTTGCTTCCGGCCAGAGCCTGGTGCGATGGATTCAGCCGGTGCTGTGGTTCGGTTTGCCGATCATTGTCCTGACCATCATCCTGAGTTTTGTAGCGACGCCGTGGGCCAACAGCCAGAGCGCGCAATACCGCGAGCGCTTCGAGAAACGTGAAGACATCTCCAGGGTTTCGCCCGGCAAGTTTCAAGAGTCGGCGGCGGCTAACCGGATCTTCTTTGTGGAAGGACTTTCCGGCGACAGCAGCAAGGTGAAAAATGTCTTCGTGAATACCCAGCAAGACGGCAAGAACAGCATCGTGGTGGCCAAGGAAGGCAATATCGAACTGGACAAGAATGGCGATAAATTCCTGATTTTGTCGAAAGGGCGGCGCTATGACGTGCTGTCCAGCCAGAACGAATTCCGGCTCATGGAGTTCGAGCGTTATGGCGTGCTGGTGGCCAGTAATTCGCAAGCGGTGAGTGGCGATAAATCGGCGCGCGCTTTGCCCACCGCCGATCTGTTAAAAGACCGCAACGGCTTCAATATGGGCGAGTTGTTGTGGCGCTTGTCGCTGCCGCTGATGGCGCTGTGCCTGATGTTGCTGGCGATACCGCTGGGTTTTGTCAATCCGCGGGTAGGGCGTTCAGGCAGCTTGGTGATCGCGCTTTTGCTGTATATCACCTATAGCAATGTGGTCAGTATTTTCCAGGCGTCGGTGGTGCAGGGCCGGACCTCGTTCGGGCTTGCCTGGTGGCCTATGCATCTGGCGGTGCTGATCATCATCGGCTTGCTGTTCATGTGGCGTCTGAATGTGAATAGCCGCTACCACCCGCTGGTCATGTGGTCCGCTGTCAAGCATGCGCGTCTGATTAAAATTAAAAAAACGGCGGCAACATGAAGGTCCTGCAGCGTTATTTCACCTCCGAGATCGTTCGCTCAGTCTTGTTTACGCTGGCGGCATTTCTGGCGCTGTTCGCATTCTTTGATTTGACGACCGAGCTGCCGTCGGTCGGTCACGGCGGCTATAAATTGCAGCATGCCTTCTTTTTTGTCTTGCTGGGCTTGCCGAGCTATGCCTATGAACTGATGCCGATCGCGGCCTTGATCGGCACGATTTACACCTTGTCGCAATTCGCCGCGCGTTCCGAATTTACCATCATGCGCGTCTCCAGCATGTCGACCATGATGACCGCCAAGATTCTGTTCAAGATCGGTTTGCTGTTTGTGGTGGCCACGGTTTTGATCGGCGAGTTCGTTGCTCCCAAAAGCGCTGAATTTGCCGAGAAGGTGAAATTGCAAGCCAAGGGAGCTTCGATTTCGCAGAAATTCAAGACCGGCTTGTGGAGCAAGGACGTGATCCGGGCCGACGGCGCCAGCGGTGAAATCGTTGGCTCGCGCTTTATCAATATCGGCGAAATCCGCCCGAACGGCCAACTGGTCGGCGTCAAATTATACGAATTCGATCGCAACATGCACATGTCGGCGATGATTCTGGCCAGCCATGCCGACTATCAAGGCAAGCATACCTGGCGCATGGATGATGTGGTGCAGACCGATTTCGTCAACGGCACTTCGACGGCAGACATCACCGGCTCGATCGCCACCAAGAAATTTCCAAGCAAAGACCTGGTTTCGGAAATTACGCCGGAGATCCTGTCGGTCCTGTTTGCCGATCCGGATCATATGTCGGCATACAATTTATGGGCCTATTCCCAGCATCTGGCGGAGAACAACCAGCATACCGAGCGCTACGATATCGCGCTCTGGAAAAAGCTGGTTTACCCCTTGTCTGTATTCGTGATGATGGCGCTGGCCCTGCCGTTTGCCTATCTGCATTTCCGTACCGGCGGCGTCAGCCTGAAGATATTTACCGGTATCATGATCGGTGTCAGCTTTCAATTGGTCAACACGCTGTTTTCGCATCTGGGCTTGCTCAATACCTGGCCGCCTTTTTTCACCGCGGCCTTGCCGAGCACCATCTTCCTGCTGATCGCCATCGGCGCCTTATGGAAGATTGAGCGACACTAGCGTCACATCACGCGTTGTTTGAAGGTCAGGTGGTCTATGCCTCAATCTCAGTCTGAGTTTTTACCGCAGCAAGCGCTTATCTTGTTTGCTCACGGCGCACGCGATCCAAGCTGGGCGGCGCCGTTCGAGTCTTTGCAACAGTTGATCCAGCGGCAGCGGCCGCAGTTGCTGGTCAAGCTGGCTTTCCTGGAGCTGATGCAGCCGGATTTGCCGCAGCTGCTGCAGCAGCTGGCAGCCGCCGGCGTCAGCGAGGTCAGCGTGGTGCCGGTGTTCCTCGGGCAGGGCGGCCACGTACGGCGCGATCTGCCGGGATTGATCGCGCAGGCTCAGCAGCAACATCCGCAACTGGCGATCACGGTGGCGCAGGCGGTTGGCGAGCAGCCGGATGTGCTGAATGCCATCGCCGGATACTGCCTGTCTACGCTGCCCCATTCCTGATGCTTGCGGAAGTCTGCTTGCCCTTCGCTTGCAGCCATGCGATAAAGTTGGCCAGTACCGGGTCTTGATGACTGGGCCGAAACAGCAAGTGAAATCCCTTATCCTGCAAGCGCAAGTCCGGAAACAGCGGCAGCAAGGCGCCATGCGCAAGATCGTCTTCGATCAAGGCCAGCGAACCCATGGCAACCCCAAGATCGGTCAGCGCCGCCTGCAAACTTAAAAAGAAATGTTCGTAGATCTGGCCGGGCAACTGGCCTTTGATCGGCACACCGGCTTCGCCAAACCAGCGGGTCCACGTTTCCGAGCGGCTCGACAGATGCAGCAAGGATGCCTGCAACAATGCGGCCGGGCTGTCGAATCGATGTTGCTGCAGGTAACGCGGCGACGCCACCGGGGTCAGCACATCATCCAGGAAGCGTATGCATTCGTACTCGGCGCGATGCATGGGACTGCGCCGTATCAGTACGTCGAACGGCTCCTTGATGGCGTCGACCGCAACCGTCGAGGTGGTGACGCGAATCTCGACGCGCGGATTTTCTATCTGAAACGACGACAGCCGGGGAATCAGCCAGCGCATCGCCATCGACGGCGTGCAACTGACGCGGATGATGCGTACCTGGCCGGTATTGAGTAGCTGTTCTGCCGCCAGCGAGATGCGATCCAGCCCGGCTTTGACGTCGGCAAAAAATATCCGCGCCGCCGCAGTCGGCTCGACGCCGCGCTGCCCTCTGACAAACAAAGTCTGATCGAAATGCTGTTCCAGCAACTTGATTTGCTGGCTCACCGCGCTATGCGTCAGGTGCAGCTCGGCCGCGGCCAGCGTCAGGCTGCCGGTACGCACCACGGCTTCGAATACGCGTAGCGGCTTGAGGGGTGGCAAACGTGTTTTCATGTTAAAAAAACTTATATTTCAAATAGATAATGTGGCTTTAAGAAAAGCCTTGATCCGCCTATTCTACAGCCACGGTCATCGATAACGTAGCCGGCAAAAACTATTTTGCATGCTCATCAAGCGGGAGTTTGGCATGGCGTTTTCCAATAAATTTTCTAATATCAAATTACAGACATTGCTACCTTCCGCCTGGTTGCAAAGGGCGGCGGCAAGCTGCATTGGCACGCTGGATGCGGAGCAGGCTTATCTCGCAGCAGCCCTGGATCACGAAGATCTGGAGCGGCGTCTGCAGGTATTGGATTGCCGGCACGGATCGGTGCTGCATACATTGCGGGTGATGAAAAACGGTTCTTATTGACGGCGTTTTATTTTCGCCGCCTGCCATCGCGATATGGACAGTCGGGATCGGTAATACATATTTTTTGGTGAAAGTAAAGCTTTTTTACTTGACAGAATAGCTATCCGGAAATATAATCCCCGCATTGCATCACATGGAGGTCCATATCTTGGACAGTTGTTCTAGTAGTAAGCGTGGATGGGTCCTCAGCCCGGCACATAGCGCATAACCTTTAGCAGACCTCCCTCCGCTACAGCTTGTGCATTATGCGAGCTGTAGTATCGCGGCAAAATCATCGCGGCAAATTGTTTTACACAATGCCGCAGCGATACTCCCATCCGTTTTTTGTAAGACCGTTTTTCGCGCTGCCATTGGGCGGATTGCGTTCGGCTGTGTGTTCGCCTCAAGCATCTGAATAGGCCGTACACCAGCTGTAGCAATGCGCCTGGCAATCCCGGCTAACGGAAGTGGGAAGGAAATCGCCATGCCATTCAATAAACTATATGCATTTTTTAACAAGCATCGTCGCGCCGCAGCCAACGATAATCACGCGACAGATTTGCCTTATCGTATCGTGACCACCTGCCGTAATTCGGAAGTGGCCAAGCTCGAAGAGCTGATGCGCAAGCTGCTGTCGGCCTATAACGTGACTTATCAGGGCAACCAGCCTGCGGTGCAGGCGCATCTGACCAGTATCACGGTGGAAGTGATGTGCTCGGTGCGCGAACGCGGCGGACTGGTGCAATTGGTAACCCGTCTGGCACAGGAAATCAGCGTCCGTAGCGTGCGTTGGGAAAGTATCCCCCAGCGTTCGGCACGGGCTGTCCAGGCCAAGCCCGCATCTCGCGCCGCGCACGCCGCCACGGCGTTGCCGGCATAAACAGGAGTTAGTGAAAATGGACTGTTCCAGTTGTCCGAATTATCGGATCAGAAAATCAGTATCGAAAAATAGTAAAGCAGTTGTGTGCCTGCATTTGTCTGACCCCGTCTAGCCATCCTCACTTTTCCGGTGTCGATTGGCCAGGCTGGACAGCTTGCAATCGACTGGCGGAATCTCTTCGTCGCAGTCGTCCGTGCCATTGCCGGCACGCCGCGCCACCGCTTTACATGTTGAACCTGCTTCGCGCAAAGCTGCGAACGAAGCACCGCATGAAAAGGTGAAATGATGACCATCAAAACACTACTGGGTATTGCACCCGGCAACCGCAGCAATCGTGGCAGCGGCGGCACAGGCAACTGGACGTTCGGCTGGACGCCAAGCCAGGCGTCGGCGCTTTCCGGCAATGCGAAGGCAAAAAATATTAAGCGCGATATCAAGCGTGATACTGGCCGAAACGAGCGCCAAGTCGGCGTGTACGGTGTGCTGGCGACAGGTAGCGTCACCGGCCGCTGAGCGCGATCTTGTCATCGTAATAGTGACTTAAAGGCTGTCCCTGTCGCCGTTTCCTATGGCGGCAAGGCGCTGGTTATTTGAATGCGATAGTTCTTCGGTTTTACCGCATCAGCGGAGCCGATGTCGCAGGTAAGGAGTAAAAAATGAAATGGGAATTTTTGAATAAGAGAGTTGCGGTATTTCTGGTATTGACTATGGTTGCTGCCGGCTTGGTCAGCTGGATTAATGTCTTGTCGCCTGAAGACCATCCGGATCAATCCGCTCCGGTTCTGGAAAAAGCACTGGCGTCACCGGCGCACGTCAAACCGTTCGTGCGCTAAACGCATATCTCCGACAAGCGGTAAAGAATCAAGCCGCGTTCTGGCTATCGTGCTGCTCGACGACCTCAAGTGGCTGATGCGCACGGCTGGCCAATGCCTCGCCGATCATTACCAGCACCGGGCCTTCGCACTGCTGCAAGCCGGATTCAAGCTGATCCAGCCGCAAACGCTGGATGCGCTGATTGTCGCGGCTGCAGTTTTCCACCACCACCACCGGCGTCGAGGCGGCGCGGCCCTGTGCCAGCAGACGCTGCGCGGTAGCCGCCGCTTCGCGGCCGCCCATGTATTGCACCAGCGTGTCGCAGGATGGGATATTGACCTGGTCCGATTCGCCCGGAGCGGTGCTTGACGTAAAGAAAGCAACGCTGCGCGCCACGCCGCGTTTGGTCAAAGGCTGCTGCGAAGTTGCCGCTGCCGCCAGCGCAGCGCTGATGCCGGGCACTACCTCAGCTTCGATGCCATGCTGCTCCAGTGCCCGCAGTTCTTCATCGGCGCGGCCGAACAGCATCGGGTCGCCACCTTTCAGACGCACTACCACGGCGTATTTGCGTGCATTGTCGACCATTTGCTTGTTGATGAACTGCTGTGCGGTGGACAGCTTGCCGCAACGCTTGCCGACGGCGATTTTCAAGGCTTGCGGGCACAGTGCGAGCATTTCTTCAGTGACCAGCGCGTCATGCAAGACGACGTCGGCTTGCGCCAGCAATCTGGCGCCGCGCACGGTAATCAAATCGGCCGCGCCTGGGCCGGCGCCGATCAGATAGACCTTGCCGCAGGTATTTGCTGATTTACTGCTGGAGTGAGTAGCTTGCATGGCTTGCCTATCCAATCTATTGCTGTCAGTCGAGCCCGGGTTATAGCCGAATCATGCCGGCGGCGACGGTCTGGTGGGTTACTTCGTCAATCAGGATGAAGGCGCCGGTAGCGCGGATCGCATCGTAGGAATCGGCAGCGATGGCTTGCTGCAGATTGAGCGATACACGGGCGATGTCGTTCAGCTTGAGCGACTCAGCCGGACGCCTTTCCTGGGTGTTGATATCGAGCAGCGTATCCACTTGGGTCACGCGTGCGGCGACTTGCTTGGTGCTGTGCTTCATCCAGTATTTGCGGCGCGGATCGAGTGCGTCTTCCGACAGCCAGCAAAGATCTGCGCTGACGGTTTTCAGCAAAGCCGGAGCACGTTCGACCGAGGTCAGCATGTCGCCGCGCGAAATGTCCAGGTATTCGTCCAGCAGCAAGGTCACGGACTGGCCGACCACGGCCGACGGCAGCGAACCTTCGAGCACCAGGATGTCCTTGACGGTAGCGCTCTGACCGCTGGGTTGCACCACCAGCTTGTCGCCCTTGTGGACCTTGCCGGCTTCGATGCGGCCCATGTAGCCGCGGAAATCATTCGCTTCGTGGCCGTTGTGGCGCGCCACCAGCTGCACCGGAAAGCGGAACGGTTCGTCATGCGATTCGTCGTAGACGCTGAGCGATTCCAGCAACTCGATCAGGGTCGGGCCCTTATTCCATGGCATGTTGTCACCGGCCGCCACCACGTTGTCGCCGGCCAGCGCCGACAACGGGATAGGGCGGACGTCGCGCAAGCCAAGTTGCTTGGCAAATTGCTGGTAGGCGGCAACGATGCGGTCATACACGGTCTGGTCGTAATTCACCAGATCCATCTTGTTGACGGCGACGATCACGTGCTCGATCTGCAGCAGATGAGCAATCGTCGAATGGCGCTTGGTCTGGGTCAGCAGCTCAACGCTGCCGTCGTCGCCCAGCTTCACTTTGGAGACGTCGATCAGGATGATGACCGCATCCGCAGTCGAGGCGCCGGTCACCATATTGCGCGTGTATTGCTCGTGGCCCGGGGTGTCGGCGATGATGAATTTGCGCTTCGGCGTGGCGAAATAACGATAAGCGACGTCGATTGTGATGCCTTGTTCGCGTTCGGCTTCCAGGCCGTCGGTCAGCAGCGACAGGTCGATCGTGTCACCTACCGTGCGTTTGTGTTTGGCGCGTGAGATAGCATCCAGCTGATCGGCAAAAATGCCCTTGCTGTCAAACAGCAGGCGGCCGATCAGCGTGCTTTTGCCATCGTCTACCGAACCGGCGGTAATGAAACGCAACAGGCCGCGCTCCAGCGGTGCTTCAACAGCTTTTGTTACAACGGCATTCATTAGAAATATCCTTCTTTTTTGCGTTTTTCCATCGAGGCTTCCGAGGTCTGGTCGTCCATCCGGGTAGCGCCGCGTTCGGTGATCTGGGTCACTGCAGTCTCAGCGATGATGGCTTCGACGGTTGCTGCATCGGACGCCACCGGGCAGGTGCAGGAAATATCGCCGACGGTACGGAAGCGCACTTCGCGCAGTTCCACGGTCTCGCCTTCTTTCGCCGGCGTCAGGTCGGTCAGCGGCACCAGCAGGCCGTTGCGCGGGATCACCTGGCGTTGATGGGCGAAATAAATCGGTGGCAGTTCCAGTTTTTCACGGGCGATGTATTGCCAGACATCCAGCTCGGTCCAGTTGGAAATCGGGAATACCCGCATGTTTTCGCCTGGGTGAACGCGGGTGTTGTACAGATCCCAGAGTTCCGGGCGCTGTGCTTTCGGATTCCATTGGCCGAATTCGTCGCGGAACGAAAAGATACGTTCCTTGGCGCGTGCCTTTTCTTCATCGCGACGGGCGCCGCCGATGCAGGCGTCGAATTTGTGTTCAGCGATGGTTTCCAGCAAGGTCACCGCCTGCGCGGCATTGCGCGAATCGGTTTGCGGGTTGCGCAGCCGCACTGTGCCGCGCTTGATCGAATCCTCGACCGAACCGACGATCAGGCGTTCGCCCAGTTCCGCCACGCGCTTGTCGCGGAAAGTGATGACTTCTTCGAAATTGTGGCCGGTGTCGATATGCACCAGCGGGAAAGGGAATTTGCCCGGGCGGAAAGCTTTTTCTGCAATCCGCAACAGCACCACGGAATCCTTGCCGCCTGAGAACAGCAGTGCAGGATTGCTGCACTCGGCTGCCACTTCACGCATGATGTGGATCGCTTCCGATTCCAGCCAGTCCAGATGACGATTGGCGGCTTTGTCCAGGAAAAAAATTTCAACAACTGTGTTCATATCAGGTCTTGTCCGGGTCTTGTTATTCAACGATGCAATACTTCAGGCGTTCTGCTGAGGTTCAGCTGCGACCGATTTGATGCGGATCAATTTGCCGTCTACCACGTGCAAACCGCATTCTTTCGAATCCGGGTTTTCCCACCACCAGCGGCCGGCGCGTACGTCTTCGCCGGGCTGGATGGCGCGGGTGCATGGTTCGCAGCCGATGGACGGATAACCTTTGTCGTGCAGCGGATTGTACGGCACATTATTGCTGCGAATGTACTGCCAGACATCGTCCTCCGACCAGTCGGCCAGCGGATTGAATTTGGCCATGTCATGCGCTTCGTCCTGTTCCTGCACATGCAGTTCGGCACGTGTCTGCGACTGCGCGCGGCGCTGGCCGGTGATCCATGCTTTATTGCCCGCGAGAGCACGCTTCAGCGGCTCGATCTTGCGGATGCGGCAGCACTCCTTGCGCATCTCTATGCTGTCGTAAAACGCGTTCAAGCCGTTTTGTTCGACATAGGCAGCCACTGCCTCGGGTTGCGGACGATATGGCGTGACATCGTAGTGGTAGGTTTCTTTGATGCGATCCAGCATGCCCAGCGTTTCGGCATGCAAGCGCCCGGTTTCCAGCGTGAAGATGGCAATCCGGTCCTGCAATTTATTGCGCAGGATCAGGTCGGTCAGCACCATGTCTTCGGCCGCCAGGCTGGAAGCGAATACCGCCGGCGTATAGTCGGCGGCGATTTTTTCCAGCGTTGCCTTGGTGGCGGCAATCAGGTCAGGCAGAGATAAGGTCGGGCTGCTCATAATTAATCCTGGGTGACGGCTTGACGTTGCACACGACGGAACAGCGGTGTTTTCTCATCCCACGAAGTCTGGTACTTTTCCGAGAAATCGGTCAGGCCTTTGAGAGCGTCGTTGATATCCTTGTCGGTGCGTACCGCAAAGGCGTCGAAGCCGACTCGCTGCATGTAAAACAACTGGTCGCGCAAGACGTCGCCGATGGCGCGCAGTTCGCCCTTGTAGCCAAGGCGGGTGCGCAGGTTGTAGGCGATCGAATAACCGCGGCCGTCGGTGAATTTGGGGAAGTCGACCGCGATCAGCGCGAAATGCGCCAGATCGTCTTTCACCACATCCGCTTGCGCATCGCTGCTCAGCCATACGCCTATTTCTGCACGGTCCTGCAGCTGCGCGCGCTGCGCTGTCCAGACGCTGAACGGCACGATCACTTTACCGGCGGGGATGCCGACGCTATCGGCGCTTTCGCCTTCGTTCAGGCGCAGTACGCTCCATTCGTCGGCGACGACCGTGCGATTTTTGATGATATTAGACACAGGCGTCCTCTCCATGGGTGTAACCCGTCGGGATCGGGCTGGCGTAAACAAATTCCTTGAACGGCGCGATACCCAGGCGCTGTACGGTATCGATAAACAATTCTTCCTCGTTGCGTTGCTGCACATAGACTTGCAGCAGACGCTCGATGACAACCGGCATTTGCTGCGACGAGAACGATGGCCCGATGATCTTGCCGATGCTGGTGCTGTTGCCTTGCGCGCCGCCGATGGAAACCTGGTACCACTCCGAACCGTCCTTGTCGACGCCGAGGATGCCGATGTTGCCGACGTGATGATGACCGCAGGCGTTGATGCAGCCCGAGATATTCAATTCAATATCGCCGATATCGTGCTGGAAATCGAGGTTGTCGAATTTTTCAGCGATGGCTTGCGCAATCGGGATCGACTTGGCGTTGGCCAGCGAGCAGAAATCGCCGCCGGGGCAGCAGATGATGTCGGTCAGCAGGCCGATGTTCGGCGTCGCCAATCCCTGCGCCTTGACCGCTTGCCACACCGCGAACAACTCGCTGATCTTGACGTCGGCCAGCACCAGGTTTTGTTCGTGTGTCACACGCACTTCGCCGAAGCTGTACTGGTCGGCCAGGTCGGCCACGAAATCGAGCTGGGCGGCAGTAATGTCGCCCGGCGGCACGCCGGTCTTTTTCACCGACAGGATGACCGCAGCATAGCCGCTCACCTTGTGCGCCTTGACGTTGCGTTTGAGCCAGTTGGCGAAGGCCTTGTTGTCGGCTTTCTGTGCTTCGAATCCAGCATCGCTGGCGGCCAGTGTTTCGTATGGCGGCGGCGTGAAATATTGCGCTATCCGTTGCAGTTCTTCCACCGTCAGCGTGGCAGGACCGTCCTTGATGGCTAGCCACTCGGCTTCCACCTGGCGCGCGAACTCTTCGGCGCCCAGCGCTTTCACCAGGATCTTGATGCGCGCCTTGTACTTATTGTCGCGGCGGCCGTGCTGGTTGTAGACGCGCAGGACCGCTTCGAGATAGGTCAACGCGTGCTGCCACGGCAGGAATTCGCGGATCACGCTGCCGATGATAGGGGTACGGCCCATGCCGCCGCCGACCAGGAAGCGGAAGCCGATTTCGCCTTCGGCATTTTTCACCACATGCAGGCCGATGTCGTGCACGGCAGTAGCGGCGCGGTCTTGCTCGGCGCCGCTGATGGCGATCTTGAACTTGCGCGGCAGGAAGGCGAACTCCGGATGGAAGGTGCTCCATTCACGGATGATTTCGGCGTAGGGACGCGGATCGATCACTTCGTCGGCGGCAACCCCGGCCAGCTCGTCCGAAGTGGTGTTGCGGATGCAATTGCCGGAAGTCTGGATCGCATGCATTTCGACCGTTGCCAGCTCAGCCAGGATGTCTGGCGACTGTTCCAGATTGATCCAGTTGAACTGGATGTTCTGGCGCGTGGTCAGGTGGCCGTAGCCGCGGTCATACTTGCGGGCGATGTGGCCGAACATGCGCACCTGGGCCGACGACAACATGCCGTAAGGCACGGCGACGCGCAGCATGTAGGCATGACGCTGCATGTACAAGCCGTTTTGCAGACGCAGCGGCAGGAATTCTTCTTCCGTCAGCTCGTCCGACAGGCGGCGTCTTACCTGGTCGCGGTATTGTGCGACCCGTTCCTTGACTATCTGGTGATCGTATTGATCGTAGCGATACATCTTCGTCTTCCTTATGGGTTGTGGCCAGCGTCGTCACTCATCGTTACTCAATCCGCTCGCCACGCCTTGCTTCAAAACAGGTATCGGGCCGCTATCGTGCGGCCTCTTAATAAATCAGCTTTACGGCAACGCTGGTCAGGGTCAGGGCCAGCAGAGCGCGTAAAAATTTCTCCGGAACCGCGCGTGCCGCCAGCGAACCGATGGTGATGCCGGGTACCGAGCCGAGCAGCAACGCGCCCAGCAAGCTCCAGTCAATCGAGCCCAGCCACCAGTGGCCAAGGGCGGCTATCGCCGTCAGCGGCACCGCGTAGGCGATATCGGTGCCGGCAACTTCCGCCGGCGACAGGCGAGGATACAGCAGTACCAGGATAGTAGCGCCAACCGCGCCGGCGCCGATCGACGACATGGTGACCAGGGCGCCAAGCACCAGCCCGGCGAAGATGGTCGCCACGGTCAGCTGCCGGCCATGCAAATGTTTTTCCGGGTGAGCATTCAACCAATGCTGGAGTTTTCCTTTAAACAGCAGGGCGATCACTGTCAATAATACTGAAACTGCGATCGAATAGCGGATGATCTGGCCGATTTCAGCGCTGATGCCGCCCAGATATTTGAGTATCAAGGCGGTGGCGATGGCGGCCGGCAGGGCGCCCAGCGACAACAGCTTGACGATATCCCAACGCACGGTGCCGCGCGAGCGGTGAGCGACGGTACCGGCGACCTTGGTCACTGACGCAAACGCGAGGTCAGTGCCAACCGCAACGCTGGGATGGATGCCGAACAGCAGGGTGAGTAGAGGCGTCATCAGCGAGCCGCCGCCGACACCAGTCAATCCCACCAATAATCCGACGGCAAAACCGCTCACTACATAAGAAACAGTCATATCACCTCGTACGAAACACCTCGAATCGTAATAAACTTCACATCTATCTCCAACTACAGACTATTTATTTGCTTATATGCGTATTTGATATATGTAAATACGGCAAATACGCTTGCTAGTGATTACGCAGGAGGCTGCAATATGTCGTTGTTTTTTAGTAATACGCCGGGATTTATTGTTTTGTTAAGTTTCCCGGTAGTGCTGAACAGATTCTTATAAAGAAAACCCAAGGAAAATTCATGAATCTCCATCAGTTCCGTTTTGTCCGCGAGGCGGTGCGCCAGAACTACAGCCTGACCGAGGCAGCCAAGGCATTGTATACGTCACAGCCGGGCGTCTCCAAGGCGATCATCGAGCTGGAGGAAGAGCTTGGTGTTGATATTTTTACACGCCATGGCAAGCGTATCCGCGGACTGACAGAGCCGGGGCGGGCGGTATTGAAGTCGGTCGAGCTGATCATGCAGGAAATCGACGGCCTCAAGCGTATCGGCAACGAATACGCTGCGCATGACAGCGGCAGCTTCACGATTGCCACCACCCACACCCAGGCGCGTTATGCATTGCCTAAAGTGGTGCAGGCATTTACCTTGAAATTTCCCAAGGTCCGCTTGTCTTTATTGCAAGGCAATCCCAAGCAGGTTGCCGATATGGTGCGTAACGACCAGGCCGATCTGGCCTTGGCGACTGAAGCTATCGTCAATGCCGACGGCCTGGTGACATTGCCTTGTTATCAATGGGAGCATGTGGTGGTGGTGCCGCCCGATCATCCCTTGCTGCAGTCGAAGGCGATCACGCTGGAAGAAATCGCTGCGTTTCCGCTGATTACCTACGATAGCGCGTTCACCGGCCGGACCAAGATCGATCATGCTTTCGCCTTGCGCAACCTGAAGCCGGATGTGTTGCTGGAGGCGATCGACGCCGATGTCATCAAGACCTATGTCGAGCTGGGCATGGGGGTGGGGATTATTGCCGGCATGGCGTTCGATGCGGAACGCGATGTCGGTTTGCGCTCGATTTCGGTTGGGCATCTGTTCGGCACCAATATCTCGCGGGCGGCGGTCAAGCAGGGGGCTTATTTGCGTAGCTATGTGTATACCTTCATCGAGCTGCTGGCGCCGACCATGAATCGCAAGCTGATTGAGCAAGTGATGAATGGCGAGAAAGACATGTACGAGCTGTAGCAGTCAATTGGGGTCAGAGTTTTTTTCGCGGGTGTTTGCGAAAATTACTCTGCCTCCAATTGACTGCCCGCAGAGTGCATGCGCCAGCCCACAATCTGTTTTCTGCTTGGTCGACAAATTACTTATCAGCGATAGTAGTAGGGATGAGGGGGGCCGTAATACCCATACCCATGCGCCGGAACGATCACGCAACCGCTAACGGCTGTACACAAGGTGATGCCGAGCACCACGAGTCCGATGAGCTTTTTCATTTTGACCTTCTTTCCTGTTTGAATTACTACGAGGTCAGAATGCCATCGGGATGGCGATACAGGTGCTTCTATACAGTGTGAGATGTAAGAGTTTGTGAGGGGCAGTTAAAAACTGACTGAGATGCTCCTTGCTTACTCAGAGACAACCGCCGCTTCAGGTTTTGTGCGCAAAGTGATATGCGGTACCTTGCCGACCAGCCATAGCGCGGTCACGGTAACCGCCACCGCCAGCCCGACTCCCATATGAATCGATCCTATCAGCGCCTCGCGCGCGGCTTCCAGCAGCAACTGGCCTTGATGGCCGGCGCTTGCCAGTTGCGCCAGCACCGTGGTCTGGGTTTCATGGCTGATCAGGATTTGCGGGTCGGCAAAACTGCTGAACCAGCTGTCTGCCTTGTCCTCGGTCAGCGCCTGGCGCACGCTGGCTGCGTACATGTGATTAATCAATGTGCCGATGATCGCGGTGCCCAGCATGCTGCCGATCATGCGCAAGGATTGCATCAGCGCGGTGGCGATGCCCAGGTGTTCACGGCCGGCTTCCTGCTGGATGAAGATGGTCAGGTTCGGCAAGATGAAGCCCAGGCCAAGCCCGCCTATCAGCATGAAAGCGGCGATCACGCCATGCGGGGTCCAGCGGTTGGATATCACCACGCCGAGGCAGGACAGCGCCAGCAATGTGAAGCCGATGTACAGCATCAGGTTCGGATTCTTGATCTTGGTGATGATGCGGCCGTTGGAAATGCTGCCGATCATGATGCAGGCGACCAGCGGCGTGATCAGCAGGCCGGCTTCCTGCGGCGACAGACCGAAACCGCCCTGATACAGCAAAGGCGCGTAAAACATCAGCGAAAACATGGAAAACCCGCTCAGCACCGATAACAGGAATAAGGTCGACAGTTTAGGATCGAACAGCAAATCGAACGGCAGGATAGGTTGCGGCGTGTGATGTTCCCATTTCCATAGCGCAATGAAAGACACGATACTGGCAGCCAGCAGGCCCAGCATGCCTAGCGACAAGCCATGTTTAGGCAGCATTTCAACAAACAATTGCAAACATCCCAGCGAAGCCGTAATTAGCAGCGCGCCCGGCCAGTCCAGGCGGATCTTGGCGTCCGGATGGGTGTGGCGCAGATGCGGCAGATATTTATAGACAAAGAACAGCGATAGCACGCCGACCGGCAGATTCACATAAAACACCCAGCGCCAGCCCCAGTACTGTGTCAGGAAACCGCCCAGCGACGGCCCCACAGCGGTAGCGATGCCGAACGCCGTGCTCATCATCACTTGCCAGCGCAGGCGCACGTGAGCGCCCGGGAACAGATCGGGAATGCAGGCAAACGCGGTGCCTACCAGCATGCCGCCGCCGACGCCTTGCAAGCCGCGCGCAATCACCAGCCATAGCATGCTGTTGGCCATGCCGCACAAGATGGAAGCGGTGGTGAACAACAGGATGGAAACCAGCACGAAGGGCTTGCGGCCGTAGTAATCGCCGAGCCGGCCGAAGATAGGCACGGTGATCACCGAGGTCAGCAAATAAGACGTAGCGACCCAGGCGTACAGCTCAAAACCTTTTAATTCGGCAACGATAGTCGGCAACGCGGTGCCGACCACGGTCGAGTCCAGCGCTACCAGCATCACGACAAAGGCAATGCCGAGCATGGCAAGCAAGGATTCACGGAAGGGTAAAACCTGGTCGCTCGAATGAGCGGAGGCGGAATGGATGGCCATATTGTGGTTTATCGGCGGCGCCGCCGGTTGAGGAAACAGGGCACTAAATGCAGGAATCGCCTGTAGCAGGCCATTATTGCAAACACAAGATCATACGCGCCTTGCTGAGATTTTGCTGCGGCCGCTGCATCTTGTCCATGGCCTCCCGGTATAACAGGCGTCACGCCAGTATTACGGGAATCGGCCAGCGATAATTTATAATCATGTCTTTGCGCCCAAATTCGATGAGTCCGCTGCCTCTCAGTTTTTCCGATCAGACGCTGCGTCAGGTGCGACGCGCGTGGCGCAGATATGGGATTTTATGGCTCGGTGCAATACTGGTAGGCTTGATTGCGGTGCTCTATGCCTGGTTGATGGATGTTGGTTTTGGCATGTTCCGCTCGATGCAGCAGTCGCATTTCTGGCTGCCGCTGTTTATTACGCCGGCGATCGGCGCACTGTGCGTGTGGGCCACGCGGCGTTATTTTCCAGGCGCCGAAGGCAGCGGCATTCCGCAAGTGATCGCGACGCTGGAAGAAGACACCAGCAAGCGCGGCCAGTCGCTGCTGTCGCTGAAGATAATGGCGGGCAAGATCGGCATTTCCTTTGTCGGCATCCTGGGCGGTTTCACCATCGGCCGTGAAGGCCCTACGGTGCAGGTCGGCGCCGTCTTGATGTTCAATCTGCGGCGTCTCTATCCGCGCGCCAGCGCGGCCTTGGAGCGGCGTTTGATACTGGCGGGAGCGGCCGCCGGTTTGTCGGCAGCTTTCAATACGCCGCTGGCGGGGATCGTGTTTGCGATTGAGGAACTGACGCGCAGCTTTGAAAGCCGCGCCAGCGGTGTCGTGATTACCGTGATTATTTTTGCCGGCGCGGTGGCGCTGGGCTTGAACGGTAACTACACTTATTTCGGCACCATGCAGATCGACAGTGCACTGACCGACATGCTGGCGCTGGCGGTGCTGGTTACCGGTGTCCTGACCGGTGTCGCCGGCGGCATGTTTTGCTGGCTGCTATTGAATACCAAACGCTGGAGTCCGGCCCGGGTCCAGCATTTGCGCAGCAGCCGTCCAATCGCCTTCGGCGCTTTGTGCGGCTTGCTGGTGGCGGTGATCGGCGTGATTGCCGGCGGCGCCACTTTCGGCAGCGGTTATGTCGAAGCCAAGGGCGTACTGGAAGGGCAGCAGCACTTGTCGGTGTTGTACCCATTCTTGAAGATGGCGTCGATGGTGTCGTCGTATCTGCCCGGCATCCCCGGCGGCATTTTTGCACCATCGTTGTCGATCGGCGCCGGTTTCGGCAATTTGCTGCACCAGCTGTTCGATCACACCTCGTTGCCGATGCTGATCGCGCTGGCGATGGTGGGTTACCTGGCGGCTGTGACGCAATCGCCGATTACCGCGTTCGTGATCGTGATGGAAATGATTAACGGCCATGCCCTGGTGATCTCGTTGATGGCGACGGCTTTGATCGCCAGCCGGGTGTCACGGTTTTTTGCACCGCCGTTATATGACGCGCTCTCGGAGCGCTATCGAGTCGCTGCCAATGCAGCATTCGTCAATGTAGAAAAAACCGAAGTTAAGAAATTAGAAAATGAGTTGGGAAAATGATTAATACAGATATGGTGGCGTACTACGCCAAACGTGCTTCGACTTATGAAGAGATTTACCAGCGCCCGGAGCGTCAGGATGATTTGCTGACCTTGCAGGTACGGGTGCAGGAATTGATGGAAGGCCACGACGTGCTGGAGCTGGCTTGCGGCACCGGCTTCTGGACCGAGCAAATCGCCGCCTCGGCGAAATCGGTATTCGCCACCGATATCAATCCGGAAATGATCGCCCTGGCAAACGCCAAGAAACTGCCGGCCGGCAAAGCGACTTTTGCGGTGCAAGACATCAACACCTTCCAGCCGGACCGGCCGTTTACTGCCTGCTTCCTGGGATTCTGGTGGTCGCACGTAGCGCGTCAGGATCAGGTGCGTTTCATCGCGCAGCTGCGTGAAAAACTGGGCAAGGATATTTTGCTGGTGATGATCGATAACAGCTACGTCGAAGAAAACAGCACGCCCATCGCCCGCACCGATGCGGAAGGCAATACTTACCAGTTCCGCACCTTGCCGGACGGTGAGCGTTACGAAGTTATGAAAAATTTCCCGACCGACAGCGGCCTGCGCAAGAAGCTGGCCCCCATCACGCGCGAACTGCGCATCTTGCGGCTTGAATATTACTGGTTGCTAAGCTGCCGTATCAAATAAGGCAGGGTTAATTTTTTGCTTCGGCCGCAGGCGCTGCTGGTGTTGGGCTGCCGGCGGCGGCATCCACCGCGGTCAGCGGGAAATTCGCCCATTCAGTGGCGAAGTGCACCGTCGGATCGTCATCCACCTTTTTCTTGATGCGCAGATTGAAGCCGCGCGTGACTTCATTCTGGGTTTGCGGTTTAGTACGGATGCCGGCCAGCAGCGCCACGCCGTTCAAATCGAAACTATTGACCCCGTAGATCTCGATAGGCTGCAGCAGCAGCCGCCGCAAGCGCCGGTCTTCCAGCATCTCGGCGCCGGTTTCGCGCATCAGGCGCAGCGCCTGGTCGACATCTGAATCGTGGGTGATGCTCAGCTTGAGCGTGGCGTAAGTGTATTCGCGCGAATCGTTCTTGATTGCCGTGATTTGCGAAAACGGCACGCTATGCACCGAGCCGTTGCTATCGCGCAGACGGACCGTGCGGATAGTCAGGTTTTCCACCGTGCCGGCATGGCCGTTGCCGACGTCGACCCAGTCGCCGACCGACATCGAATCTTCCATCAGGATGAAGACGCCGGTGATCAGATCCTTGACCAGCGATTGCGAACCAAAACCGAACGCCAGCCCGACTACTCCGGCCGAGGCCAGCAGCGGCGTGACATTGATGCCGAGGTTGGCCAGCGTGGTGATGACGGTAATGGTCAGGATCAGCAGCATCAATGCATTGCGCAGCAAGGGCAGGATGGTGCGCATGCGGGTGCTTGGATTCTTGCGCGCGTAACGGCTGCTGCGGGTCGGGTTGATGGCTTCCTGGATGAAGGTGTCGAGCATGATCCAGACCAGCCAGGCAACCACCAGCGTGACGCCGATCTTGCCAAGGGCGGCGACGATCATCTGGCCGATCAGGGTGGAATCGGCAAATTCCAGCAGCGAGTGTTCCCAGATCCTGGTCAGAAATTCGAAGAAGCCCATCCACAGGGCCAGCTGCAGCAAGCTGAAGCCGACATTGCTGAGGCGCTGAATGTATGGCGATTGGCGGCGTGCCGCCACCGGAGACGACTTGCGGTTGCGTACACGCCGCAGCAGCGCGCTGATAAAAAACATCGCGATCAGCAAGGCGGCGCTGCCCAAGGCGTGATTCAGCGCCGAATTGCTGCTCGACAGATCGAGGATGGTGGCAACGCTGACGCTCAGGCTCAGCAGCAGTACCGGCACGTACCAGAAGGCGGCGATCACCTCCAGTGTTTCCATGCGCGCCGGATGAGCGTGGCGCACTGCCAGCGGCCGGTTGCGGATGATATGCGCCACCGGCCGCCGGAACCGCAAAGCGAACCAGCCGCCCAGCAGCGCCGCGATCAGGCTCGACAGCGTTGCTACCGTGTCGGACAGATGGACGCCGATGATCTGGTTGACTTGCGGATTATCCAGCGCATCGCCCAGCCAGCCGGCGCAGCCGATCACATACAGCAAGCCAAAGGCGCGCTGATACAGGATATGCACGGCGACCCTGCGGTGGCCGCCATGCCACAGCGAAAAAATGATGGCGCATACCGCCTGAAACAAACGCGCGCCGATCAGGGTATACAGCAGCACGGTGGCCAGCGTCCGTCCGAGCGACGGTCCTTGCGAAGATTCCAGGCTGACCACTACCGAGATTTCCAGCACCAGCGCCAGCAGTATCGGTGCAATATGGCGCAGGATATACAGCAGCAATTCCTTGATGCTGGGGTCCGGCGGCAGTTTTGTGTCGACTTTGAAGTGCTGGTGCACCCGCCTGCCGATATAGTACAAGGCCGTGGCGACCACGCTGAACAAGGCCAGCATTTCGAAGAAGTTGACCAGCACCTGCAGTCCGCTCTCCGAATCCTGGCGCTCAAGTATGGTCGACAAGTCTTGCCAGGCCAGAGAGAACTGCTGCTTCCAGTATTTTTCCGGCGTGACTACCTGATGCAAATGTGTCTGGAAGGTGTCGAGGCTGTTGGAAATCAGCCCGATAAAACCCTTTTGCGCCGGCGACGCCTTGCTGTTCTGCTGCTCCGCCTGGATCAGGGTGGCCACCAGGCTGCCGGTGGCGGGATTGCTTTGCAGGACCTTGGACAGTGAATCCAGCGCGGATGGCGCCGGCGCAGAAGCCGGCGGGGTGCTGGCGCTGCTGGCGGCTGCCGCTGCCGCAGTCGCCGCGTAAGCCGAAGAGTTAGCTGCCAACAGCAAGCAAAATAGCAAGCCCATAAGCAAACGCTCCATGGGCTGAAAAAAGCTGGTCTTCATGTCGGCTTGGCAAAAGTCATAAAGTGACAATCTTACCGTACCGCTGCCGTATGGTTCACAAGATAAGCACTGGCCGGAGCATGTCAAAAAGACATGCGGAAGTTCGCCGGCGCATCGCAACTAGCGCTTGCAGGTTCAAGCCGCCGGCAAATCGTCCTCGATATAGGCGCGGATAATGTCATCGAAATCGGCGTCGCCGACGAAACCCAGCGTGGCGGCGCGGCTGGCGTCCCAGGCGCCCGGCCAGCTTGAGATGATGCGGTCGATCAGCGGATCGTGCGCCCATTCAACCCGTGCCGCGACCCGTTTGCCGGCAACCCGCTCCAGCGCCGCCATCATCTCGCTCACGGTGACCGAGATCCCCGGTAGATTGATGGTGCGGCTCTTGCCCAATGCCTCGGCCGATAAGATATATCCGTGGATCAGGCTGGCGATCACCTTGCGCGGCGACAGCAGCCACAAACGCACATCCGGCGCTACCGGGCAGACGGCGGACTGGCCGTTGAGCGGCTCGCGGATGATGCCGCTGGCAAACGACGAAGCAGCCTGGTTGGGTTTGCCGGGACGCACGCTGATGGTCGGCAGGCGCAATACGCGGCCGTCGACAAAACCTTTGCGGCTGAAGTCGTTGAGCAGCAATTCGGCAATCGCCTTTTGCGTGCCGTAGGAAGATTGCGGATTGAGCGCGGTGTCGTCTTGCACCACGGCCGGCAACACGCCGCCGAATACCGCCACCGAACTGGTGAAAATTACCCGCGGCACGTGCGCGCAGGCGCGGCAGCGTTCCAGCAACAAGCGCGAGGCATCCAGGTTGATACGCATGCCGAGATCGAAATCGGCTTCAGCCTGGCCGCTGACAATCGCCGCCAGGTGAAAGATCGCTGCCGTCTGCGGCGTGATCACGCGTTCCAGCAACGCGCTGTCAGTGATGTCGCCGGTGACTTGCTCGATACGCGCATCGTCGAAACCGTTAGCGGCGACCACATCGACCAGGAGGATCTTGCTGATGGTTTGCAGCTGGCCGTCACGGTCCGGCAAGCTGCCTTGCTTGAGCAGGCTGCGCGCCAGGCGCTGGCCCAAAAATCCGGCGCC